>JBKQUU010000240.1:0-23040 GCA_052325485.1 Acidimicrobiales bacterium | reverse complement strand
CTCGGCTTGCCAAAAGCGATATGGACGGCAATGTCGTGGGCGAGCTCCTGGGTGCCCCCGGAAACCTCGACGATGACGCCGTTGACGCCCCGGTCGTTCTGCACATGGAGGTACGACCCCACTACGTTGCCGGGAGCGGGCTGGAAGCGGACCACCTCTCCCAACTGTACGTTCTCCTTGATGGAGATGTTGAGGTCTTCGATGGCCGACTTGCGCTGGTCCACCGCCTCCTCACCCTCGCTGGCCACCAGGGCGGCGAGCTCGTTGACAAGGTTGACGAAATCGGGGCTCTTGGCCCCGAAGTCGGTCTCCGAGCGCAGCTGGACCAGGGCAATAGCGTTGGCGGCCTGGTCGTAGGAGACCGCCACTGCGCCTTGCTCGCTCCCCCGCCCGGCCCGCTCGGCCGCCTTGCCCAGACCGCGCTCTCTTAGCCACGTCGTGGCCGCCTTCGGATCTCCTCCCGACTCCGTCAGGGCGCGCTTCGCGTCCAACATCCCGGCCCCTGTGGCGATGCGCAGGGCCTGTACGTCCTTGGCGGTGAAATCTGCCATATTCGTGCGCTCCTAGTTCCCGTTTTCCGATGCGGCGGCCTCTGGCGCGGCATCCTCAGCCGTCGCCACCTCCTCTACCGGTCCGCGCCCGGCCCCGGCCTCTGGCGCCGCCGTGCTAACGCCTGCGGTCAGGTCGCCGGCCTCGGCGTCCTCTGTCGTCTGTACCTCTGCTGCCCCTTGAACCTCTGCTCCAGGCCCGTGCACATCTGGGCCCGAGCCGCTCGGGCCGGCGACGGGGGTGCCGGCCCCGACCGTTGCCGCGGCCACCGTCGTCGCCGTCGGGGCCGCTCCACCGGCGGGCGCGAACGTAGCCTCGTCCACCGGGGCCCGGTACTCGACCGGCGGTGCGGGCGGGCGGAGGGGGCGGACCATGGTGGGCGAGGGGGCCGGCCCGGCGCTGGCGAAAGCCCCCCTGCGGCTGGCGACGAAGCGTCCCTCCTCCACGGCCTCGGCCATCACCCGGCACATCAACGTGCCGCTGCGTATGGCGTCGTCATTGCCCGGGATCGGGTACTGGACCAGGTCGGGGTCGCAGTTGGTGTCGACAACGGCAATGATCGGGATGCCGATCTTGTTGGCTTCCGAGACGGCGATGTGCTCTTTCTTGATGTCGATTATGAACACGGCGTCAGGCAGCCGGGCCATGTCCCGGATGCCGCCCAGGTTTCGCTCCAGCTTCTCCAGCTCACGCGTCAGGATCAGGGCTTCCTTCTTAGGCATGGCCTCGAAATCGCCCGCCGAGCGCATGCGCTCGTACTCCTGCATCTTCTTGACCCTTCCGGCGATGGTCGTGAAGTTCGTCAGCATCCCGCCCAGCCAGCGCTGGTTCACGTACGGCATGCCGCACGTCTCCGAAGCCTTGGCGATCGGGTCCTGCGACTGCTTCTTGGTGCCAATGAAAAGGATGCTGCCTCCATTGGCCACCATGTCCCGCACGAAGGAGTAGGCCACATCGACCCGTTGCAGGGTCTGGTTCAGGTCGATGATGTAGATGCCGTTGCGCTCTCCGAAGATAAAGCGCTTCATCTTCGGGTTCCAGCGCCTGGTCTGGTGCCCGAAGTGGACTCCCGCCTCCAACAGTTGCCGCATTGTTACGACGGCCATGCCGCTCCTCTCCATCGGTTGTCACCATCGAGCGCTTGCGCCGCCTGGCCCGCTCAATGAGCGTGACGGCGGCGACCGTGGAGGCGCCCGGGCATATGTCTAGATTGCTGTGCGAAGGTTTGTCAGCCCCTGCTGGCGAGGCCGTCGCCCAGCCTACACGCTCTCCCCTGCCGGTACGTCTGTGGCCCCGGTACGTCTGTGGCGCCGGTACGTCTCTGGCGCCGGTACGTCTCTGGCGCCGGTACGTCTGTGGACCGCTGGCCCGCCTGTCCCGCGCTGGCCACACTTGGGGCGGGCGTCACAGCGGGCGCCGCCGCCACCTTCGGTCGTGGTTAGGCAGTCTCCTTGTCGGGCACCAGCATACGGGCGCGCAGCTGGAGCACGGCCTTGGTGTGGATCTGGCACACCCGGCTCTCCGTCACCCCCAGGACCTGCCCGATCTCGGCCAGGGTCAGGCCTTCGTAGTAATAGAGCGAGAGAACGATCTTCTCCCGGTCCGCCAGGCGGTTGATCGCCCCAGCCAGGATCTGCTTCATCTCCTCGACCTCGAAGGCGGCCATCGGCCCCTCCCGGCGGTCCGCCAGGGTGTCGCCCAGGGTCGTCGACTCTCCCCTGTCACCTCCGGAGAGCACTTCATCAAGGGCCACGATGCCAACGAAAGAGATCTGGGAGAACTGGGCCTGCAGGTCGTCTTCGGAGAGACCGAGCTCGTGGGCTACCTCGGCGTCGGTGGGCGTGCGCAAGAGCTGGGCCTCGAGCTTGGCATAAGCCTTCTCGATCGCCCTCGCCTTGGCCCGGACCGAACGGGGCACCCAGTCGATGCTCCGCAACTCGTCGATGATGGCTCCCTTTATCCGGGTTATGGCGTAGGTCTCGAACTTGATGGCCCGCTCGTTGTCGAACTTCTCGATGGCGTCGATCAGCCCGAAGATGCCGTAGCTGACCAGGTCGCACTGTTCGATGGTGTGTGGGAGCCCCACTGAGACCCGACCGGCGACATATTTGACCAGCGGCGAGTAACGCACGATCAACTTGTCCCGCAGCTCCCGCGAGCCGGTGGACTTGTAGTCGGCCCAAAGCTCGTCGGTGGAAAGCGATACCTCGTCTTCTGTCTCCATCAGGCCCTCGGATGTGACGATTCGTACACGGATAACAGGCGCTCCTTGCTCACGTGCGTGTAGACCTGCGTGGTCTTCACGCTGGCGTGGCCCAACAGTTCCTGGACAACTCTAAGGTCGGCGCCGCCGTCCAACATGTGAGTGGCAAAGCTGTGCCTCAGCGCATGAGGGTGCGTCGGCGACGGCGACCGCTTATCCAGTATGCGGCGCACGTCTCGGGGACCGAGGCGGGTACCCCTGGAATTGAGGAAAAGGGCGTCTTTCGGAGAACCCACGACGACCATCAGGGCCCGGCCGCTGCGGATCCAGGCGCCCACGGCCTGCGCCGAGGCTTCGGAGATGGGCACCCGCCGTTGCTTGGAGCCCTTGCCCCACACCGTGGCCCAACGCCCTTTCAGGTCGACGTCCCCCAGTCCCATCCCGCACAGCTCGCTCACCCGCAGCCCGCTCCCGTACAGCAGTTCGAGCACGGCATCGTCCCGCAAGCGGACCTCGGCCCCCACCTCGGTCGCCCGGGCCGGTGGCCGGTCGAGGATGACTTCCAGTTCTCCCCGCGACAGCACTCGAGGGAGCCGCCCATCTCCGGTACGGGCGGACAGGCCGGCGGTGGGATCGGAAACCAACGTCCCGTTACGCCTCAACCAACGGAAGTAACGGCGCAGGGCCGAGGCCCTCTGGGCGACGCTCTGGCGGGCATAGCGCCGCGTAGCCAGGTAGGCCAGGTACCGGCGCAGCACCAAGCGCGAGACCTGCTCAGGGCCCATGATCCCGCCCCGCTCGGCCCAGGTGAAAAACGACCGGGCCCCGATCTCGTACGCCCGCCGGCTGGCGGCTGACAAGTCTGTCAGCGACATGGCCCACGCCGGTAATTGCCACAGGGCGCCCGGCTCCGCCCGGGCGGGCCGCTTGACCGGCGCCTCGGTCCCCGAGGGCCGCTGTAGTGCGGGCTCGGCCTCATCGGGCCCAGCGGCACCGGCGGTGGTTACGGCCGGCACCGTGCCTCTGATGGGACGTGAGGATGCCCGCTATCCGCTGCCCGTTGCTCACTCTCCGTGTTGCAAAGAAAGCCCACAGTGGTAGATGGTAGCCCCTGGGAGCTCCTTCGCGCCGTCACTGCTGCACCTCGAGCCGAAACTCGGACCTAACGTGGCCCGCTGTGCACGAACCCGGCCCTCCTGCTAGCAACGACGGCGCACAGGCCCGTCGGGCGGCCCGGGTGGTCCTGGTCGACCCCACCCCTGCCGTGCTGCTTCTCGCCGGCCGCGACCCCTCCGACCCCGGGGCGCTGCCCTTCTGGATCGTGCCCGGGGGTGGCGCTCACGACGCTGAGAGCAACGAGGACGCCGCTCGGCGGGAGCTGTACGAAGAGACCGGGGTAGCACTGGGCGACCTCGGTCCGGTGGTCTGGTCCCGCCGGGCTGACTTCTTCTTCGACGGCCGGGCCTTCCACCAGCGCGAGGTGTTCTATGTCGTGCACACGGACAACTTCCCGGTGCGCGCCACCGGGCTCACCGAACTGGAGGACCGGTTCATCATCTCGTGGCGCTGGTGGTCGTTGTCCGACCTGGCCGCCACCAAAGAGGTCGTGTACCCCGTCGACCTCGCCCGTCTGGTGACCCGCTGGTTGGCTGAGGGGCCGCCGCCCGGTCCGGCGCCCATTCGCTGAGCTCGTTCGCTGGGCCCAGTTCGCTGGGCTCGGCGCCGAGCTTGCCCCCGGCACCCCGATCGTGCACGCCGGCGCCATTAGGAGTTCAATGACGGGTATGGACAAGCTCGACCAGGTCGACCTCTCCCTCAAGCTGTCGAGCGCGCAAAGCGAAGAGCGCGTCGCCGCCCTCCAGCGCCGTCTGCTTCATCTGCGCCTACTGGCCGGCGGCCTGGTCGGCGACGGGCGTCTCGGCCCGCCCTTGGCCATCGTCTTCGAGGGCTGGGACGCCTCAGGCAAGGGCGGGGCCATCAAACGCCTGGTCGCCGGCCTTGACCCCCGCCATTTTCGCGTCCAGTCCTATGCCGCCCCGACCGAGCGAGAGAAGCGGCACCATTTCCTGTGGCGCTTCGACCCCAACTTCCCGGGCTGGGGGGGCATGGCTGTCTTCGACCGCTCGTGGTACGGCCGCGTCCTGGTCGAACGGGTCGAAGGCTTTGCCACCGAAAAGGAGTGGAAGCGGGCCTACGGCCAGATCGTCGCCTTTGAGCGTGGCCTCGTGACCGAAGGGATGATCCTGGTCAAGTTCTGGCTCCACATCTCCTCCAAGGAGCAACTGGCCCGGTTCGAGCGGCGGCGCGACGACCCCTTACGCCGCTGGAAACTGACCGACGAGGACTGGCGCAACCGGGAGAAGCGGCACGCCTATGTCGCAGCGGTCAACGAAATGGTGGCTCGGACGGACCACAAGGGTGCCCCGTGGGACCTCATCGCCGCCGAGAGCAAGCACTACGCCCGGGTGGCGGTACTGGAGACCGTCTGCCGCCGGCTGGAGACCGGGCTGGTCCACTGCGGCATCGCCGTGCCTGCCCCAACGGGTGCCGACTACGGCGTCTAAACACCCCGGCCCGGCCGCCCTGGCCGCCGGCGCCTGCTCGTCCTGGAACTAGCAGTTGCGAACCCCTGGGCAAACGGCACGTCAGGCCGTAGGTTTGCGCCGTGCCGGAAATGATCGAGGTCGAGGCCTACCGAGCCCTGGCCGAACGCGCCGCCCTGGGCCGCCCCATCGCCGCCATCGAGGCCCCCGACCAGTGGTACCTCAAGGGCGGGCTGTCCCAAGCGGCTTTGCAAGTGCTCCTGGGCTACCAGTTGAGCGCAGCGCGCCGCATAGGCAAGCTCCTCCTCTTGGAGACGTGCAGCCCTGAGGGCGCGGCCGGGCCCTTGCTCGGCCTACGCTTCGGGATGAGCGGCCGGCTGGTGGTCGACGGGTCCGCCGGCGTGGCCGAGCTGCGGCACTCGACCAACGTGCCCTTAGCCCGGTACGACCGCTTCGGGCTGGTGTTCTCCGACGGTGGCCACCTGCGCGTCCGCGACCCGCGCCGCCTCGGCGGGGTGCTGCTCGACCCTACGGAGGCCGGCCTCGGCCCCGACGCCGCCGCCGTCACCTTTGGGCACTTGCGGGCCGCCTTGGCCGGCAGCCGGGCACCGCTCAAGGCCCGGCTCATGGACCAGTCGCGCTTGGCCGGGGTCGGTAACCTCATCGCCGACGAGGTCCTATGGCGAGCCAGCCTCTCTCCGCAGAGGCCGGCGGGCGGCTTGTCGGTCGCCGAGCTGCGCCGCCTTCAACGCCACCTGCTGACGGCCGTGGCCGAGCTTGGGGCGCGGGGCGGTTCGCACATGGGAGACCTGATGAGCGAGCGCCACCCGGGCGGCGCCTGCCCGGCCGACGGCCGGCCGCTCCAGCGGGCCACCGTGGGCGGCCGCACGACGTGGTGGTGCCCGTGGCACCAGAAGTAGTGACCGCCACCTGCTGGTGGTGCAAAAAGTCTTTCGGCGGCACCAAGCGGGCACGAGGCCCCCGGGGGCCCGCCGTCCCTAACGTTGCCGTCCCTAACGTTGCCGTCCCTAACGTTGCTGGCGCGCCCAAAAGCCCGCCTCTGCTCCTACGGCGCCCTGCTCTTCTAATCGTTCCAGGGCGACGAGCACGGCGGTCACGGGCAATCGGCTGCGCTCTACGATGTCGTCCAAGCACAACGGAAGCCAGCCGACGGCGGCCAGGACGACCTTGTCCATGGTGCGCAACGGGGCCGCCGGCGCCGGGGCTGTCGACGCTCGACCGTCGAAGATGCCGAGCGCATCGAGGACGTCTTGGGCGCCCCGGACGGGCGTGGCCCCCTCGTGCAGGAGGCGGTTGGTGCCCACAGACGCGGCGCTGCGGACGGACCCGGGAACGGCGCCGACGTCGACGCCCCTCTTTGTGGCCGCGTCGACGGTGTGCCACGACCCGCCCTGGGCGTGGCACTCGACCACCACCACCATTTCGGCCAGACCGGCGATCAGGCGGTTGCGCGACGGGAAACGCCAGGCCTGGGCCGGGCGCCCCGGAGGCGTCTCCGACAGGACGGCGCCCGTCCTCACCATCTCGTGCCACAGCCCGGCGTGCTGGCGCGGGTACACGACATCGACCCCGCTGGCCGCCACCCCCACGGTGCCGCCGGCACCGCCGGCACCACCAGGCGCGTCGCGCCCGGCCGCCATGGCCCCGGCGTGGGCCGCCCCGTCGATGCCGAGCGCCAGCCCTGAGACCACGCACACACCGGCGGCCGACAGGTCATAACCGAGCCGGTAGGAAACGTCGGCTCCCTCTGGGGTGCACCTGCGGGTACCGACTATGGCCACGCGACGGCGTCCCCCCAGATCCTCCAGCGTGCCCGCCACGAACAGCACCCCGGCTGGCGCCGGGCCCTCTTGCAAAACAGCCGGGTAACCGGGGCTCCCCGGCCAGCAGACGGCTATGCCGGCGCGCCGGCAGCGCTCCCACTGCCCTTTTACGTCCCCGCGCTGAACTTGCCTGGCCCACTCGTCGGTCTCGGGCCGGGGCCGTCCCCGGGCCGGAGGCCCGATCTCGCCCGCCCGGACGGCTTCCCAGGCGTCTTGGGGAGAGCGCTGGCCCAGGACGGCCACGAGCCATCCCGGGCCCACCCCGGGCAAGCCGGCCAGGGCGGCGGCGTAGGCGGCCGGCGGTAAGCCGTCGCCACCACCGGGTGAGCTCATGGGAGCTGAGCTCATGAGCGCGCCGCCGCCGGCCCCGTGCCTGCCCCGTACGTCGCCGCCGGCTCGGAGGCGGCGACAGAGGCACCGGCTCCAGGTCCTCTCAACGCCAGTGCCATCAGGATGTGCTCCTCCCGCAGGGGAGGCTCCTCTCCGCTCAGGTCGGCGACCGTCAGGGCCACCCGCCTCACCCGGTCCAGGCCCCGAGCGGACAAGCGGCCCTCCCGCAGCCGCCTCTCCAGCAGCCGCCTCCCGCCGGCACTGACGGGCGCCAATTCGTCCAATTGCCAGGCCGGGAGCTGGGCGTTTCCGGGTGCGCCCCGTTGGCGCGCCCGCCGCCGGGCGCCGGCGACGCGGGCGGCCACTGGCGCTGACGGCTCGCACAGCCCGTCGCCCGCCGGGCCGAGGTCCGGTCGTAGCAGGTCCTGGACCAAAGGCCGGGGGACGCGCACACGGAGGTCGAAGCGGTCCAGGAGAGGCCCGGACAGGCGGGCCATGTAGCGGGCCCAGGCGGCGCGGCCGCACCGGCACGACCCGGGAGAGCCGTCGGCGTCGCAGCGACAGGCGTTCATAGCCGCCACCAACATGAACCGGGCGGGGAAAGCCACCGCACCGCTGGCCCGGCACACGACCACGCGCCCTTCCTCCAGAGGTTGGCGCAGGTTGTCCAGGACGCCGGCGGCGAACTCGGCCAGCTCGTCAAGGAACAACACGCCGTGGTGGGCGCAGCTGATCTCCCCGGGCCGCAGCCGGGCGCCCCCGCCGCCGATCAGGGAGACGGCCGAGGCGCTGTGGTGCGGGGAACGGAACGGGGGACGAAGGCACAGCTCGCCCGCGGCCACGTCCAACCCGGCAGCCGAGTGGACCATCGCCACCTCGAGCGCTTCCTCCGCCGACAGCGCCGGCAGCAGGCCCGGCAGCCTCGTCGCCAACATGGTCTTGCCCGCCCCCGCCGGGCCGATCATGAGCAGGTGGTGACCACCGGCGGCGGCCACCTCCAGGGCTTGGCGCCCGAACGGCTGGCCCCGCACCTCGGCCAGGTCGGGGGCCGGGGGGGCGTCCGGGCCGGGCGGCGCCGGAGGCAGCTCAGGCCAAGGGCACTGCCCCCGCAGCGCCTGTACCAAGGTGCGCAGGTTGGGAGCGGTCCTGGTCAGCACCCGTTGCACCAGGCACGCCTCCTGCCCGCACGAGGGTGGGACCACCACGCCCGGCTCGCCGGCGGCGGCCACCAGGGGGAGCAGGCCCGGGACCCGTCGCAACGAGCCGTCCAGGCCCAGCTCGGCAATGAACGCCCAGCCCGTCAGGGGCTCGGCGGCGATCTGGCCGTCCGCCGCCAGGACGCCGAGCGCCACCGCCAGGTCCAAGCCCGAACCCGCTTTGCGCAGGCCCGAGGGCGCCAGGTTGACCGTTATGCGCTTTTGGGGCCAGGCAAAACCACTGGAAATGAGCGCCGCCCGCACCCGGTCGCGGGCTTCCCGGCACGAGGTGTCGGGCAGGCCAACGACTCGGAAGCCGGGTAGGCCGTTGCTTACATGGACTTCGACGCTGACGGGGTGACCATCGACCCCGACCAGCGTGGCCGACGAGACAGTTGCCAGCATGCGCGGCCTCCCCTACAGACACCCGACCTGATGAGAAGAGGCCGGATGCCGGCCACGAGCAATCGGTCAGACGCTAATCGGCGGCAGTGACGAAAACGGCTCCCGGGCCGGCCGCCTCGTCCTGGGCCGGACCGCGGGCCTCGCTCGTCACGCTGGCGGCGGCCGGTCGCAGGGTGGGCAACGCCAGGGCCAGCAGGGCGCCGACCACCAGGGCACCGGCCCCGATGCCAAAGGCCCGGTCATAGCCCGTGGTCAACGCCGCCGCCAGCTTCACGCCCCGGTGGAGGTCGTGAGTGGCGGCGCTGGCGGCGAAGGTCGCCATAACGGCCAGGCCCACCGCGCCCCCGATCTGACGGGTGGTGTTGATCAGCCCGGCGGCCAGGCCGGCCTGGGTGGGCGGCACTCCCGCCGTGGCCGCCATGACCATGGGCACGAAGGACAGGCCGAAACCGGTCCCGGCCAGCACCAAAGGGCCGAACAGGTGCGCCCAGTAGCCGTCGCCGGGGACCAGCGAGGTGAGCCAGACCAGGCCGCCGGTGGCCAGCACGGGACCGAGCACGAGCTGGCGACGGGGCCCGATGCGGGCCACCAGACGGGTGCCCACCAGCGCCGCGCCCAGGGTGGCGAGCCCGGCCGGCAGGTAGGCCAGGCCGGCGCGCAAGGCGCTGAAGCCGTTCACCTGCTGGATGTAGAGGGAGAGAAAGAAGTACAGGCCGAACAGGGAGGTGCCGAGGGCGACGGCAATGGCGTTGGCCACCGACAGGCTGCGGCGGCGAAAGATGCCGAGGGGCACCACGGGTTGGGCGGCCACGCGGGCCTCGATGATGAAAAAGGCCGCCAACAGGGCGGCGCCTATGCCCAGGGCGATAAGGGTCTGGGCCGAGCCCCAAGGGTGGGCGTCCGTGCCGACGATCCCGTAGACCAAGACGGCCAGCCCCGCAGTAACCGTCAGCGCCCCGGGCAGGTCCAGGGAGCGGCTGGCGGTGCCGGCCTTGGACTCGTTGACCGCCAAGGCGGTGACGACCATGAGGGCGATCCCGATCGGGACATTTATGAACAGGACCCAGCGCCAGTTCAGGGCACTGGTGAGCACACCTCCGAGCAGGACGCCTATGGCGGCACCGCTGGCCGCCGTGGCCGACCACGCCCCCAGAGCGCGGCGCCGCTGGTCGGCGTCAACGAAATTGCTGGTCAACAGGCTCAGGGTGGCAGGCGCGAGGACAGCCCCGCCCAGGCCCTGGGCCGCCCGAGCCCAGATCAGCCAGTCCCCGTTCTGGGCCAGGCCGCCGAGCAGGCTGCACGCCGTGAACACGCCCAGGCCGACCAGGAAGGTGCGCTTGCGGCCGAACAGGTCGGCGGCGCGGCCCCCCAGCATCAAGAACCCGGCAAAAGTGAGCGTGTAGGCGTTGACCACCCACTGCTGGCCGGTGACCGAAAGGCCCAGCCCGTGGCGCATCTGAGGCAGGGCCACCATTACCACCGAGATGTCCAGTACGACCATAAGCTGGGCCAAGCAGCACACGGCCAGGACGGCCGAGCGGTGGCGGCTATCTTGCCCGGGCTGCTCCCCGGCGGGCGCTCGGCGGTTCAGGATGGTCATGGCCCCGTCTCCTCTCAACGCTCAACCTCTCAACGTCAAGATATACAACGTTGACAGATATGTGCAACGTTTTTGGGTACTCTGAGGGACATGGGCCAAGCGCTGGTCGTCCCGTGGTGGCTGGCCGCCGAGACCGTGGTCGAGCGGGACCGCGTCGACGTGGTGGTCGACTTCTGGCGCCAGGAGAACCCCGACCTGGACACCCGGATAAAGATGCTGGCCATCCGCCTGCGCAGGGCCGCCCACCACCTCGAGCGGGCGCTGCGCCAGGAGCTGGCGGCCAACGGCATCGAGGCGTGGGAGTTCGAGGTCCTGCTCGCCCTGCGGCGCAGCCCCGACTATTGCCGTAGCGCCGGGGACCTGCTGCGAGAGTCGCAGGTGACCTCGGGGGCCATCACCAACCGGGTCGCCCGCCTGGAGGAGCGCGGCTGGGTGCGCCGGGAAATGTGCCCCGAGGACCGCCGCCAGGTGCTCGTCAGCTTGACCCCGGAGGGCTTGGCCCGGGCCGACGAGCTGCTGGCCACCAAGACCCAGGCCGACCAGGCCGTCTTCGGGCGCCTGGACCGCCCCACGCAGGACCGTCTCAATGCCGACCTGCGCACCCTGCTCCTGGCCTTGGAAGGCCCGGTCCAGGCGGGCGAGGAACAGGCCCTGCGCCACCGGCGCGCCGACCTGGCGCCCTCCAACCTGGGGCCCTCCGACCTGGCACCCTGTAAGCCACCCCTGTAGGGCGGCCCATACCGGGCCGCTTTTTGCCCGCCCGGCCGGCCCGTCCCCCGCCGGGGGCCACGTCAGGCCCGGCCGGCGACCGTGATAACCGCCTCGACCTCAACCGTGGCCCCGTCGGGTGCCAACGGCACGAGGTTCCCGTCGACCCTTTTACCGTCGACCACCAGGTAACCGACCCGGCCACAAAGGGCGCCGGCGGCCTTGCACACCTTTATCCGGTACGTGGCGCCCCGGAAAACCCTCGCCGCGCCGAACCCGTCCCAGCCCGCGGGCAGCACGGGGTCGACCCGTAGCCCGTCGTGCTCGGGGCGGATCCCCAAGATCCACTGTGAAATAGCCACGAAGTTCCACGCCGCCGTTCCCGTCAACCACGAGTTCTTCGCCTCCCCGTACGTGGCCGCGTCCGGGCCGGCGATGGTCTGGGCGTACACGTAGGGCTCGGCCCGGTGCACCTCGCTGATAGCTTCCCGGGCCGAGGGGTTTATACGTTTGTAGTAATCGAAAGCGGCGTCCCCGTCGCCCATGAGCGTCTCGGCGATCATCACCCACGGGTTGGTGTGGCAAAAGACACTGCCATTTTCCTTGTAACCCGGCGGGTACGACGAGATCTCGCCCAGTTCGAGGTGGTAGGCGGAATAGGACGGCTGGTTCAGCATGATGCCGTGGGGCGTGGCCAACCGGGCCCGGACACTCTCGAGGGCCTGATGGGCCCGGCCGTCGTCCGTCCCGGCGCCGCCCATTACGCACATCCCTTGAGGCTCGACGAATATCTGCCCTTCTCCGTTGGCGCTCGAGCCCACCGGGGCGCCGAAATAGTCGTAAGCCCGCCGGAACCATTGCCCGTCCCAGCCGTGCGCACCGATGGCGGCCTCCATGCTCGCCGCCGCCTGGCGGTAGCGCCCGGCCTCGCCGGGCTCGGCCCAACCCGAGCCCGCCCCGCTCTCGACCAACCCGGCCATTTCCTTGGCTACCAGGGCGAACAGGCCGGCAATGAACACCGACTCGGCCGTACTGCCCGACCGGTTCTCGGTAACCTGGAAATTTTCTCCGGGAGTGGCGGAAAAACAGTTGAGGTTGAGGCAGTCGTTCCAGTCGGCCCGGCCGATGAGCGGGAGCCCGTGGGGCCCGAGGCGCTCCAGGGTGTAATTGAGGCTGCGGCGCAGGTGGTCGTAAAAGGGCGCCTCGCTCCCGGCGACGTTGTCGTAGGGGACCTGCTCGTGCAGCACCGACAAGTCACCGGTCTCCTTCACATAGGCGATGACGGCCAGCACGAGCCACAGCGGGTCGTCGTTGAAACCCGAACCGATGTCGTCGTTGCCCCGCTTGGTCAGCGGCTGGTACTGGTGGTAGGCGCCGCCGGACGCCAATTGCGTGGCGGCGATGTCCAGCATCCGCTGGCGGGCGCGGCCGGGGACCATGTGGACGAACCCCAGCACGTCCTGGCTCGAGTCGCGGAACCCGATCCCCCGCCCGATCCCCGATTCGTAAAACGACGCCGACCGGCTCAGGTTGAAGGTGACCATGCACTGGTAGGCGTTCCAGATGTTGACCATGCGGTTGGTGTCGTCGTCCGGGGTCGACACGACCAACTTGCCGAGCACGCCGTCCCAGTACTCCCGTAGGTCCTGCATGCCCTCCTCCACCGCCGCCGGCTTCAGCCAGTGCTCGATCACGGGCCGCACCGCCCGCTTGTTGATGGTCTGGCTCCCGGCCGGGTCGAACTTGTCGTCCTCGGCGTTCTCCCCGTAACCGAGGACGAAGACAACTTCCTCGGTCTCGCCCGGCGCCAGCGTCAGGCGCACGTGGTGCGAGCCGTGGGGGGCCCAGCCGTGGGCCACCGAATTGCCCGACTGGCCCCGCTCCACCACCACCGGCCGGTCCCAGCCACGGTAGGGCCCCAGGAAAGCGTCCCTCTGGGTGTCAAACCCGGCCAGCGGCAGCGAACAGGCAAAATAGGCAAAATGGTCGCGGCGCTCGCGGTACTCGGTCTTGTGGTAGATGACGCCGTCCTCCACCTCCACCTCGGCAATGTTGAAGTTGCGCTGGAAGTTGGTGGCGTCGTCCTGGGCGTCCCACAAACAGAACTCCACCGACGAGAACAGTGACAGCTCCGCCGGTGCCGGGCGCTCGTTGCCGACCCGCAAGCGCCAGACCTCGAGCGAGCTGCCTAGGGGGACGAAATAAAGAGCCTCTGCGCTGATCCCCCGGTAGAGCGACGAGATGACGGTGTAAGACAGGCCGTGACGGCACTCGTAGCGGTCCAGGTCGGTCTGCGTCGGTTGCCACGAGGGCGACCAGAACTCGCCGCTGGAGCCGTCCCGGAGGTACATGTACCGGCCGCCGAGGTCGAAGGGGGCGTTGTTGTACCGGTAGCGCGTCAGCCGGCGCAGCCGGGCGTCGCGATAGAAGGAATATCCCCCCGCGGTGTTGGAGATGATGCCGAAGTAGTCCTCCGTGCCCAGGTAGTTGACCCACGGCGTAGGCGTCGCCGGTTGCTCGATGACGTACTCGCGCCTGGCATCGTCAAACCGGCCGTACTTCACTGGTCGCTCTCCTCATCACGGGCCGGGCCAACCACCCGAACCGGTTCAGTAGCCGGACATTAGCAGCGCCGCGGCGCCGTCCCCTATCACCTCGAACCGGTTCAGGGCTGAGCAGGGAGCGCCGGCCCGCTCAGGGCTATGTTGGCGACCGTGGTTCGACCACCCGCCCGCCGTCGCCAGAGCCGCGGCGCGGACCGTCCCCCCCCGGGCCTACGGGAGCTTCAGGCACTGATCGACCTGGCCGCCGGCGAGGAGGAAGGCGAAGTCGAGCTCCGCCGCATCAGCCCGTCACAGGCCCGCAAGCCGTACCTGTGCCCCGGGTGCAACCACGAGATCGCGCCGGGGACGGCCCATCTCGTGGTCGTCCCCCGCCACGCCCCGGACCTGCGCCGGCACTGGCACACGCCGTGCTGGCAGCTGCGGGACCGTCGCCGGCCCGGGCACTGAGCCCCGCCGGGAGCGGTCGAGAAGAGGGAGGCGGGAAGAGGGCGCCGGGAAGAGGGCGGCGGGAAGAGTTCGGGAAGAGGGCTCCTTCAAACTCACTGGCGTCGGCAAGTTACCGGCCCAGACCCAAAGGAGCCCCCATGAACAGAAAGATCGCCGCCGCCTTGGCCGCATCGGCCGGCGTCGTGCTCATCCCGTTGACAGCCGCACAGGTCACCTCCGCTGGCGCCTCCGTTGTGAAACAGCAACCAAACCAGCCGGGCGCCATAACCATCCAGTCCTGGCTGTACGCCGTGCCCAGCGAGAACGTACTGTCGGGCACGGTCTGGGACTGTTTCAAGATAACGGGGGCCATTACCGACCAGGGCGGCGGTCCCACCTGGACCGACGGCACCTCCTACAAAGCACCCAACACGATGACGAGCGGGGGGGTGACGGCGGCCAGCCATGAATGCACCGACAAGGTCCCCGCCGGTGGTTTCATCTTCGTCCCCGCCCCCGAGGCCGGCCAGTACGCCTTTGCCCACTACACCTCCGGTACGGGCTCACCCGGCGCCCTCACCACCGTCTACGCCGTCCACACCATCGCCGGTGCGAAGGGCGACATCTACATCACCTTCTCCGGGACCTACAACATGACGACCAGCGCCGTCCCCGTCGAACTGGCCGACGGCAGCACGGTCATGGTCCAACCTTTGACGACCGGCCCCGACTGCACGTGGGTCATAACCGGAGGCACAGGCGCCTACGCCAACATGCAGGGCAACGGCACGTGCTTCGCCAACGCCGAGAACACCTTCCCGTGGATAAACCACACCGAGCAGGGTTCGGTTTGGCGGACAGGGCCAGCCGGGACCTCCTAGGCGCCTGGCCGGCCTGAAGTTGCCGGGCCGAGGCCCAGAAGTTGCCTGGCCAAGGCCCAGAAGTTGCCTGGGCTGACGCCCGGAAATTGCCTGGCTGAAGGTGGCCACAAAGAGAGGCCGTCGTACTGACGGCCTCTCTTTGCGCGTACCTCGGCTCGCCGAACGCGCCATAATTTCGGCTGTGCTCCCTGGGGGCGGCGACGCCAAGCGCGGTAGTGGGACGCGGCTCCGGGTTACCCTGCTCGGGCCTTTTTCCATTTCCGGAGACGGCCGGCGAGCCGGCCCCTGGGCCCGGCCCACCGCCCGGCAACTCCTCGAGCTACTACTGCTCAGCCCGGACCGGCGGGTGGGAAGGGAAGCCGCCTGCGAGACCCTCTTCCCCAACCTCGGGCCCCGGCCCGCCGCCAACGCGCTTTCCAAAGCGCTCGCCATGGCCCGCAGCGGCCTCTCCGCCCTGGGGCCGCCCGCGGCCGACCTCGTACAGGCCGACCGGGAGCACATATGGATCTCGCCGGAGGCACCGTTGGACGTCGACTTCGTCGACCACGAGACCGCCCTCAGGGCGGCGCTCCACATGGCGCCCGGCCGGGCTCGGGACGACGCCCTCAGCCTGGCGCTGGCGGACGAGGGTGTGCTGCTGGAAGACGAGCCGTACGCCGATTGGGCGCTGAGGCCTCGGGAACGGCTGGACGAGCTGCGCCTGCGGGCTCGTCTCGAGCTCGCCCGTGACCGCGCCCGGGGCAGTGGGAAGTCGTCGCTGGGTGCCGTTACAGAAGCCTGGGAAGACTGCCTGTCCCATGACCCGACCTCGGAAGAAGCGGCCTCGGCCCTACTGCGGGTGTACGCCACCCAGGGGAACCGCCACTCTGCCGGCCACGCCTACGAGCGTTGCCGGGCAGCGCTCGAGCAGCTCGGCTTGCGCCCGTCCCCGGCGCTCGACGAGGTGCGGGCCACGGCCCTGGGGCCGAACGCTGGGCGCGGCCCCAGCACGCCGGGCGAGCCCCGCTCCGCCCCCCGGGGCCCGCGGTGGCACACCCTGGGCGAGCACCGCTTGGTCAGCGCGGTCTTCGTCGAGCTCTCCGGGCCCGTCGGCTTGGGCGCCCGGCTTGACCCCGAGGACCTGCGGGACATAGTCGGCACCGCCCTTACCGCCGTGATCGCCGAAGTCGAAGGGCTGGGTGGCACCGTGACCTCCCTGTCCGGGGGAGGCTTGGCCGCCCTCTTCGGGGCGCCTGAGGCTCACGAGGACGATCCTGAGCGAGCCGTCCGGGCCGGTTTCCGCACCCTCGCCGCCCTTGGGGCCCCGCGAGGCCGGTCCGGCGAGCCAAGTCTGTCGGTGCGCGTCGGGATAGAGACGGGTGCCGCCGTGGTCGGGCCGATCGCGGGTACGCGCGACTACGGCGCCGTCGGGGAGGTGGTTACCACCGCCGCCGCCCTGCAATCGGCAGCCAAGCCTTGGTCTGTGCTGGTGGGCCCGGCCACCCGGGCCGCCACCGAGGAGATCTTCAGTTGGGGGCCGGGCGAAGAGGTCGCCGTCTCGCCGCAGGCCAAGCCGGTGACGGCCTCGTACCTGGAAGTGCCGAAGGCACGCACCACGGCCTATCGCGGCCAACGCAAGATGGCCGGGCACGCACCCTTGATCGGCCGTGAGGCGGAGCTCGGCGCATTGACCGACGCCCTGCGCGAGGCCATCTCCGGTGCCGGCTCCCTGGCCTTCGTCGTCGGTGAGCCTGGCTTGGGCAAGACACGCCTCGTCCAGGAGTGCCGCCAGCGGTTCATGGCCTGGGTGGGGGCAGGGACGGGGCGGCTGCCCCTGTGGTTGGAGGGGCGCAGCGCCTCGTACGCCTCGTCCACCCCCTACGGGCTCTACCAGCAGCTCCTGGCCGCCTGGACCGGGGTCGCCCCCGAGGAAGGCGACGATCTGGTGAGGAAAGCCCTGGAAAGAGCCATGAAGGCTGTTTTCCAGGGCCGCAGCGACCTTGTCGCCCCGCTGGCCCACATCATGGGCCTGCGGCCCCAGCCGGACGAGGTCTACCTCACCCGGTTGAGCCCCGAGGGCCTCCAGCGAGCCAGCTTCGCCGCCATGCGCGCCGTGGTCGCCCGGCTGGTGGCCAATGGGCCGACGGTCCTGGCCCTAGAGGACCTGCACTGGGCCGACCCGACGTCGTTGCGCCTAACGCAGGAACTAGCGGCCCTGACCCGGGACGGCCCGTTGTTCGTCGTCGCCACCCGTCGCCCCGAGCCCGACCCGGGGGCGACGGCCCTGGAAAGCTTCCTGGCCTCCGACGCCGGCTACCAACTGCGGCGCTTGGAGCTCTCGCCCCTGAGCGAACAGGCGGAACGAGAGCTGGCCAAGTCTCTCATCGGCGACGGCGCCCCTGACCCCGTGGTCGACGCCCTGTGCCAGAGCGTCGAGGGCAACCCGCTGTTCCTGGAAGAGCGGCTCTCATCGCTCCTCGAGACCGGGGCGTTGGTACGGGGCGACGGCCAGTGGCAGCTGGCCGAGGCGGGGGGGACAGATGTCCCCGAAGTGTTGGAACGCCTCATACGCGCCCGCGTCGACAGGCTGAGCCCCTCTCCGCACGAAGCCATCGTGGCCGCTTCCGTGCTCGGTACTCAGTTCCCCCTGTCGGCGCTGGCCGCCGTCAGCGACCTCAACGGGGATCTGTCCGGGGCGGTGGGAGAGCTCTGCGCCAGTGGCCTGCTCGTCGAGATGACCCAGGTGCCCGAGCCCGGGTACCGCTTCCGGCACGCCTTGATCCAGGAAGCAACCTACCGGGGCCTGGTACGGGCCCGTCGCCGCCAGCTGCACGCCCGGGCCGCTTGGGGCCTGGAGTCGTCGTCGTCGGACCGGCTGGAGGAAGTGGCGGCCCAGCTCGGCCACCACTTTGTCCAGGCGGGCGACAACGAGCGGGCCCTGCACCACCTCGAGGTCGCCGGTGACCACGCCGCTTCGCGCTTCGCCAACGACGAAGCCATCGCCTCGTACCGCTACGCCCTGAGCATCGCCGACCAGAGCATCGCCGACCAGAGCGTGGCCGATCAGGTCATGGCCGGGCGGGCCATGGCCGAACCCGGCCGCGCCGACGCCGGCAGCCGTCGGTCTGCGGTCGAGCTGAGGGCCAAGTTGGCCGATATCTTCTGGCGCGTCGGGCGGCACGGGGAAGCTAGGGAGGCTCTCAACGAGGCGCTCTCGAGAGCCGACCCGACCGACCCCCTGGCGGTGGCCCGCCTGCAGGCCCGCCTGGGCCAGATCGAGATCGCCGACCATCGCTACGACGCCGCCATCGCGGCCTTCGACGCCGCCGAGCGCCTCCTCGGGGACCACCCCGAACGCCAGGACCAGGAACGAGCCGACCTGTGGCTGGCCATCCAGCTGGACGGGCGGGCCAACCTCTTCTACTGGCGTAACGAGCCCGAGCAGGCGGCAGTGGTGCTGGCGGCGGCGCGCCCCGTCGTCGAGGCCCGGGGCGCTCCCGCACGCAAAGTGCGGTTCTACACCAACCTCGCCCTCCAGCAGGCCCGCCAGAGCCGCTACCGCATCGACGACGAGATGCTGGCCAATATGCGGACGGCCCTGTCTGCCGCCGAAGACGACGAGGGGGCATCGGACGTCAGCTGGACCGTCTTCTGCCTGGGCTTCTTCCTCCTCTGGCGCGGTGAGCTGACTGAGGCCGAGCAACACCTGCGAACCTCGCTGGCCGCGGCCGAGCGCGTCGGCGACGTCGTCTTGCGGGCGCGGAGCCTGTGCTACCTCAATTTGACCGCCCTACGCCGTCACGACGTGGAGACCGTGCGCTCGTTGGCGCCCCAGGCCCGGGCCGCCGGTGAGGCGGCCGGCTACCCCGAGTACGTCGCGAGCGCCACGGCCACCATGGCCTGGGTGGCCTGGCACGACCAGCGGCCGGACGCCGTGCTGGATCTGGCCGACGAGGCGCTGTCGACCTGGGCCACGAGTGTCGTGGCCTACTCCTGGTACTGGATATGCCTGTGGCCATCGATCGCCGTGCACTTGCAGGCCGGCCGCCTGGCCGAAGCGGTGGCGGCCAGCCGACAGCTCTTGGTCCCGCCCCAGCAGCGGCTCCCCGACGAGCTCGAGGCCATGGTGGAAGCGGCCGGGGCGGCGTGGGACCGCGGCGAGAGCGACCTGGCCGCCCGCGCCCTGGCCGAGGCGTTGCCGTTGGCCGAACGCCTCTCTTACGCCTGAAGCCCGCCCAGTACGGGGAGCAACCCGGCGGCGCCGCCTATAGGGCGCCCTCGATCACCTCGAGCACTTCGCCCAGCACGCAGGCCACATCGAAGCGGACGGGCCCGCCGCGGCTGGCCCCGGGACGCCCGCCGGCCGGACAGTTGGCGGGGAGAGCGGCGAACCACAGGGCGGCCAAGCGCCTCAGCCGGGCTCGCTTCAGGTAGCCCACCGCCTCGGCCGGCACCCCGAAAGCGTCGGACGAGCGGGACTTCACCTCACAAAAGACGTGCAGCCGGCCCCGCCTGGCCACCACGTCGAGCTCGCCCTCCCGGCAGCGCCAGTTGCGGGCCACGACCTCGTAGCCGTGCGCCTCGTACCACACCACCGCCAGATCTTCGCCCGCCCGGCCCCGCGCCCCTCGGTCCTGGCCGGCCCGGCCGGCGGCGCCTCGCCCCATGGCCGCCACCTTGTCACAGGCCGGGGACGGTTATAGTTTAAATGTCCTTCTCCGGGAGCTCCTCCACGTTGACGTCCTTGAAGGTCACCACCCGCACACTGGACACGAAACGTGCCGGTCGGTACATGTCCCACACCCAGGCGTCGGCCAGCTTCACCTCGAAGTAGGTGCGCGGGCCTTCGCCCCGGGCCTCCATGCGCACGTCGTTGGCGAGGTAGAAGCGCCGCTCCGTCTCCACCACGTAGCGGAACATGGGCAGCACGGCGCGGTACTCCTGGAAAAGCGCCAGCTCGATCTCGGTCTCGTAACGCTCGAGGTCTTCAGCGCTCATGGCACTCCTCTCAGACGTGCTCCCACTAGCACCATCGTACGACGCGGAGAGGCTCTGTCCAGCTATCCAGGAGGCCCCGGTCCCCGTGCCCTCTCAGTGGGCGAGGCGCTTCTCTTTGATCTTGGCCGCCTTGCCGATCCGGTCCCGCAGATAGTAGAGCTTGGCCCGCCTGACGTCGCCCAGGGTGACCACCTCGACTCGGGCGATGGACGGCGAGTGGACAGGCCAGGTCCGTTCGACGCCCACGCCTGAGCTCACCTTGCGCACGGTGAAGGTCTCCCGCACACCGGAGCCTTTGCGGGCTATGACCGCCCCCTGGAACGCCTGTACCCGCTCACGGTTGCCCTCGACCACTCTCACGTGGACCCTTATGGTGTCCCCGGGGGAAAAGTGGGGGACGTCGTCTCGCAAGCTCTCACGGTCGATCAGGTCGGTCGGGCCCATAAGGAGAACAGGGTAGACGATCGAAGCCCCACTCGGCGAGCAGCACCCGTTCATCAGCAGAAAGCCCGCCCCGCGCCGTCACCAGGTCGGGCCGGCGCGCCAAAGTCCGGGCCAGCGCCACCGCCTTTCTCCACCGGGAGACACGCTCGTGGTGACCCGACAGCAGTACGTCGGGCACGGGCCAGCCCCGGAACTCGGCCGGCCTGGTGTACTGCGGGTACTCGAGGAGCCCGTCGGTGAAGCTCTCCTCCTCGGTCGAAGCCAGGTTGCCCATGACCCCGGGGACCAGGCGGGCCACCGCTTCCATAACGACGATGGCCGCCGCCTCGCCGCCCGCCAGGACGTAGTCGCCGATACTGAGCTCCCCGTCCACTAAGTGCTCGGCCACCCGCTCGTCCACGCCCTCGTAGCGGCCGCACAGAAGTGAGAAGCCCTCGCCCCGGGCCAGCTCCCGGGCCATCGCCTGGTCGAAGCGCCGGCCGCCGGGGCCCAGCAGGTAGAGCGGGCGCGCCGGGCCGGCCGCCTCCACGGCGGCGAACACGGGCTCGGGCGCCAGCACCATGCCGGCCCCGCCGCCGAAGGGGCTGTCGTCCACGCTGCGGTGCGGGTCGCTGGCCCCCGAGCGCAGGTCGTGGACCACGATGTCAAGCGCCCCGCCCCGCCACGCCTTGCCGATGAGGCTCGCCCCGCACCAGGCCGTCACCAGGTCGGGAAAGATCGTAAAGATCTCGGCGCGCATATCGCCGGCTAAAGCTCGAACAGGCCCGCCGGGACCTCCACGATGAGCCGGCCGGGCTCGGAGGCGACGACGAAACGCACGGGCACCAGCGCTCCGCTGTCCAGCACGAGCAGGTCACTGGCCGGGTTGGCCTCCACCGCCACGACGGTCCCCCGGCTCTGGCCGGAGCTTTCGACCACTTCGGCGCCGATCAGCTCGTGAACGAACAGGCCTTCGTCCGACGGCGTCGCCTCGGCCCGCAACAGCGCGCCCGCCAACTTCTCGGCCGCCTCACGACTGTCGATACCGGCAAAGCGCACCAGCCAGCGCCCTGCTGTCGGCCCGGCCCGACCGGGCACGGGCTGAGCTCTCTCGACCACCAGCTGACGGCCCCCACAGTCCAGGGCGCTGCCCGGGGCCAGGCGTTCGTCCAGGGTCGTCACCAATGCCACCACCACTTCGCCCTGCAGCCCGTGGGGCCGGGCGACCCGGCCCACTTCCAGCAGCACGGCGGTCAGTCGGCTATGTCGACGAAAACCTCTTCACCGTCCCGGGCCGCGGCAGCCCGCGTGACGGCCCGGATGGCCTGCGCCGTCCGGCCCCGTCGGCCGATCACCCGGCCCACGTCACCGGGGGCCACCTGCAGCAACAGCCGCATCGGTTGGCCTCCGCCGCCTCCGGACGTCTCCACGCCCACGGCGTCCGGTTCGTCGACGATGTGGCGGGCCAGGTAGGCGAGCACGGCGCTGGCCGTCCCTCCCGGGGCCCGGTTGTAGGGGTCGCTCACTGGTCGCTCACTTGGCCTTGCGCGCCGGCGCCGGCCCCGCCGGTGCCTCTTTGGGCTGGTGAACAGGGGCGGCCTCCATGAGGCCGGCACCCGCCAGGATGCGCCGGACCCGGTCGGTGGGTTGAGCGCCCTGGCTCAGCCACTGGGTCACGCGGTCCGCCTTCAAGACGACCTTGTTCTGCTCTTCGCGGGGTGCGTAACTGCCCACGATCTCGATGAAACGGCCGTCGCGCGGTGAGCGGCTGTCGGCCGCCACCACCCGGTAGGTCGGCTGTTTGGTCTTTCCCATCCGCATCAGGCGGAGCTTGACTGCCATGTCGGTTACTTTCGTTCCCTTGTTCAGGAGCGCTCGGGGGGTGAAGAACCCCACCTCAGCGGCCAGTGGACGGCTAAGTCTAGGCGCGGTGCGACCAGGGCAGGGCCCCGGCCGGCCACCCGGGGCTTACCGGCGCTTCTTGCGCTTGGCCGCCGTCTTCTTACCGGCGCTCCGGCGCGACATCCCAGCCAGGCCGGGGACCGTGCGCATGTACGCCTGTACCTGCTTGAACCGCTCGAGAAGGTCGTTGACGGCCTGCACCGTCGTACCCGAGCCGGCGGCGATACGCGTCCGGCGGGAACCGTTGATCAGGGACGGGTCGGCCCGCTCGGCCGGGGTCATGGAGTGGATTATCGCCTCCACCGGCTTCAGCATCCCGTCGTCAAGCTGCAAATTGCGCACTTCCTTGGGGACCATCGGGAGCATCCCGATCAACCCCGAGAGCGGGCCCATCTTCTTGACGGCTTGCAGCTGTTCCAGGAAATCTTCGAGGGTGAAGCGGCCCTGGGTCATCCGGGCCACGGCCTTTTCGGCGTCGTCCTGCTTTAT
>JBKQUU010000239.1:0-3596 GCA_052325485.1 Acidimicrobiales bacterium | reverse complement strand
GGAGGGCTGTGGCCCGCTAATGGACGACCTCGCCCGTTCAACGAGCGCAGTGAACGACCGGGCCGCCAGGCCCGGTCGTCCCGGTCGTCCCCATTCGACTTCGGGCGCTCCCCGTCCTTCACTGTGGACACTATTGGTAATCGCTCTTTTTGCCCTGCTTTTTGGCGCTCTCGGCGTGGGCATCTACGGCCTGGTCGGCACTAACCGCCCCAATCTGGCCGATGCCGCCGCCCACGTCCCCAAGCAGGTACTTGACCAATCGGTCGACAGGACCGTCGTGGGCACGGTCGCCAACCCGGCGCTAACCATCGAGGGCGACTACGTCGAGGTGCGGACGCCGAGTTTCTCGGTGCTGGCCGTCGTCAACGGCCCGGTGGTGCCGGGCGAGGGCCTCCCTGACCAGATGAGCTTCACGACGTGCACGTGGACCATTTCCCTCTCGCACGTGGTGGGCCGCGTCCCCATTTCCGTCGCCGACTTCGACAGCATCGACCACGTCGGGACCGTGTTCAAGCCGTACCTTGTCCCCGGGGAGCCGAAACCGCCCTCGGTCCTGCTGACCGGCCAACATTTGAGCTTCCAGGTCCGGGCCATCATGCCGGTCGGCGAGGGGCTCATGCGGTGGGCGCCCGATGGCGACCACATAGTTGCCAAGTGGGACTACCAGGTCGAGAACGACTAGGGACCTAGGGTGGGAGCCATCGTCCTGGTGCCGCTGTTGTTGGCCGGGATGCTCGGCCTCCAGATGACCACCGTGCCCTCGGGAGCCGCGCAGACGATGACCGTCGTGCCCGGCGACACAATGAGCATCCAGGGCTCCGACATCGAATGTGTGGTCCCAACGACGTCGCCGGTGTCCATCGTGTGCTTCCTCACTAGCCATGGAGGGCTCCAAGCGAACAGCTATGCGATCCGCTCAGCAGAGCGGGACGTGGAGATAATCCGGGCGACAGGGGACCACCGAGTCCTTTTTCGCGCCAGCAACCCCGCGGTCGCGGGCGCGCCCGCCGGCACGTCTGCTCGCCAGCCCCTGAGCTTGGCCCTAGCCACGCACGAGTACGTCGTAGTGGGGGGGACGCATATCGTTTGCCAGTCAGGGGCAGCCGCCCATGGCCGCCTGCAGACCTTTGGATGTGGCGCCTACAGCACCTCGTCGAGGAGCTCGTACTATGTCGCCGGCTCGTACGCCACCACGATTAGTGACCAAAACGCTGGCATCCTCCGGGTTGGCAAAGGCGGCGCTGAGTCGCTCGTCGCCTACGAGAAGCAACCTTGACCCTCGGGCCCGTGGGGCCCCCGGACACTGAACGGCGCGCAGGGCCTAGGTTACGGGGAGGCGAAATTGCTCCGTCAGGCTTGCATCTGTTGAGTTAGAGAACCAAAACTCAAGGCCATGGTCCCAGCCATCGGGGTGACGGACCTGGTCAAAGCGCGGCAAGGTGACCGCTCTGGGCGGGGTGGACATGGCGGTGGAAGAGGGGGCCGTCCACGGTTTGCTGGGGCCCAACGGAGCGGGCAAGAGCACGTTGCTGCGCGTCCTGTTCGGCCTCGTGCACCCTGACGAAGGGCGCGCCAAGCTGTTCGGGCGAGAACACCCCTATGACGGGACGGTGGCCACGTTGACAGGGGTGGCAGGTTTCGTGGACCGGCCTCAGTTCTACCCGTACCTAACGGCCCGCCAGACGCTGCAATTGCTGGTCCAAGCCGATGGCCTGGGTAGCCCGGTGGACATCGAGGAGGTCTTGGCGGCGACCGGCATCGCCTATTCCGCCGACCGCAGGCTGCGAGGCTGGTCGACGGGCGTGCGCCAGCGCTTGGGGCTGGCATGCTCCCTGGTGCGCAGGCCACGGCTCCTGCTCCCAGCCGGGAAGGCCCGGATTTGCACGAGCGACGACGATGCCGCGGTGGCCATCGCCAGCCGCTTTTCGTTGAAGGTCGACTGGCACGTCCGGGGCGGGCTCTCGATGCAAGTGGGCCCAGGCGAGTTGCACCGTTTCGTGTGCGAGATGGGCCGCCAAGATGTGTCTGTCACACTCCTGGAGCAGGAAGTGCCGCCCCTCACCGCGCTTTTTTCTCGCTCACCGAACTCGACGCCGAACCCGTGGGAGCGTTATGACGACCGTCAGCCCAGCAATTGGCGCCCCACCTCCCGAGCCCGGGCCGTTGGCGCTCCCCGCCGCCCCAGATCGAGCGGGTGCCGCCACACCTTTGGCTACGCCCCACTAAGGCCTTGGACGGAAATAGCCAGCCGCCGTGGCTAGCAGGTCTAACGCGGGGTCCGCGGGGAGGATGTAATAGTCGCAGGCCGTATTGGTGCCTGTCCCGTAGGTCCATGGCAACCAACCGGCTACCCCCGCCGAGAAGGCTGCAGTGAGCTTGGCCCGCAGCTCACTGGAGCGCTCGGCGAGAGAGGTCGGGCACCCATTCCCCGCGGCGATCCCCACTTCGCCGACCACCAATGGCTTGTTGGCTTCTTTGGCATCGGCGATGGCCTGCTCCAGCCCTGCCGGCAGGGCCACATCGTCGCTCCCATAGTCGTGGAAGGAGGCCACATCGACGCCGGCCGCCTCATCGATGAGCAGCTCACCTCCGTTGGCCCATCCGCACTGCTGGTCGCTTAGGTCTCCCGTGCCCACCAGGGACCCGGGGTCGAGAGCGTGGATCTCGGCGCCCACCTGGTCAAACCAGTTGACCAGCATCGCCGTGGCATCGGCCGGGCATGACTTGTGGCTGTAACAGCCGTCACCGCTGTACCCCGGGGCGCAGTCCGCCGCTTCCGCGTCGCCCATGGGCTCCCACATGAAGATGGCCGGGTTACCGGCGTACCGGCCGACTACCTGCTGGAGGTACTCCCAGTAAGAGCTCCGAGCGTACCCGTCAGCGCCGACGTACGGCTGCAGGTAACCGGACTGGTACCACTGGTCGGTCTTAAAGACCCCGCCGTCGCACGTGCCCCCCTCGTTACCGAGGTCGACGATCAAACGGACATGCGACGTGCTCTGGTCAGCGGCGGCGACCACCCGGTCAAGAGCCTGCCAGTCGCGGTTCACCGTGGTATGGCTCAAACCAGGCCCCTCATCGATAGTGGCGTCCTGGCTGAAGCCCACCCGGACCACACTGTCCCGGGGCAGGGAGTCGAAGAACGACGGGAGGTCGAAAGCGGCCCCACAACCGCCGTTGACGGCGTAATCCGTCGCCGCCTCAGGCGCGTTGATCCCCTTGAACTGCCAAGGTTCACCGTTCAGGTAGAGCGATGTACCGACCACGCTGACCCCGGAGGGCCCGACGGGGCTTGCCGATGTCGGGGCGGTGGTTTCCCCCAACGCTAGGACCGTGGCCAATACCATCGCGCCCAAAGCCCGCAGGGACCGCCGTGGGCGCATTTCGTGAGTATTCCACTCGGGTTAGAACGCCGGTCGGGGTCGACGTGAACTGAGAGTGTAGCGGTAGTTAATCTTTGCCGTGCGGCTCCAAGCCGTCGGGCAGTCGAGCATTTCGTCGCCGACCTGGAGGGCGGTCACTTCCGGGTTGGGCTGCGGGTGAAGGGGATCCTCGGAATGCCTGGGTGCTTCGAAATGACCTGGGACGCCGACGGG
>JBKQUU010000238.1:0-34644 GCA_052325485.1 Acidimicrobiales bacterium | reverse complement strand
AGAACTACATAGCCGTCATCAAGGTCGTGGGCATTGGCGGCGGTGGTGTCAACGCCGTCAACAGGATGATCGACGCCGGCTTGAAGGGAGTGGAGTTCATCGCCATCAACACCGACGCCCAGGCGCTGCTGATGAGCGACGCCGACGTGAAACTGGACATCGGGCGCCAGCTGACGCGGGGCCTTGGCGCCGGCAGCGACCCCGAGGTGGGGCGCTTGGCCGCCGAGGAGCACCGGGACGAGATCGAAGAGGTCCTGAAGGGCGCCGACATGGTGTTCATCACGGCCGGCAAGGGCGGTGGCACGGGCACGGGGGGCGCTCCGGTGGTGGCCGAGATCGCCAAAGCTGTGGGAGCATTGACCATTGGCGTGGTGACGAGGCCTTTCGGCTTCGAGGGCCGGCGGCGGGCTGTCCAGGCCGACCAGGGGATCCTGAAGTTGAAGGACAAGGTCGACACGCTCATCGTCATCCCCAACGACCGCCTCTTGGCCGTGTCGAGCAACAAGACGACGATGGTAGGCGCCTTCAAGATGGCCGACGAGGTCCTGCTCCATGGAGTGCAGGGCATCACCGAGCTGATAACGACGCCCGGGCTGATCAATACAGATTTCGCTGACGTGAAGATGATCATGAGCAACGCCGGGACGGCCATAATGGGCATCGGCTCGGCGTCAGGTGACGGCCGGGCCACGGCGGCGGCGAAGATGGCTGTGACCTCACCTCTGCTCGAAGCCTCGATAGAAGGTGCCCGCGGCATCCTTCTCAATATCGCTGGTGGCCCTGACCTCGGGCTCTTCGAAGTCAACGAGGCGGCCGAGATAATCCACACGGCTGCGCACCCGGACGCCAACATAATTTTCGGCCAGGTCGTCGACGAAGGCATGGGCGACGAGGTACGGGTCACCGTCATCGCCGCCGGTTTCGACCGCTGGGACGGCACTCCGGCGGTGGTGCCGGGAGAGGAGCAAGTGGCTGCCGCACCCCGCCGGACCATCGGCCTCATCGACACGGACGCAGAGATGGCGGCGGCAGGGCTCAGCTTTGGGGACGAGGACGACTTCGACGTCCCCCCGTTCCTCAAGTAGCGACCGCCGAAGAGGCAACTTCGACCAGAAGCCCGAAAGGCACTTCGGCCTGGCCCGTGAGCCAAGCTCGACTGGAGCCCGCAAGGCAACTTCAACAAAGCTTCAACAAAGAAGGTACCGCTCGATGCACGGTGTGGCGCGAGGCGCAGGACAGTTCGCGACTTGAGCTGGTCCCGGGCACGGCCCTCTGTGCGCGTCGGGGACTTCTCGACGGGCGCCCACGCTCAGGCGGTCTCGCCGGGGGCGTGGTCAGTGACCTTGGCGGCGGGGACGGCCATGGTCTGCGGCCGCCGCGTCGATGGTGATTTTGCCGACCCCGCCGTGGCCGGGGGCGCCTCCCGGGCGCTGGCGGACGTGCCGTGGACCTGGTTGCGCCAGGTGCACGGGTCGGCGGTGGTCGTCGTCGAGCGGCCCGGCGCCAACCGCGGGCAGGAGGCGGACGCCGCCGTGACGTGCTGTGCGGACGCCGGGCTGGTGGTCCTGACCGCGGACTGCGCGCCAGTGGGCCTTTCGAGCCCTCAAGGAGTAGTCGGTGTGCTGCACGCCGGTTGGCGCGGCCTTATGGCGGGCGTGGTCGGCGCCACGGTGGGGACGATGCGGGCGCTCGGCGCCACCCGGGTCGAGGCCGCCCTGGGACCGTGCATCTGGCCGCACGCTTACCGCTTCGGGGACGGGGACCTCGCTGAGGTCGTTTCGGTCTTCGGCCCGGCCGTGCGTTCGGTCGATGGCGAGGGCTACCCGGCTCTGGACCTGCCGGCGGCGGTGGCCGTGGCCCTCGAGCGGGCCGGCGCCGCCCTGGTGGCGAAGGCCGGGATCTGCACACACTGCTCGGGCGACCACTGGTCGTGGCGGGCGGGGGGAGACCACGGCCGTCAGGCGACGGTGGTATGGAGGCCGTCAATGCCGCCGACGGCGCCGCCCGAGACCGTTCCAGGGGGCCCGACGTGAACGCGCTAACGCCGGCTTTGGGCGCGCTAACGCCGGCTTTGGGCGCGCCAACAGTGGCCACGGTGGCTGACCGGCTGGCCACGGTCCAGGCCCGGATCGAGCGGGCCGGCGCCCGGCCTGGTTCAGTCACGGTCGTGGCCGTGACCAAGGGCCTCGGGCCGGAGGCTATAGACGCGGCCGTCGGCGCCGGCCTATTGGACATCGGCGAGAACTACGCACAGGAGATGCTGTCCAAACTGGGCACGGCGCCGCCTGGGGCCCGCTGGCATTTTCTCGGCCAACCTCAACGCAACAAGTTGGCCCGTCTGGCGCCTCACGTCCACCTCTGGCACGGCCTGGACAGTGAGGAGCACGCCCGGGCGTTGGCCCTACGTCGGCCGTCGGCTCCGGTGCTGGTCCAAGTGAGGACGACCGGGCCTCCCGGACGCCATGGGGCCAGTCCCGGCGACGTGCCCGCCCTGGTGGCGTCGGCCACGGCCGCCGGCCTGGACGTTAGAGGCCTGATGGCGGTGGGGCCCCGCCCGGCCACCACCGCCGAAGTCAGCCGCTGCTACGGGGAGGTGGCCCGCTTGGCGGCGAGCCTGGGGTTGAGCGAACTGTCGATGGGCATGAGCGCTGATTTTGAACTGGCGGTGGCCGAGGGCGCCACCATCGTCCGGCTGGGGACGGCCCTTTTCGGTCCCCGGCCGGCGGCGGTTGGCGTGGTGACCGGCGAAGCGAAGCTAGGCTGCTACTAAGGAGGAGTTATGCCGGGAACAGGCAAGAAGGTACTGATGTGGCTTGGCTTGGCTGATGCCGAGGAGTACGACGAGTACGAGCCCTATGAGGAAATGCCGGCGCCTCAGGTAGCCACCCCCCGTCGCGGTGCGGAGGTGGTCGAGGCCGCGCCCCAGACTTCTCCTGCCGTGAGGACGCTGCCCCGGGACGGCCAGGACGCTGGCCCGATCAACCTGAGGCCGGCTCCTACGACTCTTCGGCCCTTGCCCACCCCGGCACCGACGGCCAAGGTCCACGTGGCGTCGCCCTCTGAGTTCGCCGATGCCCAGGAGATAGCGGACCGGTTCCGTACCGGCCAACCGGTGATCGTCAACCTCGGCAATGCCTACCGTGAGCTCGCTCATCGGATGATCGATTTTTGTAGCGGGGTCGCCTACGCCCTGGGCGGGAGCATGGACAAGGTGGCTGACAAGGTCTTCCTGATGACGCCGACCAACGTCGAGGTCTCCGCGGAGGAGAAGAGACGTCTCCAGGAACGGGGGCTCTACCGGTCGTGATGTCCCGCCACGGGCCCGAGCATGCAGGGACGGGCTCGTGACCTACCTGACCCACCCCTTCTACACCCTGGGCCTGATCTACCTGCTCGTGCTGGTGTTCCGGGCCGTCCTTTCCTGGTTCCCGGTGGGGAGCTCGGGCATGCGGTCCGTCAACCACTGGCTGTACGTGCTCACCGAGCCCGTGGTGGCGCCGCTCCGACGGGTAATACCGCCGCTCGGCATTTTCGACATTTCGTACATGATCGCCTGTCTGGCCGTATACCTGGTCACCTATTACGTCCTCGCCCTCATCAAGGTCTAGGGCCGCACCCTGGGCTTCCTCCCTCCGGGGATGTCCCTGCTACGGGGGCGCGGCTGGTACGATTAGTGAACATGGAATTGACCCCGAAGGTCTTCCGCGACGTCCAGTTCCGTGAAAAGCTGCGCGGCGGTTACCACCCTGAAGATGTCGACGAGTTCCTCGAACAAGCAGCCGTTGGGGTCGAGGAGCTAACCGAGCGTTTGCGCCAGACGACCGACCGGCTGCAGCGGGCCGAGCAAGCAGCTACGGAGGCGTCCGCCACCGACGAGTCGCTCAAACGGGTCCTGCTCATGGCCCAGCGCGCCGCTGACCAGGCCGTTCGCGAGGCTCGGGACGAAGCCGACGGTGCCGTGCGCGAGGCTCGCGAGGAGGCGGACAGGACCCTGGCGGACGCCAAAGCCAAGGCGCGCGCCCTGGTCTCGGACGCCGAGGAGCGGGGCCGGCGAGCGTACGAGGGAGCGGTGGCCGAGAGCCGTGCCGCCATGGAAAGCGCCGAGGCGTCGCTGGCCCAGGTCCGCCAGGACGTGGAAGCTCTGCGGGGATGGGTGGACCTTCACAAGAGCCACCTGCTGGCGGTGCTCAGCGAAGCCCAGGCCCTGGTCGAAAATGCCGGGTTGTTGAGCGAGCCGCCTCCGGTCACCTCCTCGAGCGACCCACCCGAGGAGCCCACCGTCCCTCCGGTGCATTCCGCCGGGCCGCCGGTAGGTGACGGCGACGTCACGGGCGAGCATCTCGGGGTTGGCCCCGAGGCCCAAGCCGACGACAATGGTAACCAGGCCAGCGACTGGGACCCTCGTTACCTGGAGGACAGGAGCGGAGCGGCAGATCCTCGGGCCACGGCTCCCGTCCGACCGGGGGCCAACCAGGAGGCCCTGGCCCTGGCCGGCGAACGTATCGGTGAGGTCACCGGTGCGGGGCAGGGCGAGGGGGAGGGCGGCCCGTCCCCGGCTCCGCCGGACGTGGCCACTATCGCCCTGGACGAACGGGCCCTGGACAGCTTCTTCAACGAGCGTGACCTGGGCGACGACCGTGGCCCCAGCAGGTTCAGGCGCCGGCAGTAGGAGCCGCTAAGACTTCGTTCCCCGTCTCCGGGGGAAGGACGGGCGGCCCCAGGAATGGTGGGGGGCTTTGGCGCGTTAAGTGCTCTGCCGCAGCATGTGCGGCATGGTAGGCTTCCCCGCCTCCATGTGAGTGTAAGGTGCCACGAAATGCCTAGAGGAAAGCAACAACTCGCCGTTCAAGAGGCACAAGCCGACGTACGCCCTGAGACAAGCAACGGGAGCTCCCGGAAGGTGCCGTCGTCCCCTCGCCCCGCCAAGGAGGCCGTGGCCAAGGCGAGTGTGGCCAGGGCAGGGGTGGTCAACACGGGTGGGGCCAACACGGCCAAAGACGCCGTCAAAGAGGTCAGGGTCGCCAAAGAGACCGCAGCCAAGCCGGCCGTAGCCAAGCACACCGTGGCCAAGGGAACCGCAGGCAAAGAGACTGCAGTCAAAGAGACCGCAGCCAAAGCGACCGTGGTCAAGCAGGACGCAGCCAAGCACGACGCAGCCAAGCACGACGCAGCCAAGGAGACCGTGGCCAAAGAGACCGTTGTCAAAGAGCCCCTAGCCAAAGAGCCCCTAGCCAAAGAGGCGGCCAAGGAGATGGTGGCCAAGGGTGCAAAGGTCCCGGCCAAAGCCGAGGAGACGGTAGTTATAGCCGGTACGGCCACGGCTGGCCCGGTGGGAGACGCCGTAGGCGAAGCGCCCAAAGTCAAGCGGCCCCACCCGGCGGCCAAGAAGACCGATGGTGCCGACGGCGCCGGCCGGGGGACAGATCATGGCGACAACCGTGAGCTGTTCTTGGAGCACCAGCGGGGGCTCTTAATGGCGGAGCGCCGCAATTACACCCGCCAGGCCGAGGAGTTGCGAGCGCAGGCCGAGGCCTTGGCGCTGGAGCACGAGCCGGGCGACGTGCAGTTCGACGAGGAGGGCGGCGAAGGCGGCACCGCCAACGTGGACCGGGAGCTGGACCTTCACCTCTCGGCCCAGGCCCAGGCGGCGATCGAGGAGATCGATGCCGCCCTGGACAAGATAACGGCCGGGACCTACGGCTTTTGCGAGAGCTGCGGTTCACCCGTCCCCAAAGCCCGGCTGGAGGCGCTCCCGCATGCCAGGCTGTGCGTGTCGTGCAAGAGCGGGGGGCTTTCGGCCCGGCGGCAATGAACCCGGCGAGGCAGCGCAGCGCCCTGTTGGTGGGCGTCTCCGCCGCCGTTGTAGCCCTGGACCAGTGGAGCAAGTCCTGGGCGCAACAAGCCTTAAAGGTCGGTCCCAAGCACCTGCTCGGGCCCATGTACCTGGTGCTCACCTACAACCGGGGCGCCGCCTTCTCGTTCGGGACGGGGGCCTCGCCGGTCATCGCCGCTGTCGCCGTGGCCCTGGTGATCGGCGTCGCCTTCTACTCGCGGCGCCTGGTGCGGGGCATGGCGCCATTGCCGGTCATGGTCGCGCTGGGCCTTCTCGCCGGCGGAGCCGTGTCCAACCTGGCCGATAGGTTTTTCCGGCACCACCACGGGGCGGTGGTGGACTTCATCTCGCTCGTCAGCTGGTGGGCCACGTTCAATGTCGCCGACGCCGCCATCACCATCGGAGCGCTGACGCTTGCGGTCAGCCTGGTCTTCTTCCCCGGTCGGAGCGCCTCCCCGGCGATGGCCCAGGCCCCGACGGCCGGGGCCCCCGCGGCCGGTACGCCTCCGGTGGGGACGCCTGTAGGGACAGGGGCGACCCGTTCGCCGTCGGGGACGGGTGCCGCGCCCGGGGGTAACCCTGACCACTGAACCCGAGGCCCGGGGAACCACGATGGCGCTAGCGGTCCCCGCCGCCCTGGACGGCGAACGGGTGGACCGGGGCCTGGCGCTCCTGGCCGGCCTCAGCCGGGCCGAGGCATCCCGCCTCGTAGCTGCCGGGGGCGCCCGGCTGGCGGGTGTGCCCGTGCGCGCTGGGAGCCGGCGGCTCCGGGTGGGCGAACTACTGGAGTTACAGCTCGACCTACCTGGTCCGCCAACGGGTACCGAGGCTCCTGGCTCCCTGGCCGGCACCGGGGGCCCTGACCGTCCCCCGGCCGCGGCCGTGGTCTATGCCGACGACCACCTGGTCGTCGTGGACAAGCCGGCGGGCCTGGTGGTCCACCCCGGCGCCGGCAATCGCGAGGGCACCCTGGTGCAGCAGCTGCTGGCCCGCTTTCCTGACATCTCCGGCGCCGGCCCGGACGACCAGCGCCCCGGCATCGTGCACCGTCTGGACAAGGGGACCTCCGGGCTGCTGGTCGTGGCCCGCACGGCGCCGGCTCGCCAGGGGCTGGTGGCCCAGCTCGCCGCCCGCTCCGTGGAAAGGCGCTACCTGGCCGTGGTCCACGGCGTGCTCGAGGCGGACGAGGGCGTGGTCGAGGCACCCCTCGGGCGCTCTCCCCGCAGCCGGCTCAAGATGGCGGTGGTCGAAGGCGGCCGTCAGGCCCGCACCCATTACCGGGCCGGTGCCCGCTCAGCCTCGCCCCTACCGGTGACGCTGGTGACCTGCCGGCTGGAGACGGGCCGGACCCACCAGGTACGCGCCCACTTCGCCGCCATCGGCCACCCCGTGCTGGCCGACCAACGCTACGCCAAGGCCAGCCAGTTCGCCGCGGCCAGAGAGATCTTGCCGACGCTGAGGCGCCCCTGGCTGCACGCCGCCCACTTGGGTTTCGTGCACCCGGCGACCGGGGAGGCGATGAGCTTCAGCTCGGCGCTGCCGGCGGACCTGCAAGAGACCCTCGGGCCCCTGGGGTTACCTCAGCGCCCCTCGGCAAGCCTGTAGAGCGTCCCACCAGCACCCTTCGGGCAAACTACGGGTCAGTTGGGGACGGCGCCGGCTACGGGGGCCAGCTGGGGCCCGGCGACCCGCCGCACCATGTCGGCGATGGTGAACGAATCGAGGTGCGCCCGCATGTGCTCGCCCACCTCGGCCCACACCGAAAGCAGGGCACACTGGCCCTCGTGGTTGCACGCGCCCCCTGCGTGAGGCTCCCCGAAGTCGCCGACGACTATGGGCCCGTCCACGGCCGCCACCACCTGGCCGAGGGTCAGCTTCTCCGGCAGACGGGCCAGGACGTAGCCACCGCCCACGCCCCGTTTGGAACGCACCAGGCCGGCGCCCTTCAGGGCCAGGAGTATCTGCTCCAGGTAGGGCTGGGGAAGCCCCGTGCGCTCGGCGATGTCCCGGACGGAGGTCGGCTGGTCGCCGCCGTGCAGCGCCAACGACAACAGCGCCCGGCAGGCGTAATCACCACGCGTGGACACCCTCACGCGGCCATGCTACAGGGGCACGGGGCGTGGCCCGCGGAGCGTGCGGGCGCCGGGGCTCCCGCCGGCCGCGGGCCTCATCAAGGCCCCCGGCGTCCGTTAGGGTCCCTGGGGTGAGGACGGTCCCGAAGTCGGAGGTAACCCGGAGCCGGATGTGGGCACGGAAGCGGAAGTAGGCGGCCCGGAGGTCGGCGGCCCGGCGGTGGACTGGCCGGCGCTCCCTGCGCCCCTCGTCACGCCGTCCTACGGCAGCTCGTCGCTTGATTCGCTCGTCCCCGCCTTGCTGGGGGCCCCGGGGCAGCGACCGGCGTGGCTCCCGGGCCTCCTCGGCGACGCCGCCCAGGTCGTACTGCTGACCCTCGACGGCCTCGGTTGGCACCAGTTGCAGGACCGGTTGCGTACGGCTCCGCGGCTGGCCGGGTTGGAGGGCGGCCCGATCAGCTCGGTGGCACCGACCACCACCGCCGCGGCCTTGACCTCCCTCACCCTGGGCATGCCGCCGGCCGACCACGGGATCGTGGGCTACAAGTTCGCGGTTACGGGGCCGACCGGCACCGAGGTGCTCAACGTCCTGCGCTGGAGCACCCGGTCGGGCGACGCCCGGGCGTTCGTGCCCCCTCGCCGGGCCCAGCCCCGGCCGGCCTTCAACGGCCGGCGGGTGCCCGTCGTTAGCCGGTCAGACTTCTCCGGCAGCGGTTTCAGCGAAGCTCACCAGTGGGGGGCGAGAGAGGTGAGCTGGACCGTGCCCTCCAGCTTGCCGCTACTAGTGGGCGACCTGCTGGACCAGGGGGAAACGTTCGTCTACGCCTATTACGAAGGGATCGACAAGGTCGCCCACGCCTGCGGGCTGGGGTACCTTTACGACGCCGAGCTCGGCTTCGTGGACCGGCTGGTGGGCGACGTCATCTCTGTGCTGCCCCGCGGGGCGGCGCTGGCCGTTACCTCGGACCATGGCCAGGTCGACGTGGGGGCCGGGGCGCGACCGCTGGCGCCCGAGGTGACCGCGAGTACCGTTCTGGTCAGCGGCGAGGCGCGTTTCCGGTGGCTTCACAGCCGGCCCGGCGAGGCCACGGACCTGCTGGAGCGGGCCCGGGCCCATTACGCCGGGGAGGCTTGGGTGGCCAGCCGGGCCGAGGTCGTGGCGGCCGGGCTGCTCGGGGGGCCGTTAGAGGCGGAGTTCTCAGCCCGCCTGGGCGATGTCGCCCTGGTCCCCCTGGGCGACGACGCCTACCTGGACCCAACTGACGGCGGAGACGCCAGGCTGGTCTGCCGTCATGGAGGCCTCACGGCCGACGAGATGCTCGTCCCGTTGCTTGCTGCCGGTGCCTGAAACCGGCACTTGGGACTGGCACCTGGGACTGGCACTTGGGGCGGGCACCGGGGAACGGGCACCCTGGGACCGGTCGGGTGGCCTGGCCCCCTCAGTCGCCCCCACCGGCCAGGCGGGCCCGCTCGGCGTTGTGGACCTGCACGAAGGCCATGCGTATCTGGGCCAGGCCGTCGCGCAGGGACCGTTCGGCATCGCCCAGGCGTCCGGTCATGCCTTCGACCAGCGCGCTCAGCGCGTCTATGGCCAGCTGGGCCTCGGGCAGGTCCGGCGGCCGTTGCGACAGGTGCAGGGCGGCGAGCTCCCACAAGCCCATGGCGTGGTTGGCGATGACCAGCTCGACCGGCGCCCGGAGCAGCTCCTGCTGTACGGCCTCCATCTCTTCTTGGGCCTGGCGGATCTCCTCCGGGGTCGGCTGCCGGTCAGCCCCATCGGGGGGCATGCCTACTTCCCGGCCTACCCCGGGCAGCCGCCCCGGGGTGCCCGTACCCTGGCTGCCGGTGCCACCGGCCCGGGGCTTGGCGCCTGTCCCCTGGTCGTCGCCCGGTCCGTTGCCGCCGGGGCGCGGGATGGGGTGTTCCCCGCTCGGTGTCCAAAGCGTGCTCACCGCGCTACTCTATGATGAACCGACAAGTACGGTGGTGTTAGGAGCCTGTAGACGCGTGACGGTCACATACGGTTATTAGTGTCCCTGGTCATCAGTGTGCCCACCATGACATCGTGCTCAGCCGACGGGGCGCCGGGCGTCCCGGCCGGTCGAGCGGTTGAAGGCTCGTATTGACGTTTCTGGCTGGTCGCGTGCGCGGTGCCCTGGTCACCGCTCGGACCTGCCACCCCGTGGTGCCGCCGGTCCTGGCGCCGGTTGGTTGGCACGGTGCCTTCCTAACGACGAGGCCGTTCACGGCCCCGTCTGGCGTAGTTGAGCATGCTTATCTAGTGCCGCCCCTTAAGTTCGTTACCGCCCTGGACGATGCTGGCTCATGGAGCCGTCCCCGAGGCCTTAGCAAGGAGAACAGCGAATAGCCACTGCAGCAGACTTGAGCGATCACCGGGTAAACGAGCGCATCCGCGCCCGGGAAGTACGCCTGATAGATCCCGACGGCAAACAGCTCGGGGTCAAAGCCCTTCCCGACGCGTTGAGCTTTGCTCGTCAGTTGGACCTTGACCTCGTCGAGGTGGCGCCCGACGCCAACCCACCCGTTTGCCGGATCATGGATTACAACCGTTTCAAGTACGAGACCGCCCAGAAGGCGAAAGAGTCTCGGAAAAAGGCCACCAACACCAGCATCAAGGAGATGAAGTACCGCCCCAAGATCGGTACGGGCGACTTCCTCACCAAGACGCGCCAGGTGGCCCGCTTCCTAGAAGAGGGCCACAAGGTCAAAGTCACGATCATGTTCCGGGGCCGGGAAGTCAGCCATCCCGAGCTCGGGATGAAGATCCTGGAGGATTTGGCTGAGGAGGTGGCGGCCGTTGCCAAGGTGGAGGCCGCGCCCAAGCTGGACGGGCGCAACATGGTGATGGTGCTGGCGCCCGACCGCCGGGCCAAGCCACCGGCGCGCAAGGCGGCACCGGAGACGTCCTCTAGCCCCGAGCCCGGCGGGCCGCCGACCCCCGAGGTGGCGGCGGTGAGGCTGGACGGCGCCACCGCTGCCCCTGCCGTGGCCTCCGCTCCCGCTCCCGCTCCAGGTACGGCGGCACCGGTGGAGGAGGGTGCTGGCCTGGCCACGGCGGTGTCGGCCCGCAGCACGGCGGTCCCTGACGGCGTGGTGGGTGCGAGCAGCTAGCGTTCTGCTACCTTTGTCCTTCGGTACCCCACAGGGCGATGTCTACGCGCAGCTACGCGGACTGCCAGGGTGCGCCACGTGGAGACTGGAGAGGTAACAGATGCCGAAGCAAAAAACAGACCGGGGCGCGGCCAAGCGTTTCAAGGTGACGGGCACGGGCAGGTTGCGGCGGCGCCAGGCCATGCGTTCCCACCTGCTCGAGAAGAAATCTTCCAGCAGGGCACGGCGGTTGGGCCGTGAGCAGGACGTATCTGCCGCCGACGTCAAGTCGATGAAGCGCCTGCTCGGTATCTGAGCCCGACCATGGCTGAAAGGAGATCCAGGTGGCACGGGTAAAGCGCGCCGTACACGCCAAGAAGCACCATCGGTCCGTACTCGAGGCGGCGAAAGGTTATTACGGCAACAAGAGCCGCAGTTTCCGGGCGGCCAACGAACAGGTAATGCACTCGGGCGTTTACGCTTTCCGGGACCGCAGGGCGCGCAAGGGCGATTTTCGCCGGCTCTGGGTCCAGCGGGTCAACGCTGCTTGCCGGGCCAACGGCTCCTCCTACAGCCGTTTCATCGCCGGTCTCAACGCAGCCGGGATCGAAGTGGACCGCAAAGTGCTGGCGGACATCGCCGTGCGAGACGAGGCAGCCTTCGCTCGCCTGGTCGAATTGGCCCGAGAGGCGCTCCCATCGTCGCCTGGTCCAGGCGTAGCCGCTGGTGCTGGCGTGACGGCCGAAACGACAGGCGTAAAGGTAGCTGCCGCCGAGGCTTAGGTGGCCGGTCGCCGGAGCCCCGCCCGTCTGCTCTGCGGGTGCCCTTGAGCGCCCTGGCCTACCGCCACCAGCGGGTCCAGCGGCTGCGGCGCCTCGTAGGGCGGCGCAGTGCCCGGGCCGACGAGGGCCGTTTCGTCATCGAAGGCCTTAACCTGCTCGAGGAGGCGCTGAAGGCGCACGTCCCCATTGAAGCGGTGTACCTGGACGCCGGCTGGAGCTCGGAGCGGGGTGCCGCCGTCACCGCCCCTACCGCCCCCCCCGACGAACACGGGTGGGGCGTCGCCTTCCCGCCGGGCCCGGACGAGGAGCCACGCGCCCGGCAGGGACGCCTGGCCGGCCTGGTGGCGCAGTGTTACGAGGAGGGAGCCCGGGTCTTCGAGCTCGAGCCCGGCGTGCTGGGGCGGGTGGCGGGTACGGTTACCCCGCAGCCGGTCATCGCCGTGGTGAGCATGCCCGTCTGCACGATGGCGGACGTCGGTGCGGCCGGCCCCCGCCTACTGGTGGTGTGCGTCGACGTCAGGGACCCCGGCAATGCCGGCACCGTGGCCCGTTCGGCCTGGGCGGCCGGCGTGGACGCCCTGGTGTGCTGCGAGGGCACGGTCGATGTCTGGAACCCCAAGGCCGTCCGGTCCTCGGCCGGTGCCGTCTTCCACGTGCCCGTGGTGGCGGCCGGGCCGGCGGCCGAGGTGCTGAGCGAGCTGGGCGGGTGGGGCTTGACCAGGTTGGCCACCGCCGCCGAACGAGGGGCAGATTACGCCACCACCGACCTCACCCGGCCCACCGCCCTGGTGCTCGGCAACGAGGCCGCCGGCCTCGATCTGGCCGAGCTGGGCCCCCACCTGGACGGGGTGGTCAGCATCCCCATGGCGGCCGGGGCCGAATCGCTGAACGTCGGCGTGGTGGCCGCCGTCCTGTGCTTCGAAGCGGCCCGCCAGAGGCGCCACGGTATGTCCCGGCACGATGACGGCGGAACTGGCAAGCTGTCGGGGATATGAACGGCGTCGGACCGGCCCTCGAACGCGGCAAGGCGTTGATCGCCGGGGCGTCTTCCCTGGCGGAGCTGCGCGCCGTCGAAGCTGAGGCTTTCGGGAAAAAAAGCGAGCTTTCGGCCATCACCAGTACCCTGCGGGACCTCGGGCCGGAGGAAAGGCGCCGCCTGGGCCAGTCCGTCCAGCACGCCCGGGCCGCGCTCGAGGAGTTCTCTGGCCAACGCCGCGCTGAGCTCGCCGCCGAGGAGGCTCGTCGCCAGGCGGGTTCCGAGCGGCTCGACCTCAGCGAAGTCGCCGCCCTTTTCGCCGCCAGTCACGGGCCGCTGGCCGAGAGCCTGAGCCCTCCTATCGCTCGGGGCCATGTGCACCTCGTCGCCCAGGTGCGCGACGAACTGGAGGACATATTCGTCTCCATGGGTTTTGAGGTCGCCGAAGGCCCGGAGGTAGAAGACGACTGGCACAATTTCGAGGCCCTCAATATGCCTCCGCACCACCCGGCGCGAGGTATGTTCGATACCTTTTACCTGAAGGCGGGCGAGCCCGAAAGCGTACTGCTGCGCACCCATACTTCACCGGTGCAGGTGCGCCTCATGGAGTCGCGCCCGCCCCCCATTTATGCCGTGGTCCCCGGCCGCTGTTACCGCCGGGACACGCCCGACGCTCGCCACCTGCCCGTCTTTCACCAGGTCGAGGCGCTCGTGGTGGACGAGGGCATCAGCATGGGCGACCTGGCCGGGGTACTGGAAAGTTTTACGGGCGCTTTTTTCGGTCCCGGTCGCCATGCCCGGCTGCGGCCCAGTTTCTTCCCCTTTACCGAGCCGTCGGCCGAGTTCGACGTGACGTGCTGGGTGTGCGGCGGTTCGGGTTGCCGTACGTGCTCGGGGTCGGGTTGGGTAGAACTGGGCGGCTGCGGGATGGTGGACCCGGCCGTTTTCGCCGCCGTGGGCATAGATGCCGAGAAGTACACCGGTTTTGCCTGGGGTTTCGGTATCGACCGGCTGGCCGCCGCCCGCACCGGGCTCGCCGATCTACGCGACCTGCTCGATAACGACATCCGCTTCCTGAGCCAATTTTGAGGACCGCATGCGCGCACCACTTTCCTGGATCCGTGACTTCACGCCCGTCGTCGGCGCGCCGGAGGAAATAGCCCGCACGCTCTCGTTCCTCGGGCTGGTGGTCGAAGGGACAGAAAAAATTTCCCCGGCGTTCCCGGGTATCGTCGTGGCCCGGGTCCTGGCCACCCGCCCGCACTCCTCCGCCGACCGCATCCATCTGGTCGACGTGGACGCCGGCGATGGGGAGGCGCTGCAGATTTGCTGCGGCGCTTTTAACATGAAGGCGGGCGACCTGGTCCCTCTGGCCACCCTAGGCACGGTCATGCCCAGCGGGCTCGAGATCGGCCGGCGCAAGCTGAGAGGGGAGTGGTCCAACGGGATGCTCTGCTCCGCCCTTGAGCTCGGCCTGGGGCCCGAAGGCCCGGCCCCGGCCATATTCCTGCTGCCCCCGGGCGCCGGCGCCCCCGGCCAGGCGCTGGCCGACGTGCTCGGCTTCGGCGAGGACGTCGTCTTCGACCTCGAGGTGAGCCCCAACCGGGGGGACTGCCTGTCCATAGCCGGCGTGGCCCGCGACCTCGCCGCCGCCCTGCGCGCCCCCTTTGCCGTCCCTGTGCCGCCCCACGTGGTCAGCGAGGGCGTCGAAAGGGCCCGGGTGGCGGTGGACGGCGACGCCGTGGGCCTGTGCCCCCGTTTCACCGGGACGGTGATCGAAGCGGTAGAGGGGGCGGTGGTGGCCCCGCTGGTGCCGCGGCGCCTGGTGCTGGCCGGGATGCGGCCCATAAGCCCCGTGGTCGACGTGTCCAACTACGTAATGCTCGAGCTCGGCCAACCTAACCACCCCTACGACCTGGACCGCCTCGCAGGTCGGGGCCTCCGCGTCCGCCGGGCCCACGAGGGCGAAGAGATCGTCACGCTCGACGGGGCCCTACGGCGCCTCTCAGAGCAGGATTGCGTGATCGGGGACGCCACCGGCACCGGTGTCGGCGTGGGCGGGATAATGGGCGGGGCGACGGCGGAAATCTCGGCCGCCACGACCACGGTACTGCTGGAAGCGGCCAACTTCAGCCCGGAGGCGATCTCGGCTACCGGCAAGCGCCTGGGCCTCAACAGCGAAGCGCGCGCCCGCTTCGAGCGGGGGGTGGACATCGAGCTCGCCCGCCCGGCCGTCGACCGGTTCGTCGAGCTCCTGGGGCCGCACGTGCGCCGGGGGCCGACGGCGGACGTGCGGGCCGCCAGTGCCCCGCCCCCGAGGGTGACCCTGCGCCCCGATCGGGCCAACCTGGTGCTGGGCACCTCGCTGAGCCCGTCCGAGTGCGCCCAACTGATCAGGCCCCTCGGGTTCGAGGTGGAGGCGGCGCCCCCCGGCCCGTCTGGGGCGGGGGGGAGCAGCTTCGAGGTCAAGGTGCCCACCTGGCGGCGCGACTGTGACCGTGAAATAGACCTGATCGAAGAGATCGCCCGCATCCACGGCTATGACAACATCGCCCGCACCCTGCCGGAGCGGCCCCTGGGCGGCGCCGGGCTGACGAGGTACCAGCAGGGCCGCCGCCGGGTGCGCGAACTGGTGGCGGGTAGCGGCGCCGACGAGGCGTGGACGAGCACCTTCCTGTCCGAGGCGGACCTGGACCGGGCGGGGCTGGGCAGCTCGGCCGCCATCCGGCTGGAAAACCCGCTCGACCAGTCGCAAGGCCTGCTGCGCACCTCGCTGCTGCCCGGCTTGCTCCGGGCCGCCCGGTTCAACCGGGAACGCCAAGCGGACGCCCTGAGCCTTTTCGAGCTTGGCCACGTGTTCCGCCAGGCCATGGCGGACGACCCGAAGGGCCTGGTAGAGGGCGTGGTGGAGTGGGAACAGCTCGGCCTGGTGGCGGTGGGCCACGGCGCCGGTGCCGCCTACGCCGTGCGCGCCTGGCAGGTACTGGCCGAGGGGACCAGGGTGGCCCGCCCGGCGGTGGTGCCCTTGCCCGTCGGGGCCTCGGGCGCGGGCGGCGCCGGTGCGCTGACTGTGGCCGGTTCGCTGCACCCGGGCCGTCGGGCCGCTCTGCTCGCCGGGGGCCGGACGATCGGGGTGGTGGGGGAGGTGGCGCCCGAGGTGGCCGAGCGCCACGACCTGAAGGGCGGGGTGGCGTTGCTCCTGGTCGACTTGGCCGGTCTGCTGGGTGCGGTGCAAGAGGGCCGGCAGGTCCGTCCCACAAGCCGGTACCCGGCGTCTGACCTCGACATGGCCTTCCTCGTAGCCGACGAGGTGACGGCCGGCGCCCTGGAGGCGACTCTGCGGGAGGCCATCGCTGAACTGGCCGAGGCGCTGGCCCTGTTCGACGTCTGGCGCGACCGCGCCCTGGGCGAGGGCCGGCGCGGCCTGGCCTTCCGTGCCCGGCTCCGGGCGCCCGACCACACCTTGACCGACTCGGAGGTGGCCGAGGTCCGAGAGAGGGCGGCGCTCGCCGCTCTCCAGAGGCACGGGGCCGTCCTGCGCCGCGCCTGAAGCCGCGCCCCTGGGCCCGGCGGGCCGGACGCCGCGGGCCTGACCCTGTGCCCCTGACCCTGTGCCCCTGGGCCCCTGGACCCTGTGCCCCAGCCCCGGCCGGGTGGCGGCGCTGAATCATTATGCATTAGCGTGTATGGTGGTCGTCGTGGCCGAAAAGGGGACCGTCGCCGTCCTGGGCGCGTCGGGCTATACCGGCGCCGAGCTGTTGCGGCTGCTGGCCGCCCACCCGTACTTCGAGGTGGCGGCGGTCACGGCCAGCTCCAACCAAGGCGCCGCCGTCGCCGACCTGTACCCCGCCCTGGCCGCCGCTTACCCGGGCCTGCGCTTCGGTCCCACCGAGGCCGGCGCCGCCGAGGGAGCGGACCTCGTTTTCTGCGCCCTGCCGCACGGCGCCTCCCAGAAGCTGGTCCCTGAGCTCCTGCCCCGGGCCGGGCATGTCGTGGACCTCGCCGCCGATTTCCGCTTGAAAGACCCGGCGCTCTACCCGACCTGGTACGGCGCTGAGCACACCTGTCCGGAGCTGCTCTCCGGCGCCGTGTTCGGCCTGCCTGAGCTCGATCGCCGGGGCTTGCCCGGCGCCCAGCTCGTGGCCGCCCCGGGTTGCTACGTCACCGCCGCCACTTTGGCCTTGGCACCGCTGGTGCGCCGCGGGCTCGTCCAGCCCACGGGGATCGTCGTGGACGCCGCCAGCGGCGTTTCCGGGGCGGGGCGCAAGCTGGCCGAGGGCACGCAGTTTTGCACCGTGGACGAGGATTTCACGGCCTACGGGTTGTTGACCCATCGGCACACCCCGGAAATGGAACAGGCCATCGGGGCCCAGCTCATCTTCACACCTCATCTCGCCCCGATGAACCGGGGGATATTGGCCACCTGCTACGCCCGCCCCGTGCCCGGTCGCCACGAGGATCCCCTGGAGCTACTGGCCGAGGCCTACGGGGGCGAACCTTTCGTCGTCGTGTCGGGGCGCAGCCCTTCCACCAAAGCCACCCTCGGCGCCAACACTGCCCATCTCACCGCCCGGCGCGACCCTCGCACGGGCTGGGTGGTGGCCATATGCGCCCTCGACAACCTGGTCAAGGGCGCCTCCGGCCAAGCCCTGCAGTGCGCCAACGCCGTCATGGGCTGGCCGGAGACGACCGGGCTGCCCATGGTGGGGCTGGCACCCTAGGCGTTATCAGGTCGGCGTAGAGCCGGGGGGCGACCGATCGACGCCAGATCGGCGATGCCGATAGCGCCGGCGGCGGGCCCGAGCGTGCCTGTCAGCAGGTAAGTGGCGGCCTCCTCGCCCCGGGCGGCCAAGCCCTCTTGCAAGGCCTTGTCGGTGGGACGGCGCAGCAGCTCGCCGGCGCTGGCCACGCCGCCCGAAAGGATCACCGCTTGGGGGTCAAGGTACATGGCGAGGTCGGCGATGGCCATCCCCAGCAAGGCCCCGATGTCGGAAAAGGCCTGCAGGGCGACGGGATCTCCGTCCCGCGCCGCCGCCGCGATCGCTTCCCCGGTCATGAACGGCACGGCGGCGCCGCCACCGGGCCCAGCCCGGGCCGCCGTCGCCTCTTTCGTACGGTGCAGTTCCTCGAACCGACGCTCTAAGGCGTGGCCGCTCGTAAAGCTGTCCACGCAGCCCCGCCGGCCGCACGGGCAGTCGGGCCCGTTGGGGTCGAAGACGGAATGCCCGAACTCGCCCGCCATGCCATGAGCGCCGCGCAATAGCTTTCCGTCGACGATGAAGCCGGCGCCAATGCCGCTCCCGACGGTGACCACGGCGACGTCGTTGAACTCGCGTCCGGCGCCGAAGGTGAACTCGCCCCACGCCGCGGCGTTGGCATCGTTCTCGAGGACGACGTCGGACCCGAGGCGCTCGGAGACCATTTCGGTTAGGGGCACGGGCTGCCAAGGCAGGTGCATGTGAGGTGTGAACAACACTGTCCGGCGGTCCCTGTCCACCCAGCCGGCGACGGAGATGCCGACGGCACCGGCCTCACCCTGGCCCCGGAGCTGGCGGGTGACGTCGACGACAGCGTCTACGAGCGGCGCCAAACCGTCATGGGGAGTACTAATTGCGCGTTGGTGGCGGACAACGCCCGTCTCGTCCACCACGCAGGCAAGGACCTTGGTGGCGCCGAGGTCGATACCGATCGAGCTGGCTGTCGTCAAGTCATTCTCCCCCGTGCCGGAACGGAAAGGCAAGGCCGGTATGTGACCGCCTTTCTTGCCTAAAAAGGGCACTCGCACCGAACATTATCAGTGGCGCCCTCAACACTGGTAGGCACCCTGGTCGGCAGCCGGGCCTACGCGGTGCGGCGGCAAATGCAGGTGGTCAGTAACACCGCTAAACCCGGGCGTGCCTTGACAGCCTAGTGGTCTTGGTATAGCGTCCCACCTACTTAGAAGCAGGCTCATTATCCCGGGAGAGAGGCAATGAGACGTCGGGGCCGCGTTCGTCGTGCCTTCCTGAGCGTCTCACGCCACCGCCGTTGGTCGAGCGGCTGGGCCAAGGGGGCCAGGTTCCTCTAGTGGGGCGCTAGCGGTGGCGTTTATAGCACGTCGGTTGGGCTTCTACGTGGTCACCGCCTGGATCGCCATCACCGTCAACTTCTTCATCCCCCGCTTGATGCCGGGCAACCCCGTCGACCTAGTGTTCAATAGGGTGCGCCACGCCATATCGCCCGCCGCCCTCCACGCCTTCAGCGTCGCCTTTGGCGTCGACAACCACGAGAGCCTCATTGCCCAGTACGTCAGCTACCTTGGCCAGACGCTGCACGGCAACCTGGGCATCTCCATCACCTTCTTCCCTGCCGCGGTCAGTTCCGTCATCCGCAGCGCCTTGCCCTGGACACTCGTTCTCGTCGGTGTCTCCACATTGCTTAGTTTCGTGCTCGGGACCCTCCTCGGGATGGTGGCCGCCACTCGCCGCGGCACCTGGGTCGACGCCCTCCTACCTATTACCTCGTTCCTCTCGGCGGTGCCGTACTTCTGGATGGGCCTGATCGTCCTCACCATCTTCGCCGTGAAACTCGGTTGGTTCCCACTGAGCAGTGGCTACTCTCCGACAGTCAATGTGGGCTTCACCTGGGGCTTCATCTCGAGCGCCATCGACCACGCCGTGCTCCCGGCGGTGACTATCGTCGTGAGCTCCATCGCCGCGTGGCTCCTCGGGATGCGCAACGTCATGATGTCCACTCTGGGCGAGGACTACGTGCTTTTGGCGGAGGCGAAGGGCCTGCCCCAACGCCGGGTCACTTTCACGTACGCGGCTCGAAATGCCATTCTCCCGAACATGGCTGGTTTTGCCTTATCGCTAGGCTTTATTGTCAGCGGGGCCCTTCTGACCGAGGTCGTCTTTTCCTACCCGGGCATCGGGTACATATTGTTCGAGGCGGTCGAGAACGAGGACTACCCCCTCATGCAGGGGATCTTCCTCATGATCACCATCCTCGTGCTCCTGGCCAACCTGTTCGCCGACGGGATGTACGCCGCCCTCGACCCCCGTACCCGAGAGGCAGGCTGAACGATGTTGCCGGCGGCCACGCGCTCGCGGCGAGGATGGTTGCGCAGCAGCCTTCGTTCACCGAAAGTGCTCACCGGCCTGGGGATCTTGGTGTTCTTTGTCCTCCTGGGCATAATTGGGCCGCTGTTCGTCGGCAACCCGTCGACGACCGGGCCCGACGCCTATGCCCCACCCTCGTGGCACTACCTCCTGGGCACGACCGACACCGGTCAAGACATTTTCGCCCAACTGGTCGACGGGACGAGCGTCTCGCTCATAGTGGGGTTCGTGGCCTCGGCCATTGCCACCGGGATCGCCGTTGCCATCGGGCTGTTGAGCGCTTTCCTTGGGGGGATCTGGGACGAGATCCTGTCCACGGTCACCAATGCCTTCCTCGTCATCCCCGCCCTGCCGCTGGTGATCGTGCTGGCCGGTTACCTGCACGGCGCCGGCCCCGTGGTCATCTCGGTGGTCATCGCCGCCACCGCGTGGCCATGGACGGCCCGGGTCATGCGCGCCCAAACCCTGTCCCTCCGGCGGCGCGACTACGTGCAGGCGGCCCGGGTGGCGGGAGAATCGACGACCCGCATCATCTGGTTCGAGATCGTCCCGAACGAGATCCCGTTGATCGCCGCCCAGTTCCTCACGACCGTGCTGTACGCCATCCTCATCCAGGCCGGCTTGTCTTTCCTGGGCGTGGTCTCGGTCACCACCTGGAGCTGGGGCACCATGCTCTATTGGGCCCAAAACGCTGAGGCGTTGTCGTTCGGGGCGTGGTGGTGGTTCGTCCCGCCCGGCCTGTGCCTGGCGCTGCTCGGTACCGGGCTGGCCCTGATGAACTTCGGAGTGGACGAGATCGCCAACCCCCGCCTGGGGGCGGCCCGCGCCCGCAGGTTGCCCCGTCGGCTGAAGCGACAGGTCGTGGTCTCCCGGGCGTCGGCCGGCGGCGATGCCGTCGTCGGGTCGTGAGCGCATTGACGTCGCCGGGACCGCAACGGGACGCGCCCTCGGTCACAGCCGGGGACGACCTTGAGGCCGCGCCGGCCCGTAGCGGAGCGGGCCCGCTGCTGGAGATCCGCGGCCTTTCGGTCGACTACGGGACAGGGCCGGGCGCTGTCCACGCCGTGGACGATGTCGACCTGGTGGTCAACCGGGGAGAGGCATTGGGGCTGGCCGGTGAAAGCGGGTCGGGAAAGTCGACCCTCGCCCACGCCATCACCCGCCTTCTGCGGCCCCCGGCCGCGGTTACCCAGGGCCGGGTCCTCTACCACCAACGGGGCCAGGGCACCGCCGGCCCGGTCGACGTCCTCACCCTGTCCAAGGCGCAGCTCCGCCGTTACCGCTGGGAGGAGGTGGCCGTCGTGTTCCAGAGCGCCATGAACGCCCTCAACCCGGTGACCGACGTCCGCAACCAGCTCACCGATGCCTTGCGCGCCCACCGGCCATCGATGAGCCGGGGCGCCAGGGACGAGCGGGCGGCAGAACTGCTCGACCTCGTGGGCGTGAGCGGCGACCGGCTCCGAAGCTTCCCGCACGAGTTGTCGGGCGGGATGCGCCAGAGAGTGATGATCGCCATGGCCCTGGCGCTGCGGCCGGACCTGATCGTCATGGACGAACCGACCACCGCCCTGGACGTTGTCACCCAGCGCCAGATCCTGGAGAAAATAGAGGAGCTGCGGGCCGAGTTCGGGTTCGCTTACCTCTTTATCACCCACGACCTTTCCCTCCTGCTCGATGTCGCCGACACCATCGCCATCATGTACGGCGGCCGGATCGCCGAGGTGGCTTCCGCCCGGGCGCTCTACCTCGAGCCCGCGCACCCGTACAGCCGGGGGCTGCTGAGCTCTTTCCCGCCCCTGACGGGGGCAAGGCGGGTGCTCACCGGGATCCCGGGGTCGCCCCCCGATCTGCGTGCCCTACCGCCCGGTTGCCCGTTCGCGCCCCGGTGCGAGCAGGCGATGGACGTCTGTCGTGAGTCCTACCCGAGCAGTATTTCCTTGCCTAACGAGGAGGGGGGGCGGGGCCACCTGGTGGCCTGCTGGCTGTTCGCCGGGCAGGCGGGCTCGTCCGCGCCCGCCCTTCAAGTGAGCGGGGAAGTCGCCGATGACTGAGCCGCGACCGGTCCACCGCTCACCCGACGCCGTGCTGCGGGTGGAGTCGCTCACCAAGTACTACCCGGTGCGAGCGCGCAACGTAAGGTCCCTTCTCAAACGGCGACGGCGCGTTGTCCACGCCGTTGACGACATCGCCTTTGAGCTCTATCCCGGCACCTGTGTCGCCCTCGTCGGCGAGAGCGGGTCCGGTAAGTCGACGGTGGGACGGGTACTGGCGCACCTCGAGCGCCCCACGTCGGGCCGGGTACTTTTCCGGGGGAAGCCCCCCAACCTCAGGACGCGGTCGCAGGTGCGCGAGTACCGGGGCCAGGTCCAGCTCATATTCCAGGACCCCTACGCGTCCTTGAACCCCGTCCACACCGTCGCCTACCACCTGGCGAGGCCGTTGCGGATCCACAAGATGGCCAAGCGGGCAACGGACCTCAGGGCACTGGTGCTGACACTTCTCGAGCAGGTGCACCTCACGCCGGCGGCCCAGGTCATCGACAAGCTCCCCTACGAGCTCTCGGGAGGCCAACGCCAGCGGGTGGCCATTGCCCGGTCGGTCGCCGTGCAGCCGAGCGTGCTCATCGCCGACGAGCCGGTGTCGATGCTCGACGTCTCCGTCCGGCTGAGCATCTTGAACCTGCTGTCCGAGCTCGTGACCAAGCAGGACCTCGCCCTGCTCTACATAACCCACGACATCGCCTCGGCCCGATATTTCGCCGAACGGCTCCTTGTCATGTACGCCGGTCAGATCCTCGAAGCCGGTCCTGCCGAAGAGATCACTCAATCGCCGGCGCACCCTTACACTCAGCTGTTGATCTCCGCCGCTCCCGACCCCGATGCTTCCGCCCGTGGTACTCGCCAGAAGATGCAGGCACCGGGCGAGAACCCGAGCCTCATCGAGCCACCATCGGGTTGTCGGTTCCATCCCCGCTGCCCGAAGGCAATGGAAATATGCGCCCAGGACCGCCCACCGGCTTTCGACATCAACGGTTCCCACTGGGCCGCCTGCTGGTTGTTCCGGGGCGCCGGCCCGTCCCCGGGCACCCCCGTAGCCTCACCGTTCTTACCGCAACACTCAAGTAAATGATCCCGTGCTCCAGCGGGACGCCCCGTTACAACCTAAAGGCACTAAAGGAGGAGTTAGTGAGTTCATCTAGCGGCAAGAGGACCGGCTTCCGGGCCTGCATATCGTTGGCCCTGGTCGGCCTGGTGGCCATGGCGTCCCCGGCGGTCTCGTCGGCTACGCAAAGTAGCAAATCGGCAGCCAGCGAGCTCATCATTATCGCCGACCCGACCGGCCCGTTCACGGACGGGTTCAACCCGTTCTCGCTCTCCAATACCCCCTATGTCCAGGGGGCGACGTCTATGATCTACGAGCCGCTCATGCAGTTCAACCTGCTGAAGGTCGGGCAGATCTACCCGTGGCTGGCCACTTCTTGGAGCTGGGCAGACGGTGGTACCGAGCTCGTCGTCCACACCCGTACGGGGGTAAAATGGTCCGACGGCAAGCCGTTCACCGCTGCCGACGTGGCTTACACGTTCAACCTGATGAAGAAGTTCCCGGCTCTCGATGGCGTCGGCGTGACCTTCTCCAGCGCCAGTGCGCCCACGCCCACGGAGGCGGTCATCAAGTTCGCCACCCCTGCTTACACTGAGCTGTTCGACATCAGCCAGGTGCTGATCGTCCCTGAGCACATCTGGACGAGCATCTCCAACCCGGTCACGTACGTGGACGACGACCCTGTCGGGACGGGGCCCTACCTGGCCAGCTCGTTCTCCGCCGGTGAGTTCACCCTCGTGCGTAACCCGGGCTACTGGCAGCCGGGCCTGCCCAAGATCGATACCCTCCACTTCCTCTCGTACGCCTCCAACCCGAGCGCCGGGCTGGCCATAAGCTCGGGGACGATCGACTGGAACACGGTCTTCATGCCCAACTACGAGACCGGTTTTGTCGACAAGGACGCCGCGCAGCACTTCGAGTCGGTGGCGCCGATAGGCAACTTCTACATGTGCCCGAACTTGACCGAGTACCCCTTCAGCCTGACGGTCGTCCGCAAGGCCCTCAGCGAGTCGATCGACCGGACCACCATAACGACCGAGGGGGAGCACGGCTTGTTCTTCCCCACCCTCAGCCCGACGGGGCTGACCCTGCCCCGATGGGGCAGCTGGTTGGCGCCGCAATATGCCAGTCTGAACGAGACGTACAACCCGAGCGGGGCCAAGGCCATGCTGGAGAAGGCGGGCTTCAAGGTCGGTGCGGGCGGTATGCTCAACGAGCCGAACGGTTCCCCGTTCAGTTTGACGATCCTCGGTCCTTCGCCGTACACGGACTGGATGACTGATGCCGAGCTCATGGTGAGCGAGCTGCGTGAGGCCGGCATTTCCGCCACCGTGAGCGGCGTGTCTGTCAACGACTGGACCAACGACTACACGGTCGGCAATTACCAGTTGACTTTCTGCGGGCAGTTCACGACCAATGACCCGTACTCGATATACAACTACATGCTCAACAGTGCCCTGTCGGCACCGATCGGCAAGGGTGCGGTCGGCGATGTCGAGCGCTTCAACAGCAAGCAGGCGGACGCCGCCCTGACCGCAGCGGCGGCCACAGACAACCATGCGCAGCTGGTGAAGCAGTACGGCATCCTCGAAGGGATAATGGTGAACGAGGTCCCCGCCATCCCGCTGTTCGACGGAGGAGAGTGGGCGGGGTACACCACGGTCCACGCCGTCGGCTGGCCCAGTGCCAAGGATCCCTATGAGGCCAACGCGGTGTTCTCTCCCTGGGACGAGGTCGTCGTGCTGCACCTGAGCCCGGCCTAAGGACGCCGGGACGGAGCGGTCTCCCGCTACCGGCTACAGGTCGGTAGCGGGGGCGACGTCATGTGTGGCCGGCTGGGCGCAACCTTGTTGGCTGCGCCCAGCCATGTTCTTGCTCGGGCCCGACAAGTGGAGGAAGAGGGATGCAGCAGATCGAGACAATACCGCCTTTACCGGCAACACTTCGCTGGCGTGGCGAGCCGGTCGAGGCCAGCTTCGACGGCGGGACGCTAACCATTACCGCGGGGGCAGCAACCGACTGGTTCGTCGATCCCGGCTCCCTGACGGCCACGCTCGATGCTCCGGCGCTGGTCTGTTCCCTGTTCGGCGATTTCACTTTGTCGGCGCGGGTGGAAGTGGCTTTACGGTCCACTTTCGACGCTGGGGCCCTTGTCCTTTGGCACAACGAGGCGACGTGGGCCAAGCTGGCTTTGGAGCTTTCCCCGCAGGGCCAGCCCACCATCGTCTCCGTCGTCACCCGCGGCACGTCCGACGACTGCAACTCGATGACGCTGGGGTCGCCCGCGGCCTGGCTCCGGGTGGCTCGCCTGGGGAGCGCCCATGCCTTTCATGTCTCCCTCGACGGGGAGCTCTGGCAACTCGTGCGTCATTTTCGGCTCACCGAAACAGGCGACGCCGACGTCGGTTTCGAGGCGCAGTCCCCCATGGGCGAAGGCTGTACGGCGCACTTCTCGCACTTCGGGCACGCGGCGGCGACCCTCGCCGACCTCCGCAGCGGCGTCTGAGGTCATGGTCCGTCACCCGGGCCGGTGCCTGTGGGCGGTGCCGGCGGGGGCGCGGGGGTGGCGGCGGTCCCCTTGAGGTAGAAAGGGGCCAAGGTCCTGCGCAGGTAGCCGATGTCCTCGGTGCGGTCCCCGAAGTGAGCGATGCAACTTAGGACTTCACGGAGGTGCAGGAGCGGCATCCGCTCCACCCACCCAGGGGGCGAGGGGTTCAGCTCCTGGTACCGAGCGAAGAAGTGGCCGGAGGCAGCTGGACGTGGCGCGCACCAGAGCATGGACAGGTCGACCTCGGCCCAGGTGTAGGACACGGCGGGGTCGATGAGCACGAGGCGGCCGTCTCTCCCGCTGAGCATGTTGCCCGACCACAGGTCACCGTGCGTCAAGACGGCCGGCATTTTTGGGACGATCTCGGGCAGGCGGTCACAGAAGCGTTCGAGGGCGCGCCGATCTGAAGGCTCGAGGGCTTTCTGCACGAGCGGCTCGTCTAGGTACCGCAGCAGGCGGTGGTGGGCGAAAAAGGAACAACCGTCCTCGGCCCAGGTGTTCTCCTGGCGGAGCCAGCCGAGATAGCCGTCGCCGTGCCATCCGAAGCGGTCGTTCGCCGTGCCGTGGTGAAGCCCGGCGAGGTCATGGGCGAAACCTTGCCACGCCTCTGGACTGTCGTCACGGGGAGCGAGCGGCTCCAGTACCAGCAGGTGCTCGGTCAGCCCGAGCACCCCGACCGTGCCCACCGGCCCGCTTTTCCTGAGGGCGTCAAGGCCTTCGGCTTCGACGGCCAGGAGGGTGCTCGGTGCGCCCAGTGAGGTCTTGGCGACGACCCGGGACCCGTCTCGGTACGTAACGAGCCATACGTCCGAGACCAGGCCATTGGAGAGACCTTGAACGGCGGCAATGTCGCCTGCCCGCCCGGCCCGGCCCAGTTCGTGCCTTATGCTGCTCATCAAAGCCCACCTCTTCCGTTGCCCTCGGGACCGGGCCCGGCGCGGTGGTGCCCGCGACGGAGCCAGTAATGTAGGAGCCGTCTACCACGAGGTGGCGTCCGGCTCTGCTGGCCACGCGTCCCCGACTTTACTCAGAAGGAGATCGAGTTGAAGGACAGTCTTGACCACTCCGCCGTCCGCAGTCATGACCCGCTCATAAGTGTTCAGGAGTACGGGACCAGGGCCAAGCGCGTGCGGTCGGCACTGCAGGCAAAAGGGTTGGAAGTAGGTGTCGCCTACGCGGTGCCGAGTTCTCCGGGCGATGTCCAGTACCTGACGGGCTATGACCCCCACATTGAGTCGGCCGCTCTTCTTGTACTGCCGGACCACGTTATCGCCCTGGGCGGGGCGGAGGGCCGGCATGTTTTCGACGACAGCGCCGTCTACGGGGAGTGGCGGGACCTAATAGATTTCGTCATCCCTTATCAGGATTACGGTGATGTTAAATTCTGGACTTTGAGAGAGATCTTTCTTGACTGCCTGGGCCACGTACCCGCGCGTGTCGGCTTGCTGTCAGACGATAACCTGGTGCCGGCCGGGTTCCTGGGGCGGCTACGCGATGCGGTGTCGCCCGGGCCCTGCGAGTTCGAGCCCATGAGCGGCACGCTACTTTCCTTGAGGTACGACAAGAGCGCGGCGGAAATGACCTTGTACCGGGAAGCGAGCCGCATCGCCTCCAGTGCCATGGCGGCGATGATCGAGGCGGTGAGGCCGGGAGCCCGAGAACTGGAAGTGGCGGCAGTGGGAGACTACACGGTGAAAAGTCTCGGTGCCTACAATAGTGGCTTTGACACGATAGTGTGCTCGGGGCCACGCATAAACACCGTGATCGGCCGGGCCACGAACCGCGTGATCGCCGACGGCGATATGGTCATGCTGGGCGTGGCGCCACGGTACCAAGGCTATACATCGGCGACAGGCCGCACGGTCGTGGCCGGCAAAGTGCGGCCGGTGCAGAGCGACATCTTACGGCACGCGGCCCATGCCTTGCAGTTGGCGGGCTCAGAGCTCCGTACCGGTAACGAGGCGAGGAACGTCGACCTCGTGCCGCGCCGGTACCTTGGTGAGCACGGGCTGGCCGAGTTCCAGATGTACGGCGTCGGGCACGGGATCGGCCTGACAGAGTGCAACGAGTGGAAAACGGCGACGGCCGTGAGCGATTACGTCCTGCCCAAGGGGATCTGCATGCAACTGGACATCGGGCTCTTCAACCACCCCGAGGTGGCCGGGTTGCGGATCGAAGAGCCGTACCTGATATCGCACGAGGGGGTCACCGAGCAGCTGACCGATCTGCCGTTCATAGCCGACAAGTAACCGGAGGGGCGGCGCCGGCCCGGACGGGCCCCGGCGACGGGCACGTGGGCCGGCGGTGAAGGTACCGCTCGGGCTTGAATGCACATTCATGGTGGTGTATGCTTAGTCGTCATGGGCCATGAGGACGGCAGAGAGACAAGGCGCAAAGACGGGGCGGTGCTCAGCGCCGCCGTCAAGGCCGAGATCCTCGTCGAGGCGTTGCCTTACATCCGCCGGTTCTGGGGCAAGACGGTCGTGGTCAAGTACGGGGGTAATGCCCTGGGCGGCGGGTCGACTTTGGCCGACTTCGCCACCGACATCGTCCTTATGCGCTCGGTGGGCATGCGCACCGTCGTCGTTCACGGGGGAGGGCCTCAGATCGGCGACCTCATGGCCCGCCTGGGCAAGACTCCCGAGTTCCGGGACGGCCTGCGGGTGACCGACGCCGAAACCCTGGACATCGCCCGTATGGTGCTCGTGGGGAAGGTCAACCGGGACATCGTCTCGGCTATAAACGTCCACGGGCCCCTGGCGGTGGGCGTTTCGGGCGAGGACGGCGGGCTCATCCAGGCCACCCCTCTCGACCCCGATCTCGGTTTTGTCGGCCACATTTCTCGGGTGGCGCCCGAGCTGTTGTTGCGCCTGCTGGCTGAAGACCTCGTGCCCGTTGTGGCCACCATAGGCACAGACGGCACCGGCCAGGCCTACAACATCAACGCCGACACCGCCGCCGGCGCCATCGCCCAGGCCCTGGGGGCGGAGAAGCTCGTCTTCCTCACCGACATCGACGGCATCCGTTCCCACCACGACGACCCCGCCAGCCTCCAGAGCCAGCTGAGCACGGCCGGGCTCGAGGCCCTGATAGAGGACGGAGCGGTGGCCGGCGGCATGGTCCCCAAGGCGCGCGCCGCCATCGACGCCGTCGGCGGGGGTGTGGCGCAGGCGCACATACTGGACGGCCGGGCCGCACATGCGCTGGTGCTCGAGTTTTTCACCCGCAGTGGGATCGGGACCATGGTGACGGCATGAGCTACCTGATGTCGACTTACGCCCCGCCCCGCGTTACGTTCGTGCGCGGCCAGGGCTCCTACCTGTGGGACGAAGAGGGGCGGCGCTACCTCGACTTCCTGTCCGGGCTGGCGGTCACTTCGCTCGGCCACGCCCACCCCGCGGTGGCCGAAGCGGTGTGCGGCGCCGCCAGTACGTTGTTGCACACGTCGAACCTTTTCGGTACCCTGCCCGGCCCGGCGGTAGCGGCGACATTGGACCGGTTGATCGGTGGGGACGGGAAGGTCTTTTTCGCCAACAGCGGGGCCGAGGCCAACGAGTGCGCCATAAAGTTGGCCCGCAAATGGGCGGGCCACGGGCGCTACGTGGTGCTGAGCGCTTACGGTTCGTTCCACGGGCGGACCTTGGCCACGCTCCACGCCACTGGCCAGCCCGCCAAGCACGAGGCTTTCCAGCCCCTGCCGGACGGTTTCCGGCATGTGGCCTGGCAGGACATCGAGGCCATGGAAAAGGCGGTGACCCCTGAAGTGGCGGCCGTACTGCTCGAACCGGTCCAGGGCGAAGGGGGCGTATGGCCGGCGGGGCCCGAGTACTTCCAGGCCGTGCGCCGGCTATGCGATGAGCGTCACCTGCTTTTCATGGTCGACGAGGTCCAGACCGGCCTTGGCCGCACCGGCCGCTGGTGGGGGTTCCAGCATTACGGGATCCGGCCGGACGTCGTCACCGTGGCCAAGGCGCTCGGCAACGGCGTGCCCATTGGGGCGTGCTGGGCCGCCTCGGTAGTGGCGTCGGCGTTCGTAGCCGGTGACCATGCGTCGACCTTCGGAGGCCAGCCGCTGGCGGCGTCGGCGGCCCGCGCCACCCTGGCCGTCATGGAGGCGGAGGACGTGCCTCGCCGGTCCCGGGAACGGGGCCACTATTTGCAGGAAAAGCTGGCCGCCCTGCCCTCGGTGGGCGCCGTGCGGGGCCTGGGCCTGCTCTTGGGGGTGGAGCTCGCCGGCGCCCAAGCACAGACCGTGGTGACGAAGTGCCTGGGACAGGGCCTGGTCATCAACGCCGTCACCGACAGCGCCTTGCGCCTCGCCCCCTCGCTGCTGGTCAGCGAGGAGGAGATAGACGAGGCCGTCGACATCCTCGGCCGTGCCCTGGAGGGAGCAACGGCGTGACCCGGCACCTTCTCGACGTCGACGACCTGGCCCCGGCCGAACTGGCCGGCGTGCTCGACCTAGCCCTGGACGAGAACCCTCCCCGTGCCCTGGCTGGTCGGGGGGTGGCCCTGCTGTTCCAAAAACCGTCGGCCCGCACCCGTAACTCTTCGGAGATGGCCGTCTTCCAGCTCGGCGGCCACCCGGTGACCATCCGCGGCGATGAAGTGGGCATCGACACCAGGGAGAGCGCCGAGGACGTAGCCCGGACGCTGGCCCAGTACCACGCCGCCATCGGGGCCCGGGTCCTTGACCACGGCGTGCTCGAGCGTATGGTGGCCGTGTCGAGCGTGCCCGTGGTCAACCTCCTGTCCGACCGTTCCCACCCCCTCCAGGCCATCGCCGACCTGCTGACGCTGCGGGCCCACTGGGGAGGGCGCCTGGAAGGCCACCGCGTGGCCTGGGTGGGCGGCGGCAACAACGTCGCCCGCAGCTTCGCCCTGGCCTGCGCCATGACCGGTGTCGAGGTCGCCCTGGCCACGCCCCCCGGCCACGGGCTCGATGGCCCCACCCTCGACGCCGTGGCCACCCTGGGAGGCACGCTCACGGTGGCGCCGTCGCCCGCGGAGGCGGTCTCGGGGGCCGAGGCGGTGTGCACCGACGTCTGGTTGTCCATGGGACAAGAGGCTCAGTCCCTGGAGCGGCGGGAGGCCTTCGCCGCCTACCAGGTGGGCGCGCCGCTGATGGCCCGGGCGGCACCGGGAGCTGTTTTTCTCCACTGCTTGCCGGCTCATCGGGGCCAAGAGGTCACGGCCGAAGTCATCGACGGGCCGGCCAGCCTCGTCTGGGCGCAGGCGGGCAACCGGTTGCGGGCCATGCGCGGGCTCCTGAGCTGGATGTTCGGTGGCCAGCCATGAGAGCCACCAAGACCCAGCGCCAGCACCGGGTGAGCCAGATACTCAGGAAAGGGACGGTCACCAGCCAGGCCGAGCTCGTCCGTTTGCTGGCCGAGCAGGGAGTGGACGCCACGCAAGTGACCGTGTCCAGGGACCTCGAGGAGCTGGGGGCGGTGCGGGTGCGCGGCGCCGGCGGTGCCCTGGTGTACGCCATCCCCGAAGGTCCCGACGACCGGCCCCCCCCGGAACTGCACCTGCGGCGGGTCCTGGGCGAATGGATGGCCGATGTCACCAGCTCGTCCAACCTGGTGATCGTGCGTACCCCGCCCGGGTGCGCCCATGTGGTGGCCTCGGCCCTGGACCGGGCCGGTTTGGCCGACATAGCCGGCACCGTGGCGGGGGACGACACCGTGCTCGTCATAGCCGCCGAAGGCACCAAGGGCTCGGTCTTGGCCCGGCGGCTGGCGGCCATGGCCGCGCCGGACCCGCAGCAGGACCTGGGACCGTCCTAGTAGCGGCGGGCCAAGCCGCAGGAGGTAGTGTGACCGCCGTGACGCTCTGGCAGGGCCGCTTCGGCGAGAGCAAGCAGTCACGGGAGCTTTTTGCTTTCACCGAGAGCCTTTCTTTTGACCGTCGCCTTGCCCCCGACGACATCACCTGCAGCCGTGCCCATGTCCTGGGCCTGGAGCGCGCCGGCCTGTTGACCCACGACGAGAGCGGGACGCTTTTAGCTGCTCTCGGCCAGGTGGAGGGGGAACTGGCCGAGGGCAGCTTCGCCTTCAAGCCCGGCGACGAGGACGTCCATACCGCCATCGAGCGCCGGGTCACCGAGCTGGCCCCCGAGGTCGGCACCCGGCTCCACACCGGGCGCAGCCGGAACGACCAGGTGGCCACCGACCTGCGCTTGTTCACCAAGCGGTCCCTAGGCCAGGTGGCCAAGGCCATCATCGCCCTGCAGGAGACCCTGCTGGCCCGGGCGCGAGAAGCAGGCGACGCCTACCTTCCTGGCTACACGCACCTCCAGAGGGCCCAACCGGTCCTCCTGGCCCATCACCTGCTGGCCCACGGCTGGGCCCTGGCCCGGGACGTCGACCGCATCGCCGCCACCCGCCGACGCCTGGACGTGTCGCCCCTGGGGGCGGGCGCCCTGGCCGGTTCCTCGCTGCCCCTGGACCCGGACTGGGTGGCGCGCGAGCTGGGCTTTTCGGCCCGGTTCGACAACTCCATAGACGCCGTCTCCGACCGTGATTTCGTGGCCGAAACACTGTTCGACCTGGCCTTGACGGGCACCCACCTGTCCCGCTTGGGCGAGGAGATCGTGTTGTGGTCGACCGAGGAGTTCGGTTTCCTGCACCTCGACGACGCTTACGCCACCGGCAGTTCGATGATGCCGCAGAAGAAAAACCCTGACATCGCCGAGCTGGCCCGGGGCAAGACGGGCCGGCTTATCGGTCACCTGACGGCGCTGCTGGCCACGCTGAAGGGCCTGCCCCTGGCCTACAACCGGGACCTGCAGGAGGACAAGGAGCCCCTCTTCGACGCCATCGACCAGGTCGAGCGGTCGCTCGAGGCCTTGCGGGGACTGATGGCGACGGTGACCTTCGACACCCAGGCCATGGCCCGGGCCGCCGACGCTCCCACCCTGGCCGCTACGGACCTGGCCGAATGGCTCGTGCAAAAGGGCATGCCGTTCCGCAAGGCCCACGAACTGGTCGGCGCCGTGGTGCGGGACTCTCTCCAGCGCCGCGTACCTCTGGTGGAGCTGGTGGCCGCCCACCCTGCCTTGGGGAGCGAGGCCACCGCCCTGTTGGAGCCCGGGGTCCCCGTCTCACGCCGTACGACGCCCGGGGGGGCGGGGCCAGTGCCCGTGGCCGCCGAGCTCGAACGTTTCTCCTCCGCCCTGCGCACTGACGCCGAACGCTTCGGGATGTCCCGTCCTGCCGGCCCCGGCGGGCATGGCCCCCGGGGCGGGACGGTAGGGCGCCACGGTGGCGTTAGCGCCGGGACGGGCGGGCCGGCGGGCCCGCCGGAGGCCACGGGTGGCGCGGGTGCCGCCGGGGCCGGTGCTGGCGGTGCGGTTGGTGCCGGTGCTGCCCCCGGGGCCGGTGCGGTAGCAGGTACGGCCGTGCCCCCTGAGCCTGGCGGGAAGGCGGGGAACGGTGCCGCCGACGGGACTGGAGCGGTGCCCCCACCGGCGAAGGAAGGGGCTCGGCACCAGGCCAAGGACCGGGCGGGCCGGGAACCCCGCACCGGCCCCACCGCCGCGCAGTAGCTGCCCGGCGTCCCGTGGCCCGGTCCGGCGGGGCCGAGAGGCTCTTGAACAGGAAGTTTTTTGCCGGCGACGCCCGTGACGTGGCCCAGTCCCTTATCGGGAAACTGCTCGTACGCTCGGACGGGCGCAAGGCCCGGCTGGTAGAAGTCGAGGCCTACCTGGGGGCTGACGACCCCGGGAGCCACGCTTACCGAGGCCCCACGCCCCGGACGCAGATCATGTTCGGACCGGGCGGGCGGCTCTACGTCTACTTCTCGTACGGGGTGCACTGGTGCGCCAACGTCGTGTGCGGCCCGGAGGGCACGGCCTCGGCTGTCCTGCTCCGGGCGGCCCAACCGGTAGACGGCGTGCCCGCCATGAGGCAGGCGCGATGGCACGGCCAGCGCCAGCTGCGCGAACGCGACCTGTGCCGGGGCCCGGGGCGGCTGTGCGAGGCCTTCAGCGTAACGGGGGCGGACAACGGCCTGGACCTGACGACGCCGGCCGGCGGGCTGTGGCTGGCCGATGACGGTGCCGGGCTCGGCGCTGAGGTCGTCGTCACGCCCCGGGTGGGCCTGTCCAGGGGCGCTGACCTGCTATGGCGTTACGTCGTGGCTGGCAGCCCGTGGGCCTCGGTGGGCGCCGCGGGCACGCCCGGCCCGACAAAGCCGGCCACCGCTCACGCCCGGCCCGCCGGCCCCGAGACGTAGCGGGGCGCCGCCGCGGTGCCGCACCACCCTCCGCGTCGGCTATCATGGCGGGTGCTCGCCACTCCGGTGGGCCGAAGCGGTGCAGTCAGCGTGCTGCCACTCAGGGTCCGCCCTGGGCGGGCTGGCTGTTTGACAAGCCCCGCTGCGTGGGTTAAGCTAGAAAGCCGCTCAGGTGAGGAAGTGCTCGCCGAGCGACGCCACACGGTGGGGTTCACGCTCCGCAGTGCGGCGCTTAGCGGTTGGCACCGCCGCCTGCTACCAAGCAGACGTGTGCCGCCGCGAGCAGTGGACCTTGAAAACGGAACAGAGGAAGCAAAAAGCTAGTGCGGGTGCGCCGGCGAGAGCCGGAACACCAATCTTGTCAAGCATTAGACGGACAACAACTTCCGTTTTGTGCCATCCAGCCCTGAAGGCTCAGGGCTGGCGCTCTTCAATAAATGGATTCGAAGGCGCGCTTCGGCGTGCTGGAGGTCTCGATGGAGAGTTTGATCCTGGCTCAGGACGAACGCTGGCGGCGTGCTTCACACATGCAAGTCGAACGAGGCTCATTCGGTGGCAACACCGGAGAAGGCCTAGTGGCGAACGGGTGAGTAACACGTGAGGAACCTGCCCCGAAGACCGGGATAACAGCGGGAAACCACTGCTAATACCGGATGACCCCATCAGGCCGCATGGCCCGGTGAGGAAATGGGCCTACCGCTTCGGGAGGGCCTCGCGGCCTATCAGCTTGTTGGTGGGGTAACGGCCTACCAAGGCTACGACGGGTAGCTGGTCTGAGAGGACGACCAGCCACACTGGGACTGAGACACGGCCCAGACTCCTACGGGAGGCAGCAGTGGGGAATCTTGCGCAATGGGCGAAAGCCTGACGCAGCAACGCCGC
>JBKQUU010000237.1:0-6852 GCA_052325485.1 Acidimicrobiales bacterium | reverse complement strand
GGCCTCCTACTGCGCCGGGGCCGGCACCTGGAACTGGCCACGCTGGCCTGGAACGTCGCCGGCGTGGCCGTCCTGGGGGTGGCGGCGCTGTCAGCCCGGTCGGTGGCGCTGGCCGGTTTTGGCCTGGACAGCCTGATCGAGATCGGCGCCTCGACGGTGGTGCTCTGGGAACTGGCCGATGTCGCCGGGGCACGGCAACAAAGGGCTGCCCGCCTCATCGGTGCTGCGTTCGTCGCCCTCGCCTTGTACCTCGCTGTGCAGAGCACCGTGGTCCTGGTAGCCGGCTTCCACCCTCACCACAGCGTCCTCGGGATCGTTTGGACGGCGGCCACCGCGGTGGCCATGTTCTGCTTGGCCGCAGCCAAGGCGGCTACCGGTGCCGCCCTCGGTAACCCGGTCTTGCGCACCGAGGGCAGGGTCACCCTGGTCGACGGCGTCCTGGCCAGCGCCGTGCTCGTCGGCCTGGTGCTCAATGCCACCCTCGGTTGGTGGTGGGCCGACCCCGCCGCCGGTTACGTGCTGGTCTACTACGGTGCCCGGGAAGCCCGTGGCGCGTTCGCTCGTTGACGGTCCCGGCCGTCAGTGGGCCAAGAGCCGGGCCGAATAGATCGAGTACCCGTCAATGTGCCGGGTGACGACGGTGGCACCTACGGTCGCCGCCATCATGGGGACCATGAGCGAAAAGCCGCTGTGGGTCAGTTCGAGCACCAGGGCCAGGGCGGTGAACGGCGCTTGCATGGAAGCCCCGATCATGGCGGCGGCCCCGGTCATGGCATAGGCGCCCACGGGGGAGCCGGGCCAGGCCAGGGACCACGCCAAGCCGACCAGGCCGCCGAGCACGGCACCGGTGGCCAGGGTGGGGGTCAACAGCCCGCCGTTGGCACCGCTACCGACGCACAGCACCGTGACCAGGGGCTTCAAAATGGACAGGGCACACAGCAAGGCGAAGCCACCTTGGCCGAGGAAGACCGAATGGGCCATGTCCTGGCCGTTGCCGAACAGCTGTGGGTAGGCGATGCCGATGAGCCCCAGGGCCCCGAAAGCGACCAGGGGCGCCCCGATGGAGGCGCGCCCGGCCGGGCGGTGGTGCGAGGCCCAGCCGACCAGCCTCACGAAAGCCGAGGAAACTACGCCGACCACCGGCCCCATGAGCACGGCGCAGACGAGCAGCGTGGTGGTGAAGTGGTAGGCGGGGATATCGATGTAGGTGGCGTGGTCGGGCAAGTACAGCCAGGCCACGGCAGTCGCCGTGAACGAACAGGCCAGGGCCGGGAGCACGACCGGCAGGTTCACCGAGCCGCACAGGATCTCGGCCGTGAACAGGGCGCCCCCGAGGGGGACGTTGTACACGGCGGCGAGGCCCGCCCCGCCCCCACAGGCGACGAGCAAACGCCGCTGAGACGGCGACAGGCGAGCCCAGCTGGCGAGCACGCTGCCCGAGACCCCGCCCATCAGCTTGGGGGCCGCCTCGCGCCCTATCGAGGCGCCCATGCCGATGACCACTTCGGAGATGACAGAGGTACCCAGGCTGCGGCGCAACGACAGGCGACCGTCGCCGCTCCACACCTCCTCGTCGATCTGGGCGCTCTCACCCTCCGTATAGCGCCGGAGCAAGTACCAGGCCACGCCCCCGAAACACCCGGCCACCAGCAGCGACGTCACCCGGCGCAGCGCCGAGGCGCGCTCGATGGCGGCGACGAAGCTACCGCTGTGGTAGCCGAAGGCAAGGTGCTGCGCGCCGAACAGGACGTACATCAATGCATCGCCGCACAGCCCAGTAACCACCCCGGTGAGCGCCACCATGGCCCAGAACCGCGGTGTCAGGGCCGTATCCCCGTCCCCCGTGACGTTGGGCTGTTCGGTCGCCCCCCGGCCCGAAGCGATGCGCTTACGGACCAGCGGTGGCGGGACCCGGGCGCGCTCGGTCTTGGGCTTCTCGCTCATCGGGACGACCTCGTGCCCAGAGGGGCGACCGCTCTTGGGCGTCGCCTGGGAACACCTCGGCTCATCTCCGTACGCCGATGGCTCGAGCGCCCCGAGGTTGCACGACCCTAGCTTCTCGCCCGAGAAGGTAAAGGGCAAAGAGGTAAAATGAGGCTAGTGCATAGGTACGCAGCTATGGATGTGCGCCGCCTCGTCATCTTCCTCGAAGTTGTCGACCAAGGGGGCTTCACCCGGGCCGCGGACGCTTTGGACATCGCCCAGCCCTCGGTCTCCCAAGCCGTCCGAGAGCTCGAAGTGGACCTGGGTACGCCGCTGTTCCACCGCCTGGCCCGCTCGGTCGCCCTGACACCGGCCGGCGAGGCGCTGGTGCTTTCGGCCCGCCAGGTCCGGCGCGACATGGAGAACGGCCGCCTGGCCGTCGAAGAGGTGGCCGGGCTGGGGCGGGGCCGCCTCGACCTGGCCTGCCTACCCACCTTGGCCGTCGCCCCGCTCGCCCCCCTGGTCGGCGCCTTCCGGGCCTCCTACCCGCAGGTCTCCATCGTCCTGGCGGACCCTCAGGACACCGCCGCCCTGGTCGAGTTCGTGCGCACGGGACGCTCCGAGGTCGGCCTCGTCGAACACGTCGCCATGGACGACCTTGTGAGCGTTACCCTCGGGGCGCAGGACTTCTTGGTCGTCCTCCCACCCGGGACCAAGGTGGCCAGCCCCTACCGGCTCCGCCAGTTGGCCGCCATGCCGCTGGTCGCCGCCCCTCTCGGCAGCTCGACGCGCGGCCTGCTCGACGATGCCCTAGGGGCAGTGGGAGCTACCGCCAATGTGGTCGTCGAGGCGGCGCAACGCGAAGCCCTGTTGCCGCTGATCGCCTCCGGGGCGGGGGCCGGGCTCCTCCCGCGTCCTCTGGCCGAACTGGCTCGTGCTCTTGGTTGTGTCGTGGCCGAGCCGCAGCCACCCGTGTCCAGGTCGGTAGCGCTCGTGCACCGCCCTGGCCATCTCACCCCGGCGGCCGAACGCTTCGTCGAGCTCGCCCGCCACACTACGGGCGTGTAACGGCGCGCCTTACGGGGAGGTCGATGTGCCGGGGACGACGCCGCTCTTGCCAGCACCCGGAGGCCCGGGCCAAGGTACCAGCGGGGCACATGTGCAAAGGCGACTGGGCGCAAAGCAACGGGGCACCGTTTGTTCTCTGGCACTTTGCCAACAAAATGCAGCCAAACGGCGGCGGGCGTGCCTCCGGCGTGGGCGGGGACCGACCCCTCAGATCGTGCCGGTCGCCAGCTGCAGGACCAGGCTCGCTATCCCCACGGTGGCCCAGAGTACGGCGCCCAGTAGGACGGGCCGGGGCCCGGCCCGGCGGACATGCGACAGGTTGGCAGAAAGACCGATCGCGGCCAGCGCGGTGGTGATCATCCAGGTGGCCAGGTCCGACAGGCCGTGGTGCCAACTGGTGGGCACCAGGCCGAAAGTGTTGCACGCCACGGCGCCGAGGAACGCAACGATGAAAAGCGGCGCCACTCGGCGCAGGTCGGGCCGGGCCCTGGGCGCCGAGGTCCGCGGGCCCGATAGACGCAGCCCAGCGTCCTCGTCGGTGCCCCCCGGGTTGGCATTGGCCTGGCGGGCCGAACGGTTGCGCCAGGCGGCCAGGCCCAAAGATATGGGGACGATGGCCAAGGTCCGGGTGAGCTTGACCACCACCGCGTAGGACACCGCGGCGTGGCCGTAGATGGTCGACGCGGCGACGACCGAGGAGGTGTCGTTGATTGCAGTGCCGGCCCAGAGCCCAAAGGCATGTTGGGACAGGCCGATCAGGTGCCCGAGGCTGGGGAAGCTAAGCACGGCGACGACATTGAAGGTGAAGATCGTGGCAATGGCGTAGCTGACGTCGGCCTCGTCGGCGCCTATGACGGCGTCGGTGGCGGCGATGGCAGAGGCCCCACAGATGGCGGTGCCCACCCCGATGAGGGTGTTCAGGTCGCGCCCTAGGTGCAGCGCGCGTCCCACCAACCACGCCATGCCAAGGGCGGTCACCAGGGTGCCGAGCAGGACCGGGAGCGAGCTTTCCCCCGTCGAGACGACTTGTCCGGCCGACAACCCCAGGCCGAGGACCACGATCGAGCCCTGCAGCACGGCCTTGGTGGAAAACACCAGCCCAGGTCGTAGGCGTTCGGCGGGAGGACGATAGGCGGCCACGATGATGCCGGCAACGATGGCGAACACCGGCGCCCCGACGACCGGGACGAGACCACCGAGCACGCTGGCCAGCGCCGCTATGACCGCCGCCGCCGCCACACCCGGCACCAGGGCCACTAGTCGGCGCTGTGGAGAGAACCTGTCGGGACGGCGCGTAAGCTCTGGCGCTTTCGGGCCCGACGGCAAATCGTCAAGGCCGAGGTCATCGACAAGGGTCATATCTCTCCTCTCTCACTCAGCTTGGACCGAAGAAGACCAGCCCGGGCCCACTGTTGTCCTAGTCACGTTCTAAGGTTTGCTTATGGCCCTGCCACAACCACTGCCGGACCTGGACGCCCTGGACCTGCTCGTCACGGTGAGCGAGCTGGGGTCCATAAGCGCGGCCGCCACTGCCCACCACGTGACCCAGCCAGCGGCCAGCATGCGCTTGCGGTCGCTGGAACGCGCCCTTGGGTTGCAACTTCTGGAGCGGGCGCGCACCGGATCCCGCCTGACCCCAGCGGGCTCAGCGACCGTCGAGTGGGCCGGTTCGGTCCTGCATTCGGTAGCCGAGCTGCTGGCCGGGGCCCAGGCGCTGCGCAATGACGAGCGCTCTCACCTGCGCCTGGGCGCCAGCCTCACCGTTGCCGAGTACCTGGTCCCGGCATGGCTGAGGCGCCTCGCCACGACATGGCCAGAGGTGGGCGTCTCGCTCGAAATGGGCAACAGCGCCAACGTTGTTGAAATGCTGGCCCGGGGCCAGGTCGACCTCGGTTTCATCGAGGGGCCAGGCTCCCCCGGTCATCTGCGTTCCCGGGACATCTGCGCCGACCGGTTGGTGATCGTCGTGGGCAAAAGCCACCCTTGGGCCCGTCGGCGCCGAGCACTGACTGCTGGGGAACTGGCCCGTACGCCTACGGTGCTCCGCGAGCGCGGCTCAGGGACGCGGGACACCCTCACGCTGGCCTTGGCCAAGCACGGCCTCGAGGTCCGGCCACAGATGGAGCTCGGTTCGACGACCGCCATCAAAGCGGCCGCTATCGCCGGCACCGGCCCCGCCGTCCTTTCGGCCCTGGCTGTAGAGGCCGAGCTCCGAGGCGGTCAACTTGTGGCCGTACCCTGCCCGGAGCTCAGCCTGGAGCGGACCATTCGTGCCGTGTGGACCGCTTCGAGGTCACTTCCGCCCTCCGCCACCCGCCTCATTGCCATTGCCTCGTCTGGGAACTAACCCCGCACCAGCACGACGATTTTCTAATCGAGGCGACAATGTTTCAGGTTTACAGATATGCCGGTGGTCCTTGGTGCTTTGCATGGTCCTCAACGGGGCGGGACTTGAGGGAGAAGGGAACCGTCAAAGTCGACCGTCTCACCCTGCTCAGAACAGGCCCGCCCGTCGCCACGGTGCTCGCAGCCACCCTTGGTTGACCGCTGCCTCTCCTTCGGGGAGCCAAGGCCCGCCTCAACACCTGCTGACCACGGCCTCAGACTTGAGCATGTTGACGGGGCCGCGGTCCAAGCGCCACCGTTCAACTAGTCATGGTGATGCGGCTTGTCAGTGCGTCCGGGGCCGCCAGCGGTTTGGTCAGCTCGGCGGCGATGCCGTGGCGGCCCGCCAACCACTCGGCCGCCAGGTAGCTCATCCACACCGTCCCCTCGTCGTCGGCCCACACCAGCACCTTCAACGGGAGGTCGAGCGCGGCCAGAGGGGATGCCTCCATCACCGGGGTGCCGGCATGCGGGTTGCCGAAGACCACGAGCTTGGTGTCCCGGAGCGACAACCCAGCCTGCTCCGCCTCGCCACTGTGGTCCACGACGATAAAGACCTTGGCCCCTGCGCCCTGGGCCACCTCGGTTAGCCGCTCGACAGTCCCGGCTACCGACAATGGGCTACGGCGGTGCACGACGCCTTCGGTGTGTGCGGTGCCGACGGGAGCGTCAACGGCTGGCTCGCCCACTTGCGACCTCCAATCTGTTGCAGGCGTATTGATGATCTGGAACCATAGCGGCCGGGGTGGCCCTCCCTGGACCGAAGAACGCGGGCTCGCCCAGGGCTTGTCACCCTAGTGGCTCACGGTTGTTGGCCCGTCGGGCCGGTGGCGGTCCCGCTTGGACAAGGCCTCGCCACGCAGCTGGCGGCTCGCATTAGACGCCGCCTCGGCCGCACCGTGACTATGTTGAACGACAGCGGCCAGGCGCACGACGGCCCCGCGGTGAGAGGCACGACGTTGGCCAGCCCGCTCGCGCTAGCAGACGTCTGGGCGATGGCGACGGCAAAGAACGTCTCCGCCATGAGGCCGATAGCAATCCCCGCAGCCGCCACTCGACGCCGAAGCTGACGATCGCCCCGATTATTCTCGCTATTACACAAATGCCGCCATCGCAAGGCCTATCCTGCTTGTTCTCCGTCCCAAATGCTGGACCACTCGCAGTGGCTAGCTACTCGCGTTTGAGCGAGATGGCCAGGTCCGGCTTGACGATGGACGCGACGTAGAGGGGCCAGATCCGCGCGCCGTTGCAGCGGAAGTTGACGATCTCTCCGTCGGCCGTGTCAAAGGGGCGCCGCCGGCTGGTGTAGCGACCCGCCCTTATTTGCAGCGTGTGATGCCCGGGCTCGATCGGCACCTCGATCGTCTGCTTCGATTCGATCGATGCGACGTCGTTCGTGTCGAGCAAGACGTGGAACGTGCCACGTCGAAGCTCTATGCCCAAACCTTCCCTGACCAGTTGCAGAGTTGCCGCCAC
>JBKQUU010000236.1:0-6109 GCA_052325485.1 Acidimicrobiales bacterium | reverse complement strand
TCCAGTGAGATGCCGGTCGCCAGGTCGTCCCCCGCCAACTGCGGCTTCAGCAGCCCGTCTGCCCGCTACGCGGCATTACGGGAGACACGGCATTGAAGGGCTAATGCCGATATCGGCATTAGCCCTTATAGCCGTCGAACTTGCGCACCGCAGTTTTATGACCGTGCCGGGCGTCGGGGTCGACGACCGAGATCACCCGGTCCTTGGCCACTTTGCGGGCGATGCGGAAAATGCCGTCGTCACCGGTCTCTATGTCCTGGCCGACCACGGTGGCCAGCAGTTCTGCGGCCTGGGCGACGCCGGGGCCAAGCTGGCGGCCGTCGAGAGCGCCGAGACAGGCATGTCCATCTGTGGCCAACGCGTGCACCAGCGCTTCACGGGCGGCGGGGTCGTCCCAATCACAGCTCGCCTTGCCGCCACTGGCATAATCGTCATCACGGGACAGCACTGCCCGCAGCTCGGCCTCGACCTCAGCGTCGACGATGTCTAGCAACTGGCGGATAGCGGAGCGGACCAACGTCGCCGTGTCCATGGTCGCCACGGCGTCGTACAACGGGGTCGAGTCCAGTACCCGGCGGGCGCCGACCAGGCCGGCCCGGCGAGCGGCGTCCAGGCTCACCTCGAATATCCGCCGGGGCCGCGGCGATGCGGCCAACCGGGCACGCATGTCGACCAGCACGGTGTGGGAGAAACCGGGGTAGTCGAAGTCCAAGCCGCCGGCCGCGTACTTCCAGCGGGCGTCGAACTCGAACGACTCCACCGCGTCGCGGTCCGAAAGCCCGAAGAGGCGCTGGAGAACCATCACCACGGCAACGATCCGGGGCGGCACGGACCGGCGCCCGTTGTCAGCGAACAAGTCAGCAAAAAGCTCGTCGGCGAACAGGACATGGCACTCGCGGTGCAACACGGCGAAGATCGAGTTCTCCTTCACGCGTCCCGCCACGAAGCTCGCCGTGCCCTTCATCAGGTCAGCTTGGCGCGGCGCCAGCCCGACCGTCATTGCACCGACCCCTGCCAGGCTAAACACATACCTGTAATTCTGCCCGGCCCATAACCGGAACAGGGGGATCTACACAGCGAAAGACACCAGCCTCCTAGAGCCCTTTTCGTACTCGCTCACCACGAGCCCGGCAGCTCCAGCGCTTGTGCTGGCCCGTGTTGAGGGCGTTCTCGGTCAGCGGGACCTCATCGAGGACCGGCCGCGGAGGTAGCCCCCTAGAGCGTTCGCACGGCTCGGCCATCTTCCGTTACGCGCATGCGGGAAGTCGCCGCAAGCCGAGCAGTCCCATACTGGCTTCAGGATCTCCACTATCCAGAAAGCACGAACGATGCCGAAGACGACCAGGGCAAGAGGCTCGATCCGCGTTGCTCGGATCTTCGGGATAGACATCCGCCTCGACTGGACCTTTTTGCTCCTCGTTCCTCTGGTGGCGTTGGGCAGCGACCTCTCGCAGTTCTGGAACAGCCTGTTGTGGATCGTCGCTGTCTTCAGTTCGGTGCTCGTGCACGAGCTGGCCCATTGCTTCGTGGCCCGACGCCGGGGCGCCGTGGTCGAAGACATCCTGCTCATGCCGATCGGCGGCCTGTCCCAAATGCAACAGGTACCGCAGGCGCCTGCGGATGAGGCAGCCATCGCCGTGGTCGGGCCGCTCACGAGCCTCGCCCTGGGGCTCTTCTTCGGCGCCGTGGGCGCCGTCCTGGTCGGGGCGCGGCTGTGGCCACCGACACTTTTCGCCGGTCCGTGGTTTTCTCGGCTCGCGTGGCTCAACCTCATGTTGGGCGCGTTCAACTTGTTGCCTGCGCTACCGATGGACGGCGGCAGGGTACTGCGCGCTGAACTGGCCAGGAGCCACGACCGGCGCAGCGCCACGCGCATCGCAGGAGGGACCGCCAGGGTCATCGCCCTGGCAATGGCGGTCGTCGGGGTGCTCTACGACTACTGGCTCGTGGTGATCGCCCTTTTCGTATGGCTCGGGGCGAGAAGCGAGGAGAACGCGGCGGCGGGCGCAGCGGACGATGCACGACAAGAGGAGCCGTCCGGGCGGCTGGGGTTATGAACCACGACGCGCAAGCGGCGCCGGCACCTGGGGGCCGGACCCGGTGGCTCCGAGTCGCAGTGGGCATTGTCGTCTTTGGGACCGTCCTCACCCTCGTGTTACACGCCCCGTCCGCGATGTCGGCGTTCATCTCGGCCTTCAGCGACTTCCGGGCCGGCCGGCTCCCGTGGCTCGGACTGGCCGCGGTGCTCGAAGCGGCGTCGTTGGCCTCGGCCGCCATGGTGCAGCGGCAGCTGCTCGGCGCCGGCCGGTCCTCTTTGCCGTTTCCGACCTTGGCCGCGCTCACGGTCGCCTCGACCTCCATCGGCGACCTGCTCCCCGCCGGTGCCGCGCCGGCGACCGGTTGGATGGTCGAGCAATACCGGCTCCGCCGGGTGCCTACTGCTCTGGCGTTGTGGTCCGCCCTCGCCGGCGGGTTCGCGTCAACGGTGAGCGGGCTGGCGCTCGTCCTCGTCGGCGCCGGTTTCGCAAAGTTGTGGAACCCTGTCGCCTTAGTGCTGTGCGGAGTGGTGCTCGTGGCCGGTTCGACAGGTTTCGCCCTCCTGGCTCAGCGTCTGGCCGGGCGGCAGCCCCGGTCCACTCCCGGATGGCGGCGGAGCAAGATGGCGCGGGCCGTGATCGAGACCCTTGACCGCGGCGCGCAGTACCGAGCGTCGCCTCGGGTCCTCGGCAACGTGTTCGCCTTCGCCACGCTCAACTGGCTCCTGGACGCCGCCTGCCTCGTGCTGGGGTTCGTCCTTGTCGGGTTCGCCGTTCCGTGGAGCAGTGTGCTGTTCGCCTATGCGGGGTCGCAGATGCTCGGTGGCCTCAGCTTCGTACAGATCGGGGTGGTCGAAGGCGGCATGGTGGGAGCCTTCGTCCTGACCGGTACCAAGGCCGGGCCTGCTCTGGCTGCGGTCCTCATGTACCGGGTCGTCTCCTACTGGATGGTCCTCGGTGCCGGCGCACTGGTCTTCCTGGGCATGACCCGTTTGCGTGGGCCGCAACCCGCGTTGCCGGGGGGACCGGCGCGCCCATTCCGGCCGACTCCCGAGGCCAGCCCAACCGGCTTCGCCGGCCCGCCGAGCCCCGACTGTGGATTTCAGCCTTCTCGGGAATGGCGGGCCCGCGCCCGAGCGCTCGGGCCGCCAGGTCGACCGTAGTACCTCACCGCCCGCTCGTCCTCGTAATCCTGATTAATTCGATCGTCTCCATGAAGATACTGGCCATGATTGGGACAATGGACGGGCCTGATGTGGCCCGGATGGCCCTAAAACCGCTGTGACCAGGTCGTAGCTTCAGTAGACAACAACCAAGTCGACGAGGGCCTGTGAGCACCTCCGCCTGCTCGACTGGGGACACGGGCGCATGTCAACGGCCAAGTTGGACCTTCGCGGTCAACCTCGCGCATGTCGCGCGACCTGGCTGCCTCTGGCCCTTGTCCTGCAGGACACGGTTCGCCGCCCTTTCGGCGAGGTCGACCCTATGAGCGGGCCCCACGTCAGCTGGCCAGCCGAGCCCGCCACCGGGCGCGGAGAGATAGCGCCGCCGGGGTGGGACGGGCCGATGCTGCCGCGCCGGCAGCGGCTTGTTACTGCAGGCGTAGTCTGCCGCTAACCGGTGGTGGCACCCGACAGGCCACCGATGATATTGATTTGGAAAAGCACGAAGATCACTAATAGCGGGATACTGGCCAGGACATCAGCCGCCAGTGCCCAGTTCAGGGGTGCGCTATAGGAAATCTGCGTCACCGCCACGCTGAGCGGGTACTTGTTGGGGTCTGTGAACACCATCAACGGCCACAGGTAGGACTGCCATACAGCCACGAAGGCGAATATCGGAACCACGGCCAGGACTGGGCGGGCCATGGGGATGACCATGCTCCACACTTTGCGAGCGACGCCGCCACCGTCTATCTCGGCCGCTTCCATCAGTTCGTCGGACAACTGGTCAAAAAACCGTTTGAGAATGAAGAGGTTGAAAGCGCTGGGCACAGCCGGAAGCCAGATGGCGAGAGGGTTGTCAAGCAGGTTCGTGTGGATGAACGGCAGGTCCTTGGCCACCAGGTACGTCGACACCACGATCGCCTGACCGGGGATGAACATACTGATCAGGAACCCCCTCAAGATGATGCCTCCGAAGCGTGGGCGGAGCTTGGAACCGACGGCACCACTTCCCCCGCAGAGCGCCTGCTCTTTGGACCGGAGCTGGTTTGTGCGGGGCCCCACGGCACCGCTTTCGCGGCGCGCCGGAGCCGGCTGACCCGTCTCTGCACAAGCGGCGGGCGTGGACCACATATTTCGAGCCGGGAAGACCTGGACCTTGACGGCGGTCTCCCGCGAGATGGCGCCCCGCCGGTATAAACTCCTGAAAGTTCTGTCGCCCTGACCAGGAGGAACGATGCCCGCTCGCATCATGACCTCGCTCTTGGCCCTTCTCGCCACGGCCTTGGCCGCCGGCACCGGGGTCGTCGTCGCCACCGCGCCGGCCACGGCGGCGACAAGCTACGGGACCATCTCCATAACAGGAGCGGTCCGGGCTTCCTACTCGGTCGCCGGCTTGTGCAACTACCATGCCACCGTCCTTACCAGCGTCACCCTGCGCACCCAAGTGGCCAACGGGACCACGTTGGCCATTGCCGGTTCCACCGTCCCGCCGCCGGGACCTATCAACTTGGCCACCACCAGCGCTTTCAACGTGGAGGTGCAGATCGCTTCAGGGGTGGGGGCGGGAGGGAGCTGGCTGGCGGGGTACGCCGGGCCTGCTCACCTGGGCTCAGGGAGCCTCGCCATGGCGCCTTCCGCCAGCTCCGGCTCGGTGGAGGCGACCCTGGAACCGTACGGCGGGGGCACCATCGACCAACCTATCCAGCTCGACGCTTCCTGGAACTGTGCCGGACAAGCTTCCCCGGCCCCCACGGCCAGCACGGTCCCTCTGTCCACCGGGACCAGCCCCGCCGCCCGGCTCATGTCCCACGTGCCCTCCTCGTACTTCGGCTGCACGTCCAACCCGGAGCTGAACCTGGGAGGGGAGAGCATCATCTTCCGGTACAAGGCGATAGCCGAGGTCGACTGCCAGGTCGAAGGGGTGCTCGGTGTCAATTTGGTCATTTACATGCTCTATCCCAATAACAAAGCCATGGACGCCGCCTTCGAGCACGTCTGGGTCGATGAGGTGGCCCGGCCCAAGGCGTCCCTCGGGTGCCCGCTGAAGGCCTTTGCCACCACCGTCTGTAATTACCGCATCGGGAACTCCCGGGCCACCGCCGGCCAGTTCATGCGCTTTCTCCTCCAGTACCCGGCCGACCCGAACCCCACCCCGTCCATCACCTGGACCTCGTACCGCTACGGGATAATCGCTTATCTGGCCGGGGCCGAGAGCAACGACACCCAGGCGGTGCTGGACTACTGGAGCAGCGGCGACCCCGGGCCTGTCTGATCACAACCGGCGAGGCTAAGCCCCCTCGGGGGCGGGGCTCACTGCTCCTGCGTCGATCCGGGCCATGACCTTGGCCAACGTCGTTTCGACCCGTTCCAGCCGCAACTTCAGCTCGTGGTCGTCTTCGGGTGCTTCGACGTCCGCTTGGCGCCTGCCCGCCGCCGGGGCGGGGGGCAGGAAGAAGAGGTCCGAGCGTTCCAGACCGCCGCGACGGGCACGGTGGTCGTGGACCATCCCCATGACGACGGGGACAGTCCCCACCGCCAGGGCCAGGAGTAAAAGCGGTGCCATGGCAACCCACAACATTGCAGCCCTCCTTTGTTTGACGCCCGCTCAGGGCAGGCTCCCCGCTCGTCGTTTTCGTGTACCTAAAGCAGGCTTCCTTCTAAACACAGGGCCCGGTGTGCTTACGGGCGACGATAGGGTCACCCACTACCTTGTCATCGGCTAATACCTTGCCTTAGGTTAGCCAAACGTGGTCCCCCCCCGGGCGGGTCCGCGGCTTTTCGTTCCCCACCAGGTAGTGTCCCCAGGCAAGTGACTCGCGGCGCAGTGTGGGACCTCGGGAGCAGCTCGTTCCAGGTACTGGTGTGCGAGCCCGGCCCCCATCGGTCCTTGAGGCCGGTCTTCAAGAG
>JBKQUU010000235.1:0-13356 GCA_052325485.1 Acidimicrobiales bacterium | reverse complement strand
CTCTTCGTCCACCAGTTCTTCGTCCACCAGTTCTTCGTCCACCAGTTCTTCGTCCACCAGTTCTTCGTCCACCAGTTCTTCGTCCACTACGGCGGCGACGACCAACTTGGTCCCAGACCCTAACTTTGCGAGCTCGGCCGTCCCCGTTGATTATTGGGGCAGCACCTTGGCCCGCGAGTCAACGGTCGTTTACCCCGGTTCGTCGTGGGCGCTGGCGCAGACCACGACCTCCTCTAGCGGCGGCTGGGACCTGGACGACAACCCGAGCTGGTACGCTCCGGTCAGCTCGGCTGAGACCTACTCCGCCGACATATGGGTGAAGGCCACCGCCGCGGTAAAGGTGGACATAGGCGTCGACCTATTGACTTCGAGCGGTTCTTACGTTGACACGGCCAATGGCCCGTGGGTCAGCTTGGTCCCCAACACCTGGGCCCAGCTCCCGCTCACCGGCATAAAACCGGCGGCCGGTGAGGTTTATGGCGCTATGGAGCCAGACTTCTCCAAAGCGACCAAGGGCACGGTCATCTACTGGGACAATATGAGCCTGACTCCCTGAGCCCAGCGCGTTGTTGCCGGCCCCTTCTGCCGTCGCCTCCACCACACGGTCGCTCCGTCTGGCACGCCTATTGGCCGCCACCCGGCCTTGTCAGGCGCGGGCTCGAGGGCTTTGACCGTCCAGAGGGCGAAGAGCAAGGACCCCCCCGCCAACGAGCGCCATGGCGGCGAAGGCGGGGATGGCGAAAGGTGCCGCGCGTCGCCCGAACCAGAGCTCGAACATCGGCACCTCGTCACCGGCACGCCGCTGGAAGACGCCCAATGGGCAACCGTTGGCGACCACAAGGGCTACGCCTTCTCCCATCAGCACCGCAATGCACGCTCGAAGCCAGACATTTCGTCGCCGAGCAAGCGCGCAGAACCATACATAACCGATGCAGACGAGCTCTCCGGCCCCGATGCCGTTGTGGAGCGCCCGCAAGGACTTTGCCCGGCCGCTCAACCTGGTTTCTACGTCGTCAGCCATGGGCCCCACGGAACCCATCGTGCCTCAAGCGGCAGAGGAACGCTTCGGCTCCGCCCGGCCGGTGACGGTTAGGCAGGCCAAGCGGGCATCTACGACTTGACCGCGGGCCTGAGGACGGCAAGCGCCGCCGCCGTCACCAAGCCGTACGCCATATGGGCGTTCAAGTCCCGTGCGAGGGTGCGGGCGTCATACTCCCAGATCGGCTTGTACACCTTTGCCACTGGTAGGACCACGTAGCTGGCCAGCCAGACGGTGGGCCCGAACAGCACCGCCAGCTGCCACCGACGTCGGCGGCTCCCGCCGTTGAGGAGCCCGAACTGGGCACCCCACCCGAGGCCTGTCGCCCAATGCACAATGTTGGTTGTTGACCGCGCCCAGCTGTCAGGCAGCTCCTGGCCGGTGACTTTCTCGACCACCCACTTCCCGAACTGACCGGGATATGAGGCGTTGTCCCACTTGTCGGCACCCTCGGCAGTCTCCCAGGCGATGAGCTGCTGACTGCCGCCACCCTGGCGGTACCGCGCATACTCAATGAGGTCCATCACCACTGTCCCGGCGCCACCTGCTACGCCGCCCATCACCGCCGCCTTTATGACCCTGCGTCCCCTTATCTTCGTCACTGGCACCTCCTTTGCGACTCTCTTAAGATCAGCGCCCGGAAGACGGGTGGTGATCTCCGGTAAGGCCCGCATCCGACACGGGCACCACGACTATCTCAAGCTTCATACCCAATACCAACCGTCGCGCCCCCACCCTCTCGCTCGCCCCCGTGGGAAACCCTGGTCGGCCCCAGGGCCCAGAAGCTGGTGACCAGACCGCCGTCGCTCCCGGGGCTCGGCCACGGTCTCCTACCGGCGCGACGACGGCCTCTCGGCGCCACCGGAACAAGCTCGACGAGCTGTTGCAGTCGCTGCCCGTCGCCGCCTGGATGGCGGTCGAGACCTTGCCGCTCACGCCCCATCCGGCGACCTAAACACCTCCTACCTCTCCGCGCGGCAAGATCGACGAGAGCCATCGCTAAAGTGATGCCCAGGCACAGTTCCACAACGGCACGCGAAGAGGGCGGCCGGGCCGTGATGCCGCCCTAAGGCGGGCGGACCTCTCCGGCGCTCGGGAGGGAAGGACGGTATGACCTCGAGCCGGACAACTGATCGTCCGTGTCGTCGCTTGACGGGCGTCTGCCTCGATTGCGCCGACGCGGACGAGCTCGCACAGTTCTACGGCCAGCTTCTCGGGTGGGAGATCACTGCTCGGGACGGCGGCTGGACCGCTTTGCGGGACCCGGCCGGAGGTGTAGGTCTGGCATTCCAAACAGAGCAGTGGTACAAGCCGCCGGTCTGGCCAGAGCAGCCTGGCGCGAAGGACAAGATGCTCCACCTCGAGATTGAGGTCGATGACATCGAGACCGCCGTCGCCTACGCAGTCTCGATGGGAGGGACGGTCGCAGCGCCCCAGCCAGAAGACCGAGCACCTGACCAACTGCGGGTCATGCTCGACCCCGCCGGCCACCCCTTTTGCTTGTACGTCGACTAGCACGCCCGGGAGGGGCTCGGTCGAATTGGCTCGCCTCAGCAGGGACATCATGGCGCTGCCTGGGGCACCGTGCGGCCCATGCCGAGCCGTCAGGGCGGCTCGTGCCGTAAGGGACCCTGGTTGAAATGTCGCTCCCGACGGATCCATCTGGAGCGGGCGACGTGGACCGGTCAGAGCAAGCCGCATGGCTTGACGGCCACCCGCTACGCCCGTCCTAGCTTACCCGCGTCAGCGTTATGGAGCACTCGCAGCGCCTTGCGGCGAAGTTCATAGAGGTGAGCGGCCTCCTCCAGCCCTAGTTTGGCCACGTCCGGGGGCTTTTGGCTCACCCCGGATGACCTGGTCCTGGCGGCGTCGGTCGTTGTGGCCGCGGACTGGGGCTACCGACTGGTCATGCCTAGAGCCTAAGCAGCCGACACCCTCACGCTTCGGCGTGCCGCCCTGGCGCGGTCCATGAGGACCGCGACGGTGGCCGTGAACAGCGCGGCTCCAACGGCGATGACGGTGACCTGCCATCCGGCCATGCCGGCAGCGACAACGGTGTGGGCCACGATGGGGTGTGGACGGGGTGGCACGGCGAGCGGCCCTCCACCCGGGCCGGGCATCACCGTGGCGGACGCCGAGGCGGCGAAAAGGACGACGCCGAACAAGGTGCTGCAGACGGCCACGACGATGCTCGCTGTGCTCCTGACGTAGCGGATGTGGTTCACGGGGACCTCCTTGGGCTCTTTGGGACGACTCTCTTTGGAAGTATGAGCAGGTCGACCGACGGTCCGCTATACGACGTTTTACGGATACCCATGCCCGGCGACCTGGCGTAACCTGAGCCCTGCAAGGAGGAAGGGGACCGCCACGACTGCTCGTCTCACCACCAACGAACAGGAGCTGCGGGCCCTGGCTGGGGTCGTCTCTGAGGTACGCTCAGACTTGCCCGCCCAGGGACTGCCGCTCTCGCTCCTGAGGGACCTGAAGGACCTGGCCCCCTGCGACGCTTTGTTGTGCCATGGCTACGACACGGCCCTGCAGCAACTCTGGTTCGCCCAGCAAATCCCCGAAGAAGATGGGGAGGAGGGCCCAGGCGACGAGGACTTGTTCCGGGCCCATTGGGAGCACTACTGGGACTGCCAGGCCTGCAGTTACCCTGACCGCACCGGAGACCTGCGCCGCATCGTGAAGGTTGATGACTTCTACTCGGTCCGCCAATGGCATTCCACGGGTATGTACCGCGAAGTCATGCGGCCGCAGGGGCTCGAGAACCAGATCCAGCTGTGCCTGTCCGAGCCTCCGGGGCCTGATGCCGGGCCCGGCCGCACCGTTCGGCTCTTCTTCCTGCGCGAACCCAGCCTTGATTTCTCCGAGCGCGACCCGGCGCTGCTCACCTTACTGCGGCCCCATCTCCAGCACGCTTACCACGACGCTGAACGCCGGCGCAGCCCCGTCCCCGAGCTCACCCCTCGCCAGTGGGACCTGTTGCACCTGATCGCGGGCGGGCGTAGCAATTTCCAGATCGCTCGCCAGCTCGGGCTGTCGGAGGGGACGGTGCGAACTCACCTGGAGAACATCTACGCCAGGTTGAACGTCTCCAACCGCACCGCCGCTGTGGTCCGAGCCTTCCCCGATAGGGTTGCCTAAACAACCACTCGGCACGGCACGAAGCTGACCGGTACGACACAAGGAGGCATGCTATGCCGCTGTACATGGACTTCCACGAAAACCTCCAGCTTCCGACAGAGGCCGTGGACCAGATCACGCAAGACGCGAAGGCCAAGAAGGCGGACCAGTTCGGTGTGAGGCAGGTCGAGCTGTTCCACAATCCCGAGGGGAAGGTCTATTGCCTGTTGGAGGCCCCTGACGCAGCGGCGGTGCGTCACCATCACGAGGCGCTGGGGGTGCCGTGCGGGGACGTCCACGAGGTCAACGGGATCCTCTGAACGGGCGTTGGTCCCGGACCGCCGATGGTTGCCGGAGACGAAACGCTCGCGGCTCAGTTCGGTTCGCGGGCCCGCGTTCGTGCGGGTAATGCGTTGCGGAGCTCTCTACGCGAAGTGATGTCGAGCTTCACGAACACCTTGCGTAAGTGCCATTCGACCGTACGGGCGCTGATATACAACTGAGCACCGATTTCCGGGTTTGTCCGTCCCTCCAGAGCCAGACGGGCAATATGCTCCTCTTGGGGCGTGAGGTCATTGCGCGTATCGTCCTGTCGCTTGCGGACGGTCTCACCCGTCGCCCGCAGCTCATGCAGGGCGCGTTCGGTGAATGCCAGCATCCCCATCTCACAGAACATGTCGTAGGCCCGGCGGAGCTGGTGGCGGGCATCTACGCGGCGGTTCTGGCGACGCAGCCACTCGCCGTAGAGCAGGTGCGCCCGGGCGTGCTCGGGCCGCAGCGCCGTTCGGCCGAGGCGTTCGACGGCCTCGCCATAGTGCTCTTCAGCCGTCTCGTCGTCGATGACCAGTGCCTGGCAACGCGCCAGAAGGCCCCGGGCCCAGTCGCTTTCGCTCCCCTTGGTGCTGTCAGCGAGCCGCTCGAGAGCGTCTGCTGCAAGAGCGTCGTTAGCAGTCCTAGCGGCCGCCTCGATCAACTCTGGGAGCGCCCTAGCAGCCAGATGTGGTGCCGGCGCCTCACTAGCCTGCAGAGAAACTGACAGGGCCTCTTCGTAGCGAGCCAGACCGTTGTAGAGGATAGCGGTCGCCCAAAGCCCGACCTGGACTATAAAACCCTCGTCCTGGGATCTGGCAAGATCGATCGCTGCCTCGATGAGGGTCGAGCTATGAGGCTCATCCCCGGTTAGGGCTGCGAGCAAGAGAGCACCCGTCGGCGCTAGGCGGATGCCGGTCGCCTCGATTAAGGCATCCGTCTCGGCCGTCAACGCAGCGGCCGTGGAGAAGTCACCCCGCCAGGCCAGAACAAAAATGTCGCCGGTGAGAGTAAAACATAACGGCGCGAGTGCGCCGGCGCTGCGGGCCAGTTCTGTCTGACGGCTCATCACTGCATCCATGCTGTCGAAATCCCAGAGCGTACCGGCGGCCAATGCGGCCATGGTCCCCAATTGGAAGCCTTTTTCAATGGAGGTCTCTTCACCGAGGAACGCGCCGACTGCACTGCGTAGGGTCGGTGCCGCCGCTGCCAGTCCTTCACTGACAAGCAGCGAGAAGCCGTCCAGCAGCAGATCGGACAGGCGAGGCGGGTCAGACGATGCTGGAGCGGCTCTCGCTGCCTGGGACACCTCCCGCAGCTGCCCGCTATTTCCTAGGCGACAGGCGTACAAGGCGGCATGCCAGGCGTCGAGGTACGTCTCTCGAGCCGCGCCGACGTCTAACGGCTCCAGGCGCTTGGCAGCCTTGAGGAGCTGGGCGGAGGCCTCGGAAACTGGACCGGCGGCCAATGCGACCTGCCCGCGCAGCACATCGGTCCGGGCGCGCTGCAGCTCGTTCTGTGCATCGGTCTCCGCCGTGGCCAGCAGTCTGAGCGCCTCGTCGAACGCTCCGGCTTGGATGTGGGCTTGGGCGGCTGCCAAGGCCCGATCAGCTCGGCGCTGCGCATCTTGAGTTGAGGCGACTGAGCGCTGAAGGAACGCAGCGGCCGCAGCCAGGCCACCGCGTGACAGGGCTCGGCTGGCTGACCGTTCGAGCTCGGACGCCACCTCCTCGTCGGGCCCTACCGTCGCCAGCGCGAGGTGCCAGGCGCGACGGTCGGGGTCGACCTCCGGGTCCATGGCGCCAGCCAAGGCCCGGTGCACGGCCCGGCGCTCCTCCGCGGACGCTCCCGAATAGATGGCGGAACGGACCAGGGGATGGCGGAACCGCACTCGCTCGCCGATTTCGACGACTTGCTCGCCGTCGGCGTCGGTGGCGGCATCGTTCGCGATCCCGAGCGCCCGCACCGCGCGCCGTAGCAGAGCGACGTCGCCGGTTGGGTCCGCCGCGGCGACCAGCACCAGGCGCCGGGTGGCCTCGGGCAACGCATCAAAACGCCGTAAAAAGTGCTCCTCGAGCTGACCGGAAAGGCCCCCCGAGCGGGGACCTGCGAACCCACCGGCCACCTCGGCGGCGCTCATACCCCTGGGCAGTTCCAGCAACGCCAGCGGGTTCCCCCGCGTTTCAGCCACGATGCGGTCCCGGACTCGGGCATCGACTCGGCCCAGGGTGGTGGTGACCAGAAGAGCCCGGGCATCGTCATCGGCCAAGCCGGACAACCTCAGTTCCGCCAACCCCGCCAGGTGGTGGTCGTCGGTGGGCTCGCGGACGGCGAACAACATCAGCACCGACTCGGCTAGGAGCCGGCGGGCCACAAACCCCAGGACCTGGCCGGAGGCGGCGTCGAGCCACTGGGCGTCGTCGACGAGGCACAACAACGGGCGCTTTTGCGCCACCTCAGCCAACAAGCTGAGCGTCGCCAGGCCGATCAGGAAACGGTCGGGAGCGTCGCCCGACGTCAGCCCGAACGCCACCTGGAGGGCGTTGCGCTGAGGTTCGTGAAGAGCCTCGGCCCTGCCCAGGACCGGTGCGCAGAGCTGGTGCAACCCGGCGAACGGCAACTCCATCTCGGACTGCATCCCGGCGATGCGGGCCACCTGTAAACCCGAGGCCATCCCGGCGCACTGGTCCAGCAGGGCGGTCTTGCCTATCCCCTCCTCACCGCGCACGACCAGGGCTGCGCTCTCGCCGGAACGGACCTGGTCCAGCAGCCGGGCCAAGCGGTCCCGCTCCGAGGCCCTGCCTCGGAAGACCGGCACGCGCCGCGCGGCCGACGGGCGCTGAACCGCCATAGGAAATCGCATGTTAACTGACTAACTACCCGGGATCCAGGCCCGGGCACTGCCTGGTGCGACGCCCAACCTGTGCCGGGGCGCATCAGCTTTACTTGGCGTGCTCCCGAAGCAGCATGACCTGGTACGCCCGGTCCCCGCCCGCCAGTGCGTACAGCACCCCCGCCATTCCTCCCATGCCATCCCGTTCGCGCACGGATGGCGCCCGCAGCTTGGCATAACTATCCGAGCGCTGACGCCGGCCGGCTCGCCCTGAGGGCCGCCGCCGGGTCCTCGGGTCAACTCGCTTCGCGTATGCGCAAGTCGAGGTGCAACCCGGCCGCGGTCAGCATGTTGACTAGGCGTCGATGCTGAAGAGGTCGATCTTGCCCCGGGTGAGATCTGAGGTGCGGGGCTGGGTGACCGAACTTGCGTGCCACCTGCGCCTGGGTCATGCCAGACCTGTTGATGTAGGCGACCAGCTCCTGAATCAGCGCGGAGCGGATCCTCATGTTCTCGGCCGCGCCGGGCGTCTCTTCGAGGGCGTCCCACACGCTGGTGTACCCGCTCAGTGCTGCTCATGGTCTGTACGTGACGGTAAACACGGTCGAGGTCGATCTCGCGCGCGTACGCCAAGCTCGGCGTTCGCTGGCGCGCTCAGCTCGCCAAGCGGCCGTCCGGGGGCCCCATGAGCGAGCGCGGGCGCCAATAGAGCCAGGTTTTCCGTTATTTCGCCGAGGCCGGGCCGTCCGTACAGTGTCCTCGATGCGAGAGTTCGTGGGCGAGCACTACGTCCCGGCCGAGGCTGGGCAGGACGCGGCGCAGTGCGCCAAGGCCGCACGAGGGGCCGCCGATCAGCTGCGGCGAGAGGGCACGCGGGTCCACCACGTCCGCTCGATCCTCATCCCGGCGGACGAGACGTGCGTCCACCTCTACCGGGCGGAGTCGATCGAGGCCGTGGGCGTCGCCGCGGCACGCGCTTCATTGCTGCCTCGACCGTGTCACCGAGGCGGTCAGCGGCACCGGAGCGGCAGCTTGAGGCGATTGCTTCTCGCGCTGGCCGCGTGCCTGGCCGGGCCGGTGGTACTAGGGGCACTGGTCGGCCTGCCGGCGTCGGCATCGGCGTCGGGGGCGACGTTCACGGCCGCATGCTCGGGGACGACCGGCGACCCCGGGTCTTTAGTAACCGCGATCGACAACGCCAACTCAGGCGGTGGGCCGAGCACGGTGCAGTTGGGCACTGGCTGCACCTACACCCTGAGGGCGGTGGACAACAACTGGTACGGCCCCAACGGCCTGCCGGCGATCGCCAGCGACATCACGATCGTGGGCAACGGGGCGACCATCACTCGCGCCGCATCGGCACCGGACTTCCGCTTCTTTTTTGTCGGCGCCAACATCGCCGACCCGGCCACCCCGAACTATGTGTCCCCGGGCCCGGGCGAATTGACGCTCGAGGACCTGACGCTCAGCGGCGGCTGGGCTAAGGGCGGGAGCTCCGACCTCGGTGGGGGTGGCGCCGGTATGGGCGGGGCGATATTCAGCCAAGGGACGGTCTCCATCGAGGCCAGCACGCTCACCGGGAACACCGCCCAGGGCGGCCAGTCAGGAGACACCGCCGCTGGCAACGGCGGGGGCGGCATCGGGACGAGCTCGGATGGTCAAACGGGCGGCGGTTTCGGCGCCGGCACCTTCGGGGGCGCCAGCGGCGGTAATGGTACAAATAGCAACGACGTGCGCCCGGACTTCATCGTGGGCGACGGCGGCGGAGCGGGGTTCGCCCTGGCCGAGGACGGCGGCCCAGCTACGGGGTCCCCAGGGGGCGGCGGTGGTGGCCCGCTGACGGGGATGGGTGGCGCCGGCGGCGCCTCTGTCGACGTCCCGGGCGGTGCCGGCGGGGACGGCGGTGGCGGTGGCGGTGCCGGCGATGGCGAGGCAGGCGGCGGCTTCGGCTTCGGTGGCGGGGGCGGCGGCGTGGGTGGTGGCGGCGGCGCCACCAGCACCACCACCGCCGAGGAGTATGGCCCGGGCGGTAGCGGCGGAGGCTTCGGCGGCGGGGGGGGTTACGGCGTCACCACCGTTACCGACCCCGCCGGCAACGGTGGTGACGGCGGCTTCGGCGGAGGCGGAGGCGGCGGCAGTGGCCTTGGTGGTTTCGGCGGCGGTAACGGTACCGGCGGCGCCAACCCGGCCGGCGGCGGCGGGGCGGGGATGGGCGGTGCCATCTTCAACATGGAGGGCCAGCTCAGCATCACCAACTCGACGCTGACGGGCAACCAGGCCATCGCCGGGGCCGACAATGTGCCCGTCCACGCCAGCGCGCTGGGCGGCGCCGTGTTCAACCTGAACGGCACGTTCACGGCGGTCGCCTCGACGTTGGCTGCCAACACCGCCACCGACGGCGCCGCAATTTTCAACCTGGCGTACGACGCCGCCACGGCGCGCACGGCGCAAACAAGGCTGCAGGACACGATCGTCGCCAATGGTGCCGGTGGCGGTGCCGACCTCGTCTCGGACAAGCCCATCACCGTGAGCGGCGGGACGAACAATCCCGGGGCCACCGCCAACGCCGACCTTTCCCAGTTCGACCTGGTCGACAGGTTCGCGGCGCGGGGCGCCGTGGTCAGACTTGGCCACGTTTATGGGGAAGGAGGGACGATCTCGGGCACGCCGCTGACCGCGGGCCCGATGTTGGGGCCCCTGCAGGACAACGGCGGCCCCACCCAGACTATGGCACTACTGCCGGGTAGCCCGGCCATCGACGCCGGCGACTCGTTCGGGCTTAGCACCGACCAGCGCGGCGAGCCTCGGCCGGTCGACTTCCCAGGCATCGCCAACACGGCTGGTGGCGACGGGGCCGACATCGGCGCGTTCGAGGTCCAGCCGGCATGCACCGGCCAGGCCGACCCGGCTCAGGCGTGCCACGCGCTTACAGTAACGCTGGGCGGGAGCGGGACCGGCACCGTCAGCGGTACCGGGATCACCTGCCCGACCGGCTGCTCCGGCAGCTACGGCGCGTCAACCAGCCTAACTCTGACCCCCGCCCCCGCCCCCGGCTCGGCGTTCACCGGTTGGAGCGGCGACTGCGCGGGGACCGGCGGCTGCACGCTTACGATGAGCGCCGACCACGCCGTTACGGCAACGTTCACGCAGACCCACACGCTGACCGTCTCGGTCGCGGGCAATGGCAGGGGCAAGGTCAGGGGACCGGGGATCTCCTGCCCGGGGACGTGCACGGCTACCTATGCGACGGGTACGGCCGTGACCTTGACCGCCACCGCTGCCCCTGGCTCAGACTTTGGCGGTTGGCGGGGCGCGTGTCGCGTGACGACCAAGGTCTGCCAGCTAACCATCGACGCCGCCACGGCGGTCCAAGCGAGGTTCGTCAAGGTCCCTCTTCCGGCGCCAAAGATCAGCGCACTGAGCCAATCGGCCCCCGTCTGGCGCGAGGGCGCCGAGCTCTCGTCGGGCACCAGTAGAAAGGGCCCGCCGGCCGGCACCGTGTTCTCGTTCGATCTCAACGAGGGGGCCACGGTCGCCCTCACTTTCATCCAACGCGCCCCCGGTCGCGTGGCCCGCGGGGTTTGTGCCGCTCCGGACAACGCAAACCAGCACAACGCGGGCTGCACGCGGACGTCCCTCATGGGCACGCTTGAGCTCGCCGGCGACAAGGGCGTCAACCACGTGGCCTTCCAGGGGCGGCTCTCGCCTTCGCGTGTGCTCCAGCCGGGGACGTACTCGCTCACAGTCACCGCGACCAACACCGCCCGCCTAATCACCACTTCGAGGTCACTGAGCTTCTCGATCGCCGGATAGTGCCGGGGCCGCCGGTGCGGCCTGGGGCGGAGGGCCCGGCCGCCACAGCCAGGGCTTAGGATCATCTCCACCGCCGAGAATCCCTCTCAGGGCCGTTGCCGACCGGCTTACGCCTGGGCGGCTCCTATTCGCGCACAACAAGAACGACTGGTTAGCCGATCAGTTGTCGGCTCCGCGCCCGGAACACCGGGCCGTAGCATGGAGGTCTGTACCCCTTCGCCCCAAGGGCGATCATCGGGACCGGGCGCTCTATAACTGGACAATCTGGAACTAGACAATCTGGCGCAAAGACGTCAGTTCCAAGTGTGAACAATAGAAAGTGCCGGTTCGGCGTTTAGGGCAGCGTTTCCTCGTCTGGAGGCATGGGGTCGCAAATGGGTTATAGGTCCGGGCCACGATCATGGTGGGGGCGGGCGCAGAGTAGGCGCTCGGTCCTCGCGGCGGGTAGACCGGTCGGCCAACATGCCCCACTGCCGGCCGTCCGGGGCTGTCCAGGCCGTGCCGGTACAGTTCGAGACGGGCGACGAGAACGAGCGCTGAGGATCCTCTTAGGCGGACGTGCCGACCCGGACGCCGTTCACGATCTGGGTGATCGTCGTCCGGTTTCACCGGGGGACCACAGGGCCAGCTCGGGGCCGTTTACGAGGCGATCATCGCCGCCCCCCAGCCTTACAGCGCCCATAACTGGCTGCGCCGCTCGGCGTCAGCCCGCCTCTTGCGCGAAGTCGCGTCCGGGCGGCTCGCCCTCACCCATGAGGACCTCGACGCCCACCCGGCTCGGCGCGGGGCCGAGTACCTCCGTCACCTGCTTGTCGCCAACGGGGTGCTCGCCGTCCGCGATGACGCCCTCGTGCGCCTCGAAGCCTGGGTGGCCGGGCGCCTGGCGGGCGTCGAGGACAAAGCTCAGCGCCGGCTGTTGCGTTCTTATGCGACCTGGCGGGTGCCGCGCCGTGCCCGCCAGCAAGCGGAAGCTGCCGGGGCGCCGCGCACGGCGACCCGCTACGCCAAGGTGAACCTGGGCTCGGCTATCGCCTTCCTGGGCTTCTTGGCCGCCCGCCGGGCTGACCTGGCCGCAGCCACCCAAGCAGATCTGGACGACTGGCTGGCCGAAGGGCCGCCGAGCGCGCCAGAGGTGCGGGATTTCTTGGGCTGGGCGGCCGACCGCAGGCTCGCCGCGCGCTTCGAGCTGCCCGGCAGGGCCCGCCAAGAAGGGCCCGTGGCGGCCGACGACGAGCGCTGGGCCACAGCCCGGTCGCTGCTCCACGACGAGGACATCGACCTGGCCGACAGGGTGGCCGGGCTGCTCGTGCTCCTCTACGGCCAACAGCTCAGCCGCATCACCGCTCTTACCCGTGACCGGGTTGAGCTGACCTCGGGCGGGGCCCGGCTGCACCTCGGCGCCAGCGCGCTCGAGGTGCCCCCGCCGTTGGAGAAGCTGCTCGCCCGTCTCGTGAACGGGGGCCGGCCTTTCCGTGGTGTCGGCTCGCCTACTGCCACACCATGGCTGTTCCCTGGCCTCGACCCCGGGCTGCCCCTCACTGCCGGCCAGCTCGGCCAACGGCTGCGCCGTCTTGGCATCGAACCGGCCGCCGGACGGCGTTGCGCACTCGCCCATCTGGCCGGCTCTCTTCCGGCGGCCGTGCTGGCCCAAGCCCTCGGCCTCTCCCCGGGCACTGCTGTCCGCTGGGCTAACACGGTCGGCGCCGACTGGGCCGCATACGCAGCGGCGCTCGCTCGCTCGGCCAGCACCGGCAGCTGAGGCCGCCGCGGCTACCCCCCCACTACCGCCGGCCCCCCAGGGGGCCGTTGGTGCCGGGAAGACCGAAAGCTCGGTGCCAGAGCGGCAAAAGGTCAAGCCTTTTACGGCCTACTTCCACGCCCGACAGCAGGCCATGAAGGCACAAGTGCAGACCGAGGAAGGTGGCCACCGCGCCAAGTCTCAGCGACCCCAAGGCATACTGCCCACAGAGCGATCGCGGACCATGTCGAATGGCTTGCCAGGCAGTCGTTGGAGCATCGCTATTCGGCACAGTTCGAACATCGCCCATTACCAGTTCTGAGGATGGCGCCGACCGTCGTTTTATACAGGTCCAGGTGGGCCACGAATGCGACAGTTCCACCGCTATCTACACCCACGTGAGCGACGACTTCATGAACCGAGCGCTGCGAAAGGCGCTATCGAGAGCCCTCGATCATGACGGCAACAAGAAAGGGGGACAGAACTGATGGCTGCCAG
>JBKQUU010000234.1:0-3676 GCA_052325485.1 Acidimicrobiales bacterium | reverse complement strand
ACTGCGGGCGGTGCCGGTGCCCGAGCTGGCGGGGTGCGCCGTGACCGAGGTCGACGACGTCGCCGCTGGTACCCGCCGGCACGCCGACGGTCATATCGACAAGCTGACGCTGCCACCAAGCGACGTGCTGGTTTGGCGCTGCGGGGAAAAGGCCCGAGTGGTGGTCCGACCGAGCGGGACCGAGCCGAAATTGAAGGTATACCTCCAGGTAGTGGTCCCGGTCGGGCCCTCCGGCGACGTACCTGCGGCGACCGCTGTGGCTGAGCGCCGGCTCGGCCGCCTCAACGCCGACCTCGTCCCTCTCTTCGAAGCGAAATGAGCCAAGCAGCCATGACCAGGACGCGCCTCGAGCTGGCGACCATCATCGACCACACCCTACTAAAGCCCGAGACGACCACGGCCGAGATCGGCGCCTTCTGCGACCAGGCAGTGGACCTTGAGGTCTACGGCGTCTGCATCTCGCCGACGATGGTGGGCGTCGCCGCGCCGCGCCTACGAGGTCCCGGCGTCAAAGTGGTGGCGGTGATCGGGTTCCCATCCGGCGCCCATCGTCCCGAGATCAAGGCCGAAGAAGCCGCCAGGGCGGCCGCCGACGGGGCCGACGAGGCGGACATGGTCATAAACCTGGGCTTGGTCCTAGGGGGCGAATGGGATAGGGCCACTGCCGATATCGCCTCTGTGCGAGCAGCTCTGACCGGTGGCAAGATCCTAAAAGTCATAATCGAGAGCGCCGTACTGAGCCCTGAACAGATCTTCTGCGCCTGTCGCGCCGCCGAGGCGGCAGGCGCCGATTTCGTCAAGTCCTCCACCGGGTACCACCCCTCCGGAGGCGCCACGGTAGAAGCGATCGAGATCATGTCCAGGGCGGTTGGCGGACGGCTCGGGGTCAAGGCGGCGGGAGGCATCCACGACGCCAAGACCGCGTTGGCCATGATCGACGCCGGCGCCACCCGCCTGGGGCTGTCGGCCAGCGCCGCTATCCTGGCCGAGCTCGACCCAACAGAAAGGCCCGGGTAACAAGGGTGCACATCGTCGACCTAATCGCTGCCAAACGGGACGGTCACGTCATCGCCAGCGGGGACCTACGCGAGCTGATCGCCGCCTACAGCGCCAAGGAGGTCCCCGACTACCAGATGGCGGCGTTCTTGATGGCTGGCTACCTGCGAGGGTTCAGCCACGACGAGACCGTGGCCCTGACCGACGCCATGGTCGCCTCCGGCGACCGGCTCGACCTCGCCGGGCTGAGGGGGCCGACCGTGGACAAGCATTCCACCGGTGGGGTGGGCGACAGCACCACCCTGGTCGTCGCCCCGCTGGCCGCAGCGCTCGGCATGCAGACCGTCAAACTGTCAGGCCGGGGCCTGGGCTTCACCGGGGGGACCCTGGACAAGCTCGAGGCCATTCCCGGCCTGCGCACCCAGCTCTCGGAGAAAGAACTGCTGGCCCAGGTCGAGCGCATCGGCGTAGTGGTGTGCGCCCAAACCGCCGACCTGGTCCCTGCCGATAAGGCCATCTATGCCCTGCGGGACGTCACCGCCACCGTTGGCAACACCGCGCTCATCGCCTCCAGCATCATGAGCAAGAAGATCGCGGGCGGGGCGCAGGCCATACTTCTCGACGTGAAGGTCGGCTCCGGGGCGTTTATGAAGACGGTCGATAGCGCCCGAGAGCTGGCCACCATCTGCGTGGCACTGGGGACGACGGCTGGGCGCGCCACCCGGGCGCTCATTACCGACATGGACCAACCCCTGGCCAACACCGTCGGCAACGCCATCGACGTCCGGGAGGCGATCGAAGTCCTCAAAGGCGAGCACCAGTCCCGCTTTGTCGATCTTTGCCTCATCCTCGTCGGCCACCTCGCCGCCTTGTCCGGTGTGGCCCCCGACGCCGTGACCGGACGTCAACGAGCCGCACAAGCCTTGAGCAGCGGGGCCGGCCTGGACCGTTTCCGCTTACTGGTCGAAGCCCAAGGTGGCGACCCCCATGTAGTCGACGATACGTCCCTGCTCCCCGCCGCCCCCACGGTCATCGATGTGCACGCCCCCCAAGACGCCTGGCTCGCCACCGTCGATGCCGAGGCGATCGGGCGGGCATCAGGGGCACTGGGCGCCGGTCGGCAAAAACTCGATGACGTAATTGACCCCGCCGTCGGCCTCAGCCTTCACGTGAAGATCGGTGACCGGTCCCATGCGGGCGACACCATAGGGAGAGTTTTCGCCCGAGACGGCCGGGACGCCCGCAACGGGGAGCTGGCCGTGCTCCAGGCGCTCGGCTGGTCGGCGCGGCCCGTAAGCGCACCACCCCTCGTCCACGAGATTGTCGACGCCCCAGGACGCCCTTCTGCCCCGGGCCCTGCACAATAGGACCGTCCTCACAACAGTAGATGCCGTGGCCTCGGGGCCGCGATAGCATCCGGGGCCACCCCCACGGGCAAGCTACGACCGACCCGAAGGGAAGGGGACAATGACGGACCAAAGTGCACCTGCAGAGCCCGTCGAAGGACCGGTGGCGGCCCTGGGCCTGGACCAGGTGGCCCCAGATGCCCGGCTCCGAGCTGAGCGCGCCGAGCGGGTAGCCCGAGCGGTGGCCACCAACCGCGACGGCCATTTCGGTGCCCTGTGGCTGGTGGCCAAGGCCATCGCCGACCATGAAAACGGTGACCTCGGAGGCCGGCCGAGCAAGGCCGCCATGCGGGCGTCTCACGACGCCGGCTACGTGGAAGGCCTCCACGACGCGGCCTGCGCCCTGCTCGGCCTCGACTCAGGCGAGCTGTTCGATGGGCTCGAGGTGGCAAACCAAGGGCTCGACCTGTCGAGCGCTCGCGACCGCATCTACGCGGCCTCACCCAACACCGCGCTTTCCCACCACCCGTACCTTGACGGCCAAGACAACGAATAGCCCGGGTGTTCCCGGGCCGGGCGCCGGTCCTATTTGCCGGTAGTCCCGCCGTTAACGTGGAGGGATGCCGGAAGCCAACCGCCTAGCCCAGGAAGCTAGCCCCTACCTGCGCCAACACGCCACCAACGCGGTCGACTGGTGGCCGTGGTCAGACGAGGCCTTCGCCGAGGCCCGCCGTCGAGACGTAGCGGTGCTCATCTCCGTGGGCTATTCGGCCTGCCACTGGTGCCACGTCATGGCTCATGAGAGCTTCGAGGACGACGAGGTGGCGCAGCTGCTAAACGCCCGCTTCCTCGCCGTGAAGGTCGACCGGGAGGAACGTCCGGATGTCGACGCCGTCTACATGGAGGCCGTCCAGCTCGTAAACGGCAGCGGCGGGTGGCCGATGACGGTGCTGGCGCTGCCCGACGGCCGCCCTTTCTGGGCCGGCACCTACCTGCGCAAAGCAGCCTTCGTCCGGCTCTTGCGCCAGGTGGCGGAGCTATGGGACGGGCACCGCCAGTCCCTGGAAGACGACGCCGCAAGGCTGTCCGAGGCTGTGCGCAACGGCGCCGAGCTCCCCGCCCGGGCCCCGACGGCCGGCCCCGCCCTGCCTGAGGCCCTCGACGTGCCCGGGCCGGCGACGATCGACGACCTCGCCTGGCCCGGTGCCCTGACCGGCCCTGATGGTAGCGAGGACGCCCTGGCCCGGGCGGCTAGGGCCCTGATGGCCCGGTCCGACCCGGAGTGGGGCGGGTCGGGGACGGCGCCCAAGTTCCCCCAGCCCGGGTCGCTCGAC
>JBKQUU010000233.1:0-3171 GCA_052325485.1 Acidimicrobiales bacterium | reverse complement strand
CAGGAACGAGTGCCGATCGATCGCCTGGTCGAGGTGGTCCAGTCCCGCCTGGCCTGGTGACGCCGGGCCTCGCCCCTGGCCCGTCACTGCCGCGCTTTAGTCTCTGCGTGTGGGGATCGTTACCGAGGACGAAGAACGGGTCAGGTCGGCCACCGACCTCGTGGCCCTCGTCTCCGAACGCGTTGCCCTGCGCCGGGTGGGCACCCAGTGGGTGGGACTGTGCCCGTTCCACGGTGAAAACACGGCCTCGTTCTCGGTCAATGGCGAGCTGGGGGTCTACTATTGCTTCGGCTGCCAGGTGCGGGGCGACGCCATTTCGTTCCTGCGCGAGACCGAGCACCTGGACTTTGCCACCGCCGTGGAGACGCTGGCAGCGCGGGCCGGGATAACTCTTCGCTACGACGGCGAGGACCACGCCGGCGGGGCGCACAAACGGGCTACAGAGCTCACCGAAGCCATGGAGCGAGCTGTCAACTGGTACCACGCCCGCCTCCTGGGTGCGCCCGATGCTGCCGACGCCCGGCGCTACCTGCGCAGCCGGGGCTACGACAGCGAGACCGTGAAGAAGTACCGCCTGGGCTGGGCGCCCGCGGGTTGGGACGCCCTGGTGGGCAATGCCGGGGTAAAGGGCGACCTTCTCGTGGCCGTAGGCCTGGCGTACCGCAACAAGGCGGACCGCCTCACCGACTCGTTCCGGGCCCGGGTCCTGTTCCCGATCTTCGACGCCGCCGGCCGGCCGGTGGGCCTGGGTGGGCGGCTGTTGCCCGGGGGGTCGGGGCCCAAGTACAAAAACACCCAGGCGACGCCCATATACGACAAGAGCCGGGTCCTGTACGGGCTCAACTGGGCTAAGTCAACCGTCGTCCAAGAGGGCCGGGTGGTGGTGTGCGAGGGTTACACCGATGTGATCGGCCTGCACCGCGCCGGCGTCACCGAGGCGGTGGCCACTTGCGGCACGGCGCTGGCGGAGGGGCACATCAAGCTGCTCACCGGCTTTTCTCGCCGCATCGTCCTGGCCTATGACGCCGACCCCGCGGGCCAGGGGGCGGCCGAGCATTTCTACGACTGGGAGCGCCGCTTCGACGCCGAGATCTCAGTCGTCTCGCTGCCCGCCGGGGCCGACCCCGCGGACCTGGCCCAGAGCGACCCCGAGCGCCTCCGCCAGGCGGTTTTGGGTGCCACGCCCTACCTCGGCTTCCGCCTCGAGCGCCTCTTCGCTCATGCCGACCTTCGCAACCCCGAGGGCCGCGCCCGGGCGGCCGAAGCCAGCCTGGCCTTGATCGCCGAGCACCCCGACGCCCTAGTCCGGGACCAGTACCTGATGCAGGTCTCGGACCGGTGCCGGCTCAGCCCCGACCAGCTGCGGGCGCTGCCTCGACCGGTCCCCGCCACTGCGGGCCGTCCCGCCGCCGCCTCGCCCGGCACCCCCGTCCCCAGCGCTCCCCGGGCCCGTCCGGGCCCCGCCCCCGGCCCGCTCCCCGCCCGGCCTCCGGGCCGGTCGCCACTTCCCCGGCCCGAGATGGAGGCGTTGCGCCTGGCCGTTCACCGGCCCGACCAGGTGGCGGGCCGTCTCCACCCGGTCTTGTTCAGGTCGGAGCTGGCCCGGGCGACGTTTGCCGAGCTGGCAGGGGCGATGACCCTCCACGCCGCCATCGAGTCGGCGGCCCCGGAGGTGGCGGACCTGCTGAGCCAACTGGCCGTCGTCGACAGCAAGGAGGATGCCGACGACGTCGTACGCCGGTTGGTGGAGCAGGCGGCGGCGCGGGCCCTGGCGGAGCTGCGCCGGGAAGCCAGGAGCAGTTCCCCGACCTCCAGCCACGCCGAGCTGGCCAAGCGTACGGCGCTGTTCCAGCTCGGCTTGCAGGCGCTACGTTCGGTGGAACCGGGCCCTGACTACGAGACCCGTCTGGAGACCGCGGAACGGCAATTGTCGGATTTGTTGTTTGGGAGCCCTAGCATGACCACGTCGGGCCCGTCTTCCGACTAGAGAGAGGCTCTGTAGAACCTGTGAGGGCACCTTTCACAGCCTCAGGAGAGGTGACGCCAGGGTTCTTGGCCCTTTTGAGGCTGGGCCGGGAACGGGGTTTCTTGGGGCCCCACGACCTGATGTCTGTGCTCGAAGGCGTCGAGCTGCGCACGGAACTGATCTCGGCGGTGATCGGCCGGGTTACTGCCGAGGGCATCGAGTGGCGGGAGCCGAAAGAGCTGCTGTCCGACGAAGGCTTGGTCAGCCTGGTGGCGGAGGTCGCCCCGGACGGCACCGACCAGGTCGGCCCGGACGGGGCGGCGCGGTACCGCCTGCTGCGCAAAAAGCCGCGCGAGCCTTTCCGCAACGGCCGGCGGCTATCGGTGGCCGGTCTCCAGCTCGAGATCGGTGCCGCCGCTCCCGGCAGCTCGGACTCGGTCCGGGCCTACCTGAAAGAAATCGGGAAGGTACGCCTGCTTTCGGGTGAGCAAGAGGTCGCTTTGGCGCGCTGTGTCGAGCGGGGCATAGCCGCGGCCCATCACCTGGAGGAGCTGGACCAGCGGGCCCGCCAAAACCCGCCCGGGCCCCGTGGGCCCCGCCCGCGAGCCCTTGACAAGCAGCGTGAGGCCGACGAACGTCTTCGGGCCGAGGGCATCATGGCCCGTCAGGTCCTGGTCGAGGCCAACCTGCGCCTGGTGGTCTCGGTGGCCAAGTGGTACCGCAACCGGGGCATGTCGTTCCTGGACCTGATCCAGGAAGGCAACCTCGGGCTCATGCGCGCGGTCGACAAGTTCGACTACACCAAGGGCTTCAAGTTCTCGACCTACGCCACCTGGTGGATCCGCCAGGCCATCAGCCGGGCCATTGCCGACCAAGCCCGGACCATACGCATCCCCGTCCACATGGTCGACAACATCAACGCCGTTGTCCGGGCGCAACGTAGCCTTTTACAGGAAACGGGGCGCGAGCCGAGCATTGACGAGGTGGCCAAGCGGGCCGAAATGACGGCGGAGCGAGTGCGGGAAATCCTGCGCATCAGCCAGGACACGGTGTCGCTTGAACAGCCCCTCGGCGAAGATACTTTCAACCTGTCGGACACCCTCGAAGACGACACCGCCCTGGCTCCCAGTGAGGCGGCGGCGCAGGCGATGCTGACGGCGGCCGTCCGCAGCGTCCTGGCCGACCTGTCAGAACGCGAGCGCGAG
>JBKQUU010000232.1:0-7624 GCA_052325485.1 Acidimicrobiales bacterium | reverse complement strand
CAGATCTTCGCTCGCCGCCCCCCCCGGGGCGAAGGCGTCGACCCCGGCTGGGAGGCCCACGTGCGTGAACTGGCCCGTTACCACAGCCATGAGATCGCCGCCGTCGTGGCCGAGCCTGTCGTCCAGGGGGCGGGCGGCATGTGGTTCTACGACCCCGGCTACGTGCGCGTCCTGCGAGAGACAGCTGACGAGCACGGCTTCCTGCTCCTCCTCGACGAGATCGCCACCGGCTTCGGCCGCACCGGGGACCTGTTCGCCTCCGCCGCCACTGGTGTCGCTCCCGACCTGATGTGCGTGGGCAAGGCCCTGACCGGTGGTTACCTGACGCAGTCCGCCATGCTGTGCACAGCCGAGGTGGCGCGGGTGGTCTCGGGCGGCGAAGCGGGGTGCCTGATGCACGGGCCGACGTTCATGGCCAACCCGCTGGCCTGTTCGGTCGCCCTGGCATCCGTCGGCCTGCTCGCCTCCGGCCAGTGGCAGCTGCACGTGAGGCGGGTCGAAGCGGGCCTGAAGTCGCTGCTGGCGCCGGCGGGCACCCGGCGCGGCGTGAAGGAAGTCCGGGTACTGGGCGCCATCGGCGTCATCGACCTCGACCACCCCGTCGATGTCGCCGCCGCCACCGAGGCGGCCGTCTCCCGGGGGGTTTGGATCCGCCCGTTCCGGGACCTCATCTACACGATGCCGCCCTACGTGACCACCGACGACGACCTGGCCATCATCGGTGAGGCCATGCTGGCGGCCGCCGCCGCCAGTTGAGCCGCCGGCACAGTTGAGCAGGCGCCGCCAGTCGAACGGCGTCGGGACCCCCCGTGGGCTAATGGGCGCCCCTAACGGTCCATGCCGGCCAGGTCCTTGAGCAGTGCCGGTCCCATGAAGGCCAGGAGCACCGCCAGCAGGAGGCCGGCCGCGAGCATGGCGTCGGGGACGTTGTAGACGGAGGCGATGACGCCCCCCAGCACCGCCCCGGCCGGCGCCGCCACCCCGATGGCCAAACGGTGGACGCCTCCGACACGACCGAAGACTTTGCGGGGGATGAGGCGCTGACGGGTGGTCACCGAGCCCACGTTGGAGACGGCCACGCCGATCTCCTGCAGACCGAACACGAACACGGCGAGCACGGCGGACCGGGTGAAAAAGAGACCGACGTAGCTCAAGGTGGCGAGCACGGCCCCGCCCACGATGAGCCGGCCGGGCCCGAACCGGCGTTGCAACCTCCCGCCGGAGAAGGCGCCGACCACGCCGACGAGCGACGCTGCTGCCAAGAACACGCCGTACCCGGTGTTGGTCAGGTGCAAGGTCCGCTTCCCGTACACCACCATCAGGCCGAACACCATGTTCTGGGAGAACGCCAGCACCGCCACCGTTCCCGCTAGGAGCTTGAGGGAGCGCTGCTGGCGGAACAGCTTCAGGCCCTGGCGCAAGTCCGTCCCCAAGCCGGACCGGTGCAGGCCGCGCTGACGCCGGCGTCCTGCTAAAGACCGGCCGCGGCCCTCCAGTCGGCGCCCGGCGCCGTCGGCCGGGGCGGGGAGAGGGGCGGCGGCATGACGGGCTTGGCTGCCGTAGCGCTTCAGGCTGGCCCGTACCAGGACGGCAGAGACAAAGAAGCTGACGGCGTCGGCCGCGAAGGGCAGCCGCCGGGCGAACGAGAACAGCAGGCCACCCACCCCGGGGCCCAGGAGCTGCTCACCGGCGCCCTCGACCGCCACCAGGCGCCCGTTGCCAAGGGCAAGTTGGTCGGGCTCGGGCACGACATCGGGTACGGACGCCTGCAAGGCCAGGGTGTAAGCGACGTCGCAGACGGCGATCACCACCGCCACCAGGTACACCATGACCAGGTCAGCCGCACCGAGCGTCATGGCCGCCACCAGCCCGGTCAGGGCCACGCCCGAGACCAGGTTGCAGGCGACCATCATCCGGTGGCGGTCCATGCGGTCGGCCAGCAAGCCGGCGGGCAGTGCGGCAATTGCCGCCCCTGCCCTATTTGCCGCCGTCACGCCGGCGATGACAAGAGGGCTGCGGGTAAGCGAGATCGTCAATAGGGGTAATGCGACGGCAACAAGTCCGTCCCCGCTGCCGGAGATACCCGACGCCCACCAAAGACGCCAAAACGATGTCCCTAACGGACGTCGTGGCTGGGGTGCTCCCGCGGTCGAAGGCACTTCAGCAGAGCCATCAGGAGGCCGGGGTGGGCCATTATCGCGCGCGCCGCCAAAATGCCGCGTCACCCGTTCGACTGAGGTCAACCAACACCTCCCCGGACTGCCAGGTCCGACTACGCCCCGACCGAATAGACGGGCGTCAGGTCGATCCGAAGGCTACCAGGGTCGCGCTTGGGCCAGGTGGGATGCTGTCGGGTGCGTCACCAGGGGTGCCGGCGAGTTTCGTCCAATAGCGTCGGACGCCCTTTTGTGCCGCTTCGTTTTCAGTCAGCCCCGAAACCACGGAGGGACATTGGCACCTCCTTTCGGCACAAAACCACGAAATGACGGTTGACCATATTCAGATTCTTCCCCATCTATGGGCTTTGTGTCCAGAGAAATCGCAAAACGAGAAGATCGCGAGGGTTTGACCGGCCGAATGTCACTGTGCGTGGCCGTTTACAGGCAGGGGCCCGGCCGCTAACATTGCCTGCAGTTAGAGGTGGGCGCCGGTCGAGTTCTGCGGTGGGCGGTCCATCTCCGGGACGAGGTCACCGAGCACGCAGGCAGAAGGAGGAGCCAAGCCCGAGGGGCGCACCGGTCAGCTCTCGGTGGTGCGCGCCCTGGTGCTGGCCAGCCTCCTGGCCGCCGGCACCGCCCTGCTCTACGTCACCGAGCTGGACGGCCTCAAGCCGGCCGGTGGTGACCGCCCCGAGCTGTGGGTCGTGGTGGCGCTGGGCATCTGGGCGTCGTTCGTCCAACCGGTGCCCGTCCGCAACCGCCAGTCCAGCCTGTCCATCGCCCTGTCGGAGATCCCGGCCCTGGTAGGGGTGGTCTTCCTGGCCCCGGGCCCGGCCTTGCTGGCCATCTCGTGCGGCCACCTCGCCGCCAGCGCCCAGCGCCGCCTGTCGCCCATCAAAGCCCTCACCAACTGGCTCCTGTACCTGGCCGGCGTGGCCCTGGGCATCCTGGCCTACGACAAGACCATCGGGGGTTACTCCCCCACCAGCGCCCACGGCTGGGCGGTGACCCTGCTGACCATCACCCTCGTCAGCGTGGTCGACCTCTGCCTCCTGCTGGTGCTCATGGCCGCCGTAGACCCCCGTTGGCGACGCCCGCCGCTGCGCAGCATCGGCATCCAGGGCGGGGCCGGCGTGGCTGTGTGCTCGGCCGGTGGCCTGGTGGCGGTGTCCCTGATCTGGGCCAACACCTGGGGCGTGGTCCTTTTCATCGCCATCGCCGTCGCCGCCAACCTCGCCTACCGCGGCACCATGATGTCGGGCCAGCGCTACGCCAACCTGGAAAAGCTGTACGAGTTCACCCGCACCCTCGGTTCGCTGGTGGAGGCGCACGACGTCATCGCCACGGTCCTCGACGAGGCCCGCACCCTGGTGTCCGCCGGTTCCGCCGAGCTCGTGGTCCCCCTGGGAGCACCGGACGACCAGCTCGCCCTGCGCTGCACGTTGACAGGCGATGGGCCTCCCGAGGTCGAGCAACGCTCTGCTTTTTCTCCCCTCGACAACATCGCCTGCGAGCGGGGGGCGCTGATGTTCGGGGAGGGTTCCAAGGCGGACGAAGACCTGGCCGCGGCCATGGCCGGGAGAGGGCTCAAAGAAGCGATGGTCGCCCCTCTCCAGCGGGCCGACCCCGGGGCCGGCTACCTGCTGGTCACCGACCGGGCCTTCCGTCACGAGGGCTTCAAGGCCGCTGACCTGCGCTTCTTCGAGGCGCTCGCCGCCAATGCAGGCGTGGCTCTGCGCAGCAGCAAGCTTCTCGAGCAGCTGCGCCAGGAGGCCGCCGTGCGCCAGTACCAGGCCCAGCATGATGCCTTGACGGGCCTGCCCAACCGGGCGCTGTTCGTCGAGCAGCTCGAGGAGGCCCTCGTAAAGGCCCCGACCGAAGGCCGGGTGGCGGTGATGCTGATCGACCTGGACGGTTTCAAAGAAGTCAATGACACCCTCGGCCACCACACCGGGGACGCCGTGCTGCAGGCCGTGGCCCAGCGGCTGGCCCCGCTGAGCGCGCCGAACAACCTGGTCGCCCGCCTGGGAGGCGACGAGTTCTCCGTGCTATTGCGCAGCGCCCCCGAGGAGGAGGCCATCGCCGTGCTGGCAGACCAGGTCGTGGACCTGATCGGCGAGCCCATCGGCGTCGAGGGCCTGCTGCTCGACGTGAGGGCGAGCCTCGGGGTGGCCGTATCGCCCCCGCTCAGCCAGGACGCCAGCGGCTTGTTGAGCCACGCCGACATCGCCATGTACGCGGCCAAGGGGTCGGGGGGCGGGCCCCACTTCTACGACCGGGCCGAGGACCATTCGACCTTGAGGCGCCTCCGGCTGGCCACCGAGCTGCGCCGGGCCATCGAAGGCAACGACCTCGACGTCTGGTACCAGCCCGTCGTCCAGCTGGACACGGGGGCCGTGGTGAGCTGCGAGGCCCTGCTGCGCTGGAGCCATGACCAGTTCGGGCCCATCTCGCCCGTCGAGTTCATCCCCGTGGCCGAGAGCGCCGGCCTGATCGACCAGCTCACCTGGTGGGTGCTGGAAACGGCCCTGCTACAGGCCCGGACGTGGCGCGAGAGCTTCCCGGGCCTCAACGTGGCGGTGAACCTGTCGGCCCGCAGCCTCATGAGCCTGGACATATCCATGCGCGTCGACCAGGCGTTGCGCTCCGCCGCCCTGGCCCCGACGGCCCTGACCCTGGAGCTAACCGAGTCGTCGGCCATGGCCGACCCGCAGAGCTCGGAGCGGGCGCTACGCGACCTGCAAGCTCTGGGCGTCAACTTGTCCATCGACGACTACGGCACCGGGTTCTCGTCGCTCAGCCGCCTCAAGCACCTGCCGTTCCAGGAGCTCAAGATCGACCGGTCGTTCGTCAAGGAGATGATCTACGACCGGGGCGACGAGGCCATCGTCCGTTCGACCATAGAGCTCGCCCGCAACCTGGGCCGCACCGTCACCGCCGAGGGTGTGGAGGACCAGGCCACCCTGCAACACCTCCAGAGCCTGGGCTGCCACGCCGCCCAGGGCTTCTTCCTGGCCCGGCCCCTGCCCGCCCCCCAGTGCGAAGCCTGGCTGCTGGCGGCGGCGGACGCCCGGCGCAGCACCCTGCGGGTGCCCCGCCTGGGTGAGCGGGGCGTGGGTGAGCGGGGGGCCAAGGTCACTCCCCACAACGGCTGGGCCAGCAACGCCTGATCGATCCGGGGGCTTGGACGGCTACTTGGGGAACGGCTTCTCGCTGTAGACCACCGTACGCATCATGTCCTTGGGGGCTTTGCCGGTGATGTGCACCACCAGCTTCTCGAACAGCCACCCCGCCGTGGTTTTCACCGGGTCGCTGAGGGTGAAGTTCGCCGCCGTCTTGTCCCAGGTCTTGCTCGCCGCGCAGTAGGGGACACAGGTGTTCCAGGTGTCGGTACCGGTGGCGTAAGCGCCGGAGGCGGTCCACTTCGTCCAGACGAGCTTCACGGCTTGGTCGTTGGCGTCGGCGCAGGCCAGGATGAGCGTGGCCGGCCGCACCTCGGGCCGGCCGAGGCCGCAGTCTTCCACGTACGGCTTGGCTTTGGTGCCCGTGTTGGTGACCGGCGCCGCCATGGGCGACCTGGCCGGTTGAGCTGGGGCCGGTTGGGCTGGGGCGGGTTGGGCTGGGGCGGGCTGGGCCTGGGCCGGTTGGGCCGGGGCCAAACCGGAGGTAGCGGCACCGGCGATGGCCAGGGTGGCCACCGCGGCGGCCCGGCGCCAGGGTGAGGAGCTCATGGTGCGCACACTGTACAAGACGCTCATGGACCTCCTCCGGTTCCCTCAGGTGCCGGCGACGGCGACCACGGGGAGGTGGCGCATCAGCCCGGTGGGCACGGCGAAGGGTTTGGCGTCACCGAACCCGAACACCGAACCGTCGGACGCGGCCATGAAATAGCCGCCGTTGTCGGGCGTCAGAGCGATGCCGACGATGTCGCTGGCCGTGACCCCCTCTGCGGGCAGCGAGCCGTGAAAGTCCACCCCTTTGCCGAAGACGAAGGCGCCACCGTCCCGGCCGACCAGCACGTAGCCGGTGCCGGCGGAAGACGGGAGTATGGCCCGGATGTCATGCACGTGGACCTTGATCCCGGGCAGCGAGCCGTAGAAGCGGGCGGAACCGAAGGCGAACACGCCTCCGTCCGCCCCCACCAGCAGGTACCCGGCACCGCTCGGCCCGGCGACCATGCCCACTATGTCGTTGACCCGCTTTTTCGTTCTCAGGCCGGGGACAGAGCCATGGTAGGGGGCGTCACCGAAAGCAAAAAGCCCCCCGTCCCGGCCGACCAGCCAGTAGCCGCGGCCGTCGTAGGTCGGGGCCAGGGCCACGATGTCCGCCGCCTTGATACCCAGGCGGGGCAGGTCACCGTGGCCTGCGGCATGCCCGAAGGCGGCCACCGTGCCGTTGGCGGTGACCACCCAGTAGCCGTTGCCCGCCGGAGTGCCGGCGATACCGACCACCGGCCCCGTCGCTGCCGACGTCCGCAGGCCGCCCAAGGACGGAGCGGAGCCGGCGGCGTAGACCGAGCCGCCCCGGGTGGCCAGCCAGTAACCGGGCAATGCCAGGCGCACGATCTCGGCATAGAGCCCCGACGCGGACGGGCCGAAGTCGCTGTCGCCCGAAAAGGCGGCCTCGATCACATGCTGGCCTCCCGTCCAGTAAGCGACCGAGCAGACCGCCCGTCCGTTGGCCGAACTTACGGTGATGGACTCACAACCGGCGATCGCCGCCCCGCCATCGATGAAATCGACCGTGCCCCCGTCGGGCGGGGGCGTTACCGCGGCCGTGTAGGTCACGGCCTGGCCGATCGAGGCGGGGTTGACCGAGGTCGACAACGACGTGGTGGTCGCCGCGGTGACCTGGGCGGACGCTGACAGGTACCAGGTGCCCGACTTCCTGGTCTCGCCCAGGCCCCGGTCCTCACTGCCATTGCTGTAATAGCCCGCGGCCACGCACTCGCGCGACGACGGGCAGGACACGGCGCTGAGCACGTTGGTGGCCGATGGTTCGTCCGGGCTTTGGGCCAGGGCCCAGGTGGCACCCGAGAGGGCCCCTACGACCGTCTCGTCTGTGGACCCGTTGTAGTAGTAACCCACGGCCACGCACGAGAGCGCCGACGTACAGGCCACGGAGTTGAGGACGTTGGTGGCCGTCGTCTCGTCAGGACTGTGGACGACCTTCCATCGCCCGCCGGCCAACCTCTCGACCAGGTTTTGGTCTTTGGTCCCGGTGTAGTAATAACCCACGGCCGCACAGGTGGTCGATGACGTGCACGCCACGCCGTTCAAACCGTTGTTGCTGGGACCTTGGTCGGCGCCGGCCGTGAGCTTCCATGCCCCTTTGACCAGCGTTACCACCAGGGTTTGGTCTTTGCTCCCGGTGTAGTAGTAGCCGACGGCCACGCACGGGCCGACCGGCAAGCAGCTCGCCCCGCTCAAGAAGTTGGTGTACGCGCCCTGGTCGGGACTGGGCGT
>JBKQUU010000231.1:0-18287 GCA_052325485.1 Acidimicrobiales bacterium | reverse complement strand
GGCCGTTAAGCGAGACTGAGAGCTGCGCCGCAATGAGCACCCTTCCTTCTTCTCCGACGAGCCAAGACAAGATCCGCAACCTGTCGATCGTGGCCCACATCGACCACGGCAAGTCGACCTTGTCCGACCGCATCCTGGAACTGACCGGTGCGGTCAGCGCCCGCGACATGAGGGACCAGTACCTGGACTCGATGGACATCGAGCGTGAACGGGGCATCACCATCAAGGCCCAAAACGTCCGCGTCTACTGGAAGGGCCACACCGTCCACCTCATTGACACACCCGGCCACGTGGACTTCGGCTACGAAGTGAGCCGCAGCCTGGCCGCCTGTGAGGGGGTCGTGCTGCTGGTCGACGCCGCCCAGGGCATCGAAGCGCAGACCCTCGCCCATGCCTACCTGGCCCTGGAACACGACCTCGAGCTCGTCGTCGCCCTCAACAAGATCGACCTGCCCGCCGCCGACCCGCAGCGTTGCGCGGCCGAGATCGAGGGCGTGCTGGGCGTGCCGGCGTCGGAGATCCTCCAGGTCTCGGCCAAGACAGGCGAAGGGGTGCCGGAGCTGCTCGACGCCATCTGCGCCCGCATCCCTCCCCCTTCGGGCGACCCCGCCGCCCCGCTGCAGGCGCTCATCTTCGATTCGTACTACGACCAGTACCGGGGCGTGGTCAGCTCCGTCCGGGTCTTCAACGGCGTGCTCAGCGCGGGGATGAAGCTGCGGTTCATGCAGACCGGCCGTGCTCATGAGATCGAGGAGCTCGGGGTGCGCCTGCCCGTCCCGACCGAGAGGCAAAGCCTGGGCCCGGGCGAAGTGGGTTACCTGATCGCCGGGATAAAGGACGTGGGCGAGGCCCGCAGCGGCGAGACGGTGACGGAGGCGGCCCATCCCGCCGACAAGGCCCTGGAAGGCTACCAGGAGCCAAAACCCATGGTTTTCTGCGGGCTTTACCCGGTGGACGGGGACGAGTTCGAGTCGTTGCGGGACGCGCTGGAAAAATTGCAGCTCAGCGACAGCTCGGTCTCCTACCAGCCGGAGACGTCGGCCGCCCTCGGCTTCGGTTTTCGCTGCGGCTTCCTCGGCCTGCTCCATATGGACATCGTCCGCGAGCGCCTGGAGAGGGAGTTCGACCTTTCCCTGATCGCCACCGCCCCCAGTGTCGAGTACGTGGCCCGCCTGACCGACGGGACGGAGATGCGCATGCACAGCCCGGCCGAAATGCCGTCCCCGCAGAAGATCGAGCTCATCGAAGAGCCGTTCATCACCGCCACCATCCTCCTGCCGTCGGAGAACACGGGCACCGTTATGGAACTTTGCCAGGCCCGGAGAGGCGAAATGGTGCGCATGGAGTACATCTCGCCCGAACGGGTGGAGCTCGTGTACCGGATCCCGCTGGCTGAAGTGGTGATGGACTTTTTCGACGCCCTGAAGAGCCGGACCAAGGGCTACGCCAGCCTCGATTATGAGCCGGCGGGCTTTTCCCCGGGCGAGCTGGTCAAAATAGACATCCTGCTCAACGGGGTGCCCGTCGACGCCTTCAGCGCCATAATCCACCGCTCCGACATGATGGAGTACGGGCGGAGGATGACCGAAAAACTGCGCCAGCTGATCCCTCGCCAGCTTTTTGACGTGCCCATTCAGGCGGCCGTGGGCGGGAAGGTGGTGGCCCGGGAAACCGTGAAGGCCAAACGGAAGGACGTCCTGGCCAAGTGCTACGGCGGCGACATAACCCGCAAGCGCAAGCTCCTGGAGAAGCAAAAAGAGGGCAAAAAGCGTATGAAGAACATCGGGCGGGTCGAGGTCCCCCAAGAAGCGTTCATCCAGGCCCTGCGCCTCGAGACTTAAGACCGGCTTTGGCCGGGCGACGGCGGCGGCGCGGGCGCCGTTGGCCGCGCCGGCGCTAGGGGCGGCGCCGGCGGGATGCCCTGGGCGAAGCGCCATATGTTGTCGGGGTCCCATTTGGCCTTTATCTTCTCGAGGCGGCCGAGGTTGGCCCCGTAATAGGCGTGCGCCCAGTCGGCCAGGGCCGGGTCAATGTAGTTCTGGTAAGCCTCGCCGCTGACATAGGGGCGCAGGGAGGCGTACCAGCTGTTCATCCAGGCGCGGGCGGCCCGCACCGTCCCGCCGGCCACGCTGGGGGGCCACTGGGCCAGGTACTGGGCCGAGGCCAGGGCCCGCCGGTGCACGAAGGCGGTGGCGCCCGGCGCCACACGGCTTATGGCGCCGCCCCAGGAGTCCAGGACCACGCCGCCGGGGCCGCCCTGCCCCTGGCGCTCCTCCACCCCGGCCAGCAGGGCGCGCACGCCGGCACCGCTCAGCGGGACGTTGAGTACGTCGGACTTGGCCAGGCCCACCTGGCGGGGCAGCGTGCCGCCCGGGTACTTGCCGGCCAGGTGGCAGGCGGCCTCGGACAGGCCCTGGCACCCGGCTTCGATGTACATGGCGTCCTCGAACCCGTTCTCCCCCACCACCTGGCTGGCGGGCGGGCCGACGGCGCTGACCAGCTTGGCCAGCTGGGCCTGAGCGTCGGCGGCACTGCCGGCCCACGTCCCTGTCACCTTGAGGTACGGGGTGGGGGCGCCCGGGGAAGCCAGGACGAAGCAGTTGGACCACAGTTCGTCCGGGCCCGATGACGCCCACTCGGTCCAGGCCGGCACCAGGGTGGCGGCCGCCGACCACGGCCAGGTGGCGCTGAACAGGGAGATGTCCGCCGCCGGGAAGGTGGCGAAACGGAACTCGGTCACCACGCCGAAATTGCCCCCACCGCCGCCCCGGCACGCCCAGTAGAGGTCGGGGTTGGTACCGGCGTCGGCCTCCACGATGTCGCCGGCCGCCGTCACCAGCTGCAAACCGACGATGTTGTCGCACGTGAGGCCGTGGAGGCGGTCCATGACCCCGATGCCGCCGCCCAGAGCCAGGCCGGCGATCCCCACCGTCGGGCACGAGCCCGCCGGTATGGACACGCCCAGTTGCGCTAGGCCCGAGTAGACGTCGATCAACTGCGCCCCGGCGCCGATAACGGCCACCCCGCCCGCCATGGTGATCGCCGACATCCGGCTCACGTCAATGACCAGGCCAGTGGTGGTCGAGTAGCCGGCGTAGCTGTGACCGCCACTGCGGGCGGTGAGGGCCAGGCCGTGGTCACGGGCAAAGGTTACGGACCGGGCGACGTCCGCAGCGTTGGCGCAAAAGGCGATGGCGGCCGGGCGGGCCCCGTCGAAGCGCGGGTCGTAGAGCTCGAGGTCCACCAGGTAGCCCGGGCTCCCCGGCCGCGACAACCGGCCCGAGAGCCCGCCCGCCAGCGCCCTCCAGTCGGCTGCCGCCGGGGGGACCGTGGTGGTGGTCGGCGGCGCCGCCGTCGAGCTGGGCGTAGGAGCCGTGGTCGTCGCCGGCCCAGACATCGTCACGGGCTCAGCCGTCGTCGCCGGACGGGAGGTCGCGGTGGCCGGGCGGGAAGCCGTGGTGGCCGGGCGGGAAGCCGTGGTGGCCGTCGGCCCGGCCGTAGCCGGGGTCGTCGAGCCCGCGCTTTGACGCCGGGCCCCGCACGCCGACGCCAGGGCGGCCAGGGCCGCCATGGCCCCCAACCGGAGCAGGCGGCGCCGGCTCAGGCCGCCTGCCGCCGGCGCCGTGGCTGAGCCGCTCGAGCCCGGGCCTGGCGCCATCGCGCCCGGGCTTTCGGCGTTCAAGCCAGTCGTGCCTGAACCGCTCGTGGCCGACACCATCGCGCAAAGGTAGTGCCGCCTTCGGCCTCGCCCACCAGGCGTCCGTGGGGAACCCTCCCCGCTCGCAGTGAGAGTGCGCCCGATCGGCGCCTAACTCCCAAAACAGCCCGGCCGAAGCCGGGCCGTCAACTTGAGCGTCAGGAAGGACGGCCCAGGTAGCCCTCGGTCTGGAGGTGCAGGATTATCTGCTGGGCGGAGGCCTCCGGGGTCACGTCGGTGGTGTCGATGCGCACCTCGGCCTGGTCGGGGGCCTCGTAGGGGTCCGACACGCCGGTGAACTCCTTCACGATCCCGGCCCGGGCCTTGGCGTACAGGCCCTTGCGGTCGCGGCTCTCGCACACGTCGAGCGGCGTGGACAGGTGCACCAAGATGAACCCGCCCAGCGGCTCGATCATCGAGCGGACCTCCTGGCGGACACCCTCGTAGGGGGCGATGGGAGCGCAGATGGCGATGCCCCCGTTCTTGGTGATCTCGGACGCGACCCAGCCGATGCGCCGGATGTTGATGTCACGGTGCTCCTTCGAAAAGCCGAGCTCGGAGGACAGGTGCTTGCGGACGATGTCGCCATCGAGCAGGGTGACGGGCCGGCCGCCTTCCTCCAGCAGCTTGGTGAGCAGGACGCTGGCGATGGTGGACTTGCCGGCGCCGGACAGCCCGGTGAAGAACACGGTGAAGCCCTGGTGAGCTCGGGGCGGGTAGCTCCGGCGCAGCTCCTCGGCCACTTCGGGGAACGTGAACCAGGACGGGATTTCCCGGCCCTGGGCCAGGCGCCGGCGTAGCTCGGTGCCGGATATGTCGAGCACCCGCAGGCCGGCCGGCACCTCGTCCACCGGCATGTACTCGTCGTGGTCTTCGACGTAGACCATCTGCTGGAAGGGCACTATCCCGACACCGATCTCGGCCCCGTGCTCACCGAGCAGGGCCTGGGCGTCGTACGGCCCGTAGAACGGCTGGCCGGTCGAGTCCTGGCCCGGTCCGGCATGGTCCCGGCCGACGATGAAATGGCTGGCGCCGTAGTTCTTGCGGATGATGGCGTGCCACACCGCTTCCCGGGGACCGCCCATGCGCATGGCCAGGGGCAGGAGCGACAAGGTAGCGGTGGCGTGCGGGTAACCCTTGAGCACGGCTTGGTAGCACCGCACCCGGGTGTGGTGGTCGACGTCGCCCGGCTTGGTCATGCCCACCGACGGGTGGATGAGAAGGTTGGCCTCCTCCTGGCGGGCCGCCCGCAGGGTCAGTTCGACATGGGCCCGGTGCATGGGGTTGCGGGTCTGGAAAGCGACCACCCTGTCCCAGCTCAGGTCGGCGAAACGGGCCCGCAGCTGCGCCGGCGTCAGCCGCAGGGCCTTGTAGTCGTAGTGGGGGGGCGCCATTACCACTTCGAGCTCCCCGGAAACGTACACCGGGTGGGACCGGTCGAGCAGGTAGGCGGCCCCGGGATGAGCCCTGTCGGTGGTGCCGAAGACCAGCTTGGCCTCCTGGTCCCGGTCGGGCCGGTACAGCTCGCTGACATGGAGCACCCCGAGCATCACGCCCTCAGGGTCCCGCAGCGCCAGATTGGAGCCGGAGCCGATCTCGGCTGCCTTTTCTTCGCTTATGTCCAGGGTGACGGGGATGGGCCACAGCGTGCCGTCGGCCAGGCGCATGCGCTCGCAGACACCCTCGTAGTCGTCCTGGCCCAAGAAGCTGCGCAGGGGCGAAAAGCCGCCGTTGGCCAGGAGCTCGAAATCGCAGATCTGGCGCGGGAGCAGGTCCCACGATGCCCAGTTGCGAGACTGTTCCTTCAGCTGTGCAGCCCGGTCAGGCGTGACGGATAGGTCGACGAGCGCCCCGCCGTGGGGGCTTATGAGCTGCTTGGGCACCATACCTCCAGTTGCGAATCCCAAATTATGATCAGAGTAGTCAGGTTTAGCTAGACGGGTCAAAGCCTCACCCGGCACCGGCCGCGGGAGCGCCCGCCTGCTCGGTGCCGCGCCCTGGCCATGCCCGAGCGTTGCCTGGCCGTGGCCGGGTTGCAGCTCCGCCAGTGACGGCAGAGACGCCGGCGTAAAGGCCGTTCAGAGCGCAATGGGTGATGGCAGGAACGGCAGCACTGCTGCAGCCGTCACCGTTCTTCACGCCGCCTAGCACTATAGGGCGTGCGGTGGCCCCGCCGCCCGGGGCCGCCCACCTTGGCCCTGCCGGGGCCCGGACCGGTGCCCCGCCGGGGGCGGCACGGGGCCGCCCACATTGGTCCCCCCGGGCCCCTACCTAGGTCCCGCCGGGACCAGGCGCGGCCACCAACCCCCAGGTCGGAGCGGCGCGTCACGGGTCTGCCTCTGGCACTCGGTAACCTTGAGTGCCAGAGATGCTGGACGACCGCAAAGCCGCCATACTCCGTGCCGTGGTGGAGTGCCACATCCAGACCGCGCAGCCGGTCAGCTCGGCTTATGTCGCGCAACTGGGCGACCTCAGCGTGTCCCCGGCCACCGTCCGCAACGAGATGGCCGTGCTGGAACAGGACGGCTACCTTTTCCAGCCCCACTCGAGCGCCGGGCGGGTGCCCACCGACAAGGGCTACCGCTTCTTCGTGGACTCGCTCGCCGGCCCCACACCCCTGGGCGCCCCCCAGGCCGAACTAGTACGGATGTTCTTCGCCCGGGCCCACGGTGAGATCGAGCGCATGCTGGCGGAAACGAGCGGCCTGCTATCGAGCGTCACCGACTACGCCGCCGTGGTGGTGGCGCCCAGCGCCCCCGAGCCCGGCCGGGTGCGGTCCCTCCAGCTGGTGAAGCTGGCCGCCCGCCTCGTGCTGGTCGTGGCCGTGCTCGGCAACGGCGCCGTGGAGCGCAGGGCCCTCGAACTGCCCGTCGAGCTGTCCGACGCCCAGGTGGAGCGGGCTTCGGCCGCCGCCGCCTCGTTCCAGACCGGTGCCGCCCTCGACAAGACGGGGGACCCGGGCCCGACCGGGGACATCGCCGCCGACACCTTGGCGTCCACCGCCCTGCACGCCCTGCGCAGCCCCGAGCCCGAGGTGGGCACCAGCCACGTTTTCGTCGGGGGGGCGGCCCGCATGGCCACGGCCTTCGAGGCGGTGAGCACCATAAGGTCGGTCCTCGGCATCCTCGAACAGCAGTACGTCCTGGTCACCCTGCTCAAGGACGTCCTCGACCGGGGCCTCACCGTGGCCATCGGGACCGAGCACGGGCTGGCCCCCCTGGCCGACTGCTCGATCGTGGTGGCACCTTATGACGTCGACGGCGAGCGGGCCGGCACCGTCGGGGTGCTGGGCCCGACGCGCATGCATTACGACCAGGCTTTGGCCGCCGTGGCCGTAGTGTCTAAGAAGCTCAGCAAAGCGCTGAGCGAGGGCGACCAAGGGCTCTCTCCCCCCTCCGGCAGGCAAAGGAGCGCCAGCTGACCATGGCTGGAGAGGATTATTACGCCATCCTGGGCGTCACCCGCAGCGCCACCGAGGAAGAGATCAAGCGTGCTTACCTGCAGCTAGCCCGCCAGCTGCACCCCGACCGCCACGCCGGGGCCCCCGCCGCCGAGGCCAACGAGGAGCAGTTCAAGCTCGTCAACCGGGCCTACGAAACCCTAAAGGACCCCGAGCGCCGCCGCCAGTACGACATGTTCGGCGCCGACGGGCCCAGGGTGGCGGCCGGCGACCCGTTCTCGGGTTTCGGCGGGGCGGGCATGGGCGACATCTTCGAGGCGTTCTTCGGCGGGAACCCCTTCGGCGGCCGGGGCACCACGCAACGGTCGGGACCGCCCCGGGGCGAGAACCTCGAGGCCATCTTGGACCTCGAGTTCGCCGAGGCCGTCCTCGGGGCCGAGAAGGAAGTGGCCGTCCGGGCCGCCGCCCTGTGCGAGACCTGCTCGGGCACCGGTTCACGCCCGGGCACCACCGCCACCACGTGCAGCGCCTGCAACGGCCGGGGCGAGGTGCGCCGGGTGCGCCAGTCCCTGCTCGGCCAGATGGTCACATCGAGCCCCTGCCCTCGCTGCGGGGGGACGGGCGACGAGGTCCCCACCCCGTGCGACGACTGCCGGGGCCAGGGGCGGCGCATGGAGGACCGGTCCTACACCGTCGAGGTCCCGGCCGGGGTCGACGATGGCGCCACTCTCCGTCTGAGCGGGCGGGGGGCGGCCGGGCCCCGGGGCGGGCCGGCCGGCGACCTCTACCTGCACTTGCGGGTGCGGCCCCACCCGACCCTGACCCGGGACGGCTTCGACCTGCGCTCGACATTGCGCATGACTATGGCCCAGGCCGCCCTCGGCGCCCAGCTCAAGGTGGAAACGCTCGACGGGCCCGAGGAGGTCACCATCCCCCCGGGCTGCCCCACCGGCCATGAGATGCGCCTGCGGGCCAAGGGAGTCCCCCACCTGCAGCGCCGGGGCCGGGGAGACCTCCTGGTCACCTGCCTGGTGGAGACGCCGACGGAGCTCACCGGCTCCCAGGAGGAGCTCCTGCGCCGGTTCGCCGCCGAACGCGGAGAGGACGTGGCCCCGCCAGAGCCGGGCTTCCTGTCACGAATCCGCAGTGCTTTCAAGTAGCTCGACCGAGCCGCCGAGCGAGCACAGCAGGGAAGAAGACCAGAGCAGGGACGAAATCATGCGCCGGGCGGCGGCGCACGTTTTCGTCGACGACCTGTCGGCGCTGCCGCTGGCGCTCAGCGGGAGCGACGTCCACCACCTCTCACGGGTGCTGCGCCTGCGCCTGGGCGAAAGGGTGTCCGTTTCCGACGGGCAGGGCACCGTGCAGGTGTGCGAGTGGGCCGGCGGCCCGGCGCTGGAGCCGGTCGGCCCACCCGTCCGTCACCGCCGGCCCGCTCCCCCGGTGACGGTGGGCTTCGCCCTCACCAAGGGCGACCATCCCGAGCGGGCGGTGCAGAAGTTGACCGAAGTCGGAGCCGACCGGGTCATCGTCGTCATGGCCGCCCGCTGCGTAGCCCGGTGGCCGGCCACCAAGCAGGGGCACCAGATCGAGCGCCTGCGGGAAGTGGCCCGTCAGGCGGCCATGCAGAGCCGGCGGGCGTGGCTGCCCGTGGTGGACGGGCCGGTGCCCTTCCTCGACCTGGTCGCCGAGCTGAGGCGCCTCGAGCCCGCCGACCTGGGCCGCCTGGGCCCCGCCGACCTCGGCCCCTTGAAGCCCACCGACCTAGGGCGCGCCGGTCCCGTCGCCGGCGAGCGGGCCGCCGGCTCGGCACCCGTGGCGTTGGCGGTCACCGGGGGCGGGCCCGTCAGCCTGTCGACACCGACCGTCCTCGTCGGCCCGGAGGGGGGCTGGACCGACGAGGAGCTGGCTGCCGTACCTCACCACGTCGGCCTGGGCGCCCACGTCATGCGGGCCGAGACGGCGGCGGTAGCCGCCGGGGTGCTGCTGGCGGCCCTGCGAGCGCGCCTGGTGGCCGAGACCGCGTAGGTCGAGGCATCTTGGTGACCGGTCCCGCCACTTTTGGCGTTTTCGACGGTAGAGTAGTCCTTGCCGCTAGCGTGCGAGGGGGCTAGGCGGAGAGAATTGTTCGCGCAATAGGCGCAAACGGGGTGTGTTGCCGCAGGAAGCGGGTAGGTAAAAGGGCGACGGCTTGTGGCATGTGCCACAAACCGGTCCCTTATGGAACAAACCCGCAAGCTGGGACGTTACCTTCGTTACGATGAACGATTTCTCTCGCCGCACTGCAAGGGGCGCTATGGGCGCCGGTCCTGACCTGCTCGGTCTCTACCTTGACGAGGCAGGTAGCTTCCCCCTGCTCACGAAGGCCGACGAGATGCGCCTGGGCCAGGTCATCCAGGCTGCCCAAGCGGCCCAGGAGGAGCTCGACAGCGCCTCGGGCCTGACCCCCCGCCAGAAGCGGGACCTCCGCAAGGCCATTACGGCCGGCGAGGGCGCCACCACCCAGTTCATCAACTCCAACCTCCGGCTCGTGGTCTCCGTGGCCCGCAAGTACCAGTGGTCCGGCTTGCCCCTCTCCGACCTCATCCAGGAGGGCAACCTCGGTCTCATCCATGCCGTCGAGAAGTTCGACTGGCGCAAGGGCTTCAAGTTCTCCACCTATGCCACCTGGTGGATCCGCCAGTCGATCGGCCGGGCCATCGAGAACACGGCCCACACCGTGCGCATCCCGGCCCACGTTGGCGATGAGATCCGCCGCGCCCGCCGGGTCCAGGGCGAGCTCGAAGCCAAGAACGGCCGACCGCCCACCCTGGCCGAGCTGGCCGAAGCGCTGGAGATAGACGAGAGCGTCCTGGCCGAGCTCCTCCACTACGACAGCGACCCCGTCAGCCTGGACGCCGCCGTCGGCGAGGACGGCGACACCAGCCTGGGCGACCTGGTGGTCAACCACTCGGCGCAGTCCCCGTTCGAGCTGGTGGCCCAGGCCCTCCTGGCGGGCCAGATCGACGAGTTCCTGGCCCGCCTGTCAGAAGATGAGCGCCGGGTGCTCTCCCTGCGCTACGGCCTCGACCGGGGCGAGCCCCGGACCCAGGGCGAAGTAGGCGAGCTGCTCGACCTCACCGCCGAGCGGGTCAGGCGTATCGAGCGCGATGCCCTGACCAAGTTGCGCCGGGCCCTGGCCGGCAGCGACGCCCGCGACCTGCTCGCCAGCTGACCCGGCCGGGCGGGCCGGGCCAACTGGGCCCCGCCCCCGTGAGCTCGCCTCGCGCCAGCTGACCGCGCCTCAGCTGTCCGCGCCTCAGCCGACCCTGGCCTAGCTGACCGCGCCCCCGGCTGGGCCCGGCCCCGCCGCCTCGGCACTAGCTTGGCACCCGTGAGTACCACCCGCGTCCGTATGGCCCCGTCACCGACGGGCTATTTCCACGTCGGTAGCGCCCGCACGGCCTTGTTCAACTGGCTGTTCGCCCGCCAGCGCTCGGGCATTTTCGTGCTGCGCATCGAGGACACCGACGCCCAGCGCAACCGGGCGGAGCACACCGAGGGCATCGAGCGGGCCATGCTGTGGCTGGGCTTGGACTGGGACGAGGGACCTTACTTCCAGTCCGAGCGGGGCGAGCTGTACGAGGCGGCCATAAAACAACTGCTGGACAAGGATCTCGTCTACGCCTGCGATTGCCCGCCCGACCTGGTGGCCCAGCGCAACAAGGCCGCCGGCCGGCCGCCCGGTTATGACGGCTATTGCCGGGACCGCCACCTGGAGCCGGCTACCGGGCGCCTGCTACGTTTCCGCACGCCGAGCACGGGCACCACCTCGTGGACGGACATGGTCCGGGGCGAAGTCGTTTACGACAACGCCTCCATCGAAGATTTCAGCGTGCGCAAGTCCAACGGCCAACCTCTTTTCATACTGGCCAATGTCGTCGACGACGGCGACATGGCCATCACCCATGTGGTGCGGGGCGAGGACCACGTCCCCAATACGCCCAAACATATTTTGCTGTGGGAGGCCCTGGGCCTGGGGCCGCCGCCGGTGTTCGCCCATTTGCCCTTGCTGGTCAACGAGTCCCGGCAAAAGTTGTCCAAACGACGGGACAAAGTGGCGCTCGAGGATTACCGCGACGAGGGTTACCTGCCCGAGGCCATGGTCAATTACCTGGCCCTGCTCGGGTGGTCACCGGGCGGGGACCGGGAGGTGCTTTCCCGCCAGGAGCTGATCGACGAGTTCCGCCTGGAGGAAGTCAAGTCCTCGCCGGCCTTTTTCGACCAGCAAAAATTGTCCTCGGTCAATGCCGCCTACATGCGTTCGTTTTCTCCTGACCAGCTGGCCGAGCGCGCCGGCCAATGGCTGGAGGCACGCTGGGCACCGCTCGCTCCCCTCGTCCAAGAGCGCGCCCGCACCCTGGCCGAGATCTACGCCATGGTCGACTTCCTCTATCTACCCGATGTCAAGATCGACCAGGCCGAGTGGGTGAAAGTGCGCCGCCAGCAACCGGCGTTCGTGGCCCTGCTGGAGGCGGCGGAGGCCGGCTTCGCCGGCTGCGAGTGGGAGGCCGCCGGGATCCGGGACGCCACCCTTGAGGCGGGCAGCGCCGTCGGGGTCAGCGCCCTGGGCAAGGCCCAGGCGCCCGTGCGCCTGGCCGTCACCGGTCGCACGGTGGGGCCCCCGCTGTTCGAGTCGCTCGTCTTGCTGGGCCGCAGGCGCACCATCGCCCGCCTGGCCGCGGCCCGGGAACGAGCCGTCCGGGAGGACCAGGCCGAGCCCTCAGCGGTCGTCTAGTGCCCTGACCGGGATCGTTTGACGGGTTGGTGGTCCGCCACTCGTAATGGCTGGTCGGACATTGTTGTGGCATGTCTGAGCGCGTGAAGGTACGCCGGTTGAGCGACGATGAGGGCCACCAGCTGCAGCGGATCGTGCGCCGCGGAGGGGGCAAGACCATGGTGAGCGTGGTCCGCTACCGCCGGGCGATGGTGGTCCTGGCATCGGCGGGCGGGAACACCGTGGAGGTGATCGCCCGTCTGGTGCAGACCTCACCGGACCGGGTCCGGGAGATGGTCCACCGGTTCAACGACATGGGGATGCGGTCCCTGGACCCTCAGTGGGCGGGTGGCCGTCCCCGCCGGACAACGACTGACGAGGAGTCCTTTATCGTCACGACGGCCAAGGCCCGCCCCGAGAAAGTAGGGCGGCCGTTCACGCACTGGAGCTTGCGCAAGCTGCGCGAGTACCTGGCCAACAACCAGGCCCGCAGGGTGAAGATCGGCCGGGAGCGCCTGCGCCAGATCCTCGAGCGCCACGAGGTGACCTTCCAACGGACAAAGACCTGGAAGGAGCCCAACGACCCGAAGAAGGAGGTCAAGCTCGACCGGATCGAAGAGGTGCTGGACAAATGGCCCGACCGGGTGTTCGCCTTCGACGAGTTCGGCCCACTGGCCATCCATCCCATCGGGGGGTGCTGCTGGGCGGCCAAGAAGCGCCCGCAGCGGAACCGGGCCAATTACCACAAGAGGTGCGGCGTGAAGCAGTTCCACGCCTGTTATTCGGTGGGCGACGACCGGCTATGGGGCGTGGTCCGGTCCCGCAAGGGCGCCGATTTCTCCCGGGCAGCCATCAAGAGCTGCCGCTCGGCCCGGCCCGACGGCGAGATGGTCTACGTGGTCCTTGACAACCTTTCCGCCCATAAGGGCAAGGCCATACGCGACTGGTGCGCCAAGCACAACGTGGAACTGTGCTTCACCCCGACATACTCGTCCTGGGCCAACCCGATCGAGTGCCATTTCGGGCCGACCCGGGACTTCGTCCTCAACAACTCGGACCATCCCAACCACACTGTCCTCGCTCAGCGCTTGCACGCCTACCTGCGCTGGCGCAACGGCAACGCCAGCGACCCTGGCTTGAAAGAAAGGTTGCGAAAAGAACGCGCCCGGCTTCGCTCCGAGCGCCAGCGGCGGTGGGGCCGCCCGGCTGAACCTGCTCTGGCTGCCGCCTAGCTTCTCGCACTCGCACAGGTTCCTGAGGCCGGAGAAAAAGGCCCTAATCCCGCGTACCCGCACGACCGCCTAACGGCCCCATTGGTGAGCCGCACCGTCTCGCCACCCGGCGCGGAGCATCGGCCGTCACGGCAAAACTACATAATTGTTATTTCATGTCATCTCAAGCGCGCGAACCTTCGTGGTCAGGGCACTAGCCGTACAACTTCACCCGGGCGGCGATGGCCCATCCCGCCCCCAGGATGTAGCCATTGCCCACCGGGGTGCAGCCGCTGAGCCGCGCCCACAGGTCTACGTCGGCCCGGCCCAGGTACGAAAAGGCGAGCACGGCCACCGCCCCGTCGTCCATCGGGCAGGCGTCGGGGTGAAAGGTCAAGCCGGTGCCGGGCACGGCCGTGCGGCTGATCGGAGCGGCCCACACGATGCGAGCGAGCTCGCCTGCGCCCATGGCGCTCAAGCGGGCCTGGTGGGCCAACGTCCCGACCTGCGACGGGGGCAGGGCCCCGGCGGGACCGTCGGCCCCGTCGTAGCGGCACACGAGGGCGGCCGTGGGCGTCCCCGCCGGTAGCAAACTGGCCGTCAGGTCGGCGCCCGGGTTGTTGACGCCGACAACGCCGGCGATGCGGGCCGGGCAGCCTGCGGCCACCGTCACGTGGGTGCGCTCCCCCACCGCATTGTCCGGCCACGGCTGCGGGTCGGTCCAGATGACGACGGCGTCGGTACGGATGGCTGAGCTCGACGGGCCTAGGGACGCCACACCTATCTCGAGCTCCGCTGACTGGAGCTGCGCCGTTGCCGGGGCACTGTAGCCGTAACCGACGGTGTCGTCGGCCGCGCTCGGGCCGCCGCCACTAGAGGAACCGGCCGGCTGCAGGCCCACGGGGGGATGAAACTTCAGCCACGCCTGGACCTGCTCGAAGGACATCGGTGCCCGCCAGTACTGCGTCTGGACGACCAGCGAGCTCACTGCGGGCGTGCCCAGTATGGGCCCGCCACCCGACAGGACCTTGGGGGCCGACGCCGCCCTGGCACTGCCCGGGGGCAGCGGTGCCAGGAGGAGCAGCCGTCGGGCTTCGGCGACCGCTGCCTGCCGGTTGCGGGCCATGGCCCCGGCCAGCGCCGACGCCGTCGTCGTCGGCGGGCTGCTCGCCCCGGCTCCCGTGCTGGCCACCAGCGTCAGGCCGGTCAGGCCGACCAAGGCGCATACGGCCGCGGTGACGGTCGTCAATGCGGCGGCCCGAGACCGGGCTCGGGTACGGGCAGAGGTACGAGCAGGCATGGCGAACTCCTTTCGTCAAGCTGTTGGTGCCGGGACGGGGCCGCTGTCAACCGCCCTGACGGCCGTGCCCGAAGGGCGGACGGCGGGCCCGCTAACATGGCCCTCTGCCCGTTCGGGGGTGGTGTAATCGGCAACACTACAGGTTCTGGCCCTGTCGTTGGGGGTTCGAGTCCTCCCCCCCGAGCCACCCCTACAAGACAAAGCCCCAGGTCAGCGGCCTGGGGCTTCTGTTTGAGATGACACCTGGTGCAACCCATGATCAGATCCGGGTCCCGGGGCCGGCGTCTTTCCGCGTCGACGTGCGCGGTCTGGGGGTCAAGCCGGAGCCCGGCAGCAATCTCGCCGCCGTCATGGTCGAGCTGGACGACAACGGCCTGCTGCTCGGGAAGCCCGACCTGACGGTGTCCCTGGCTGGGCCCCACGGCTATCACAACACGGTCAGCAGACAGCTCGACACGATCCTTCCGGGTGACACCATCGACTACCCGTTCCCTTGGCCCGACAGCCTGGCTGCCGGTTGCTACAAGGCGGTTTCTGTCGCCACCGGAGGTGGCCTTTAGGGCGCGCCTGGCTGCCGAAGTGTGCACCAAGGCGCCGCTGCAAGGCACCGTCCACCCCAGCGGCGGCGGGCAGCAAGGACCGGTCTCCCCCGCTCCGCGGAGCGGTCTTCCCATGTGGCTCTTCGTGGTGATCGCCCTCGTGGGCGTGCTTATAGGGGCTGTGCTCCGGGGGCCTCGTCGGCGCCGGCACGGCCGGCGGGGCGACCAGCCGGTCCATGCGATCGCGCATAGCGATAACCGCAATGGCGGCCCACCGACCTCGGCCCCGCCGGTGGCGCCGGTCCGCCCGCCGGTGCCGAGCGGCAATGGCACCTCGTCCACCCTGGCAGGGCCCGGCCAACCGCAGGAGCCAGCGGTCCCTGGCCCGGCACCGCTCCCGGGGGCCCCGGATGAGCAACCTGTCTGACCACCTAGCTGCCGCCACCACCCGCTTCGGGAACAGCCGCCGCCCCTCGTCGTACCGCAGAAGAAAGTCCCGTCGTCGCGCCACGTGCGCCGTGGCCCTGGCCCTGGCCAGCGCGGCGGCAGACCTGGTCGGGACCGTCGGCCTGGCCGGCCCGGCGGCCGCGGCCAGCATGACCAGCGCGGCCTGGAGCGTGCCCAACTCGGCCACGGGGTCGACCGGCGTCACTTACACCTACACCTGCACCACCGCCACCACGGCCACCCTGACCTCGGTCACGATGAGCGTCCCGTCGGGCACGGCCGGCACCCCCGGAGTGAGCTCTCACAGCGGCGTAGGCGCCGGGACGGTGTCGCTGCTAGGGACGACCCTGACCTACGCGGTGACGGCCCCGGCCTCGGTCACCGCGGGCACCGCGCTGACCCTGCAGATTTCGGGCGTGGCCAACACCTCGACGGCGGGCTCCTACACCTCCACGATCACGACCAACAACTCCTCGGGACCAGTCGACACCGGCACCACCGGCAACGTCGTGATCTACTCCTCCCCTTACACCGCCTACGTGACCAACTTCGGGAGCGGCACCCTCACCCCGATGAACACCTCGACCAACGCCACCTCCACCGGGGCCACGACGACCTCGCCGAACGGCCTCGCCATCACCCCCAACGGCCAGACGGCGTGGGTGCTGAACGACCCCGGAGCCGATTCTGCCGGCAGCGCCACCCCGATCACGCTGTCCAACATGTCCGTAGGCACCGGTATCACGGTGGGTGAAGATCCGTACGAGATCGCCATCACCCCAAATGGCGCCACGGCCTATGTGACGAACTACACATCGGGCACGGTCAGCGTGCTTAACCTCTCGTCGAAGAGCCTGACCACCACCATAAACGTGGGCACCAAGCCGTATGCCATAGCCATCACCCCGAACGGGAGCTACGCCTACGTCACCAACGACGGGTCCGGCACCGTCTCGGTGATAAGCACGTCCTCGAACTCAGTGACGACGTCGGTCAACGTGGGTACGACGCCCGACGCCATCGCCATCACCCCGAACGGGAGCTACGCCTACGTCGGGAACTACGGGTCCAGCACCGTCAGCGTCATCAGCACCTCCACCAACACCCTCTCGACGACCATCTCCTCGATCAGCGACCCGAGCGGGATCGCCATCACGCCCAACGGGGTCACTGCTTACGTGGCCAACTACCTCTCCTCGGGGACGGTCACGCCGATCGCCGTACCCACTAACACCGCCGGCGCCGCCATCGCCGTGGGCGACGAACCCTACGCCGTCGCCATAAGCCCGGATGGGGCCGAGGCCTACGTACCCAACTACGGCAACGATGGGTCGAACACCGTATCGGTGATCAGCACGGCCACGAACTCGGTCAGAGCCACCGTCCCCACGGGCACTGGGCCGGACGGCGTGGCCTTCACCCCTGACCAGGCGCCGGTGGCCTCCTTCACGGTCACTGCGGCGGCGGCCGGTTCGCCGACCTCGTTCAACTCCTCCGCATCAACGACGGCCTACGGCACCATCACCAACTACGCCTGGAACTTCGGCGACGGCGACAACGCCAACACCTCGACGGCCACCACCACCCACACCTACGCCTCTTGGGGCAACTACACCGCCACCGTCACACTGACCGACTCGGCGGGGACCTCGACCACCCAGGTCTTCACCGGCCAGACCGTGAGCGACAACGGCGGGACAAGCGCCGAGGCGCACCAGAGCGTTACGGTCCCGAGCGTGCTCGGGTGGGTGACCACGCCCGGCAACATCAGCTTCTCGGACACCCTCAGCGGCGACGACCAGACCGCCACCGCCACCCTGCCGCTCGACGTCGGGGACGGGAACCTCACCGCCGGGTGGAGCCTCAGCGCCACCTCGACCACCTTCTCCACCAGCGGGGGAGCACACGTGCTGTCCACCGCGGCCACCACGGTCCAGTCGGCGCCCACGGGCTCGTGCGACTCGACCTGCACCCTCGCCACCAACGCCATCACCTACCCCTACACGCTCCCCCGGGGGGTCGACGGCCCCGACGGCGACCAACCTCTACGTCGCCGCGGCCAGCACCGGGGTCGGCAACCAGACCGTCACCCCACCTTCACTTTGTCCGTCCCCGCCAACACCTATGCCGGCTCCTACTCCTCGACCTGGACGGTGACGCTCTCCAGCGGGCCGTGACACGGCCCTGGCGTGATCGTGGCGGCCGAGGGGGCAGACGAAGGGAAGGGTTTGAGCGGTACGGGGCCCGGTCAACCGCCCATGGCGGTCATGGCTCGATAGGGGCGTAGTAAGGGGGGTCTGCACCTTGTTGGTCGAAGGCGACGAAGGGAGCCGCCACGACACGGCTCGACCTTGCCGAGCATGGCGTAGTTGCCGGCGTCGACGGCACCGGTCGATGGATAGGTCGACGGGCTGAAAGCACGGCCCGAGCAGGCGAAAAGGCACGGCCCGAGCAGGACCAGGGCTTCCGGCCCCGTCCTGGTAGCATGGGAGCGGTCCAACCGGTCCCTGTGCGCAGGCCGGCTGGGTCGCCACGCCCTATATGTGTGGCTTGTGGCACCTCCTGATGCGCATTGAAAGTGCAGGCCCCAGTAATGCCCAGAGGAAACCTTCATGATGACAAGGCGCGGTCCAAGCCCGGCCGCGGCGGGAGCCGCGATTCCGAGCGGGCGCCAAGAGAAGGGGGCTCTCGTAACCCCCGGCGCGACGTGGACGAGGAAGTCGTGGCCCGACGCGAGCGGGGCGACAGTTACGCCTCTGTGGCCAGTGCGGTAGGGCTTAAACGGGCCACGGACGCCCACGCCGCCTTCGTGCGCGTCATGCGCCGCCGGCCGGACGCCGAGCGGGCGGCTCTGGCCCAGCGGGAGTCCGCTCGCCTCGACCAGCTCGAGCAGCGGATCCGTAGCCGTGACGGCGCCGGTGACCCGGTCAAGTTGGA
>JBKQUU010000230.1:0-5472 GCA_052325485.1 Acidimicrobiales bacterium | reverse complement strand
ACCCTGGTCATGGAGATACTGAAGGTCGCGACGGACAGTGTCGCCGGATACGTCGAAAGCCTCGACGAGCATGCCGATGGTGGCGTGGCCGTGCTCCTGGACGAAGTCCGCTAACTCAGCACGTCGCCTTGCCGGCAGTCGCGAAACTACACGCCCCTTATGGGGTTGACCTGGCATCAGCACCCCCTGACGTCGAACCTTGACCTGTGCCGAACTATGCGGTTCTGTACCGGTGTGACACTATAACTGGGTCGGATAGTCTGCGCAAGTCCGAGTTGCAATGCGGTCTGTTGCGTACTACACTGCGAGCGATGCCGGTTGGTCCGCAAGTCATCTGGCCACGAGGCGCCCGGTCTACACGTTGTCCCGGTCCGCACGTTGTCCCTGGTTGTAGCCGAGCCGTCCGGGTCTGCGTCCCGTGATTCCCTTTTGTCGGACGTGCTGTGCCTTCCGGTAGGATGCGGGACCGTGCGACTGTTTAAGGGAACATGCGGCAGTGCGTCGCGGGTCGTGCGGACAGAGGCCGGGTAGCGTTCAGGTTGGCGCGGACACGCCCGTGATCGGCCTTTGGGTTCTCTGTGGCCTCGACGCCTCCTCGGACGGGGCTGGACCGGTAGGCCCGGCCAGGCTCCCGGGCCGGGCCAAGGTGAGGAGGAGCGCCATGGGCACGGTCGACGCGCTTTGGGCAAATGTGTGGGCCCGGTTGCTCTGCGTTGGCGTTCGGCAGGGCCGGGGTCGCTCCGAGGCTTCTCGCGGGCGGAGAGAGCGGGTCAGGACCCCTCTGCCCAGGTGTTGTAATCCATCCCTGACCTGTGACATGGGCCGGCTCTCGCCAGTCACCGTTCCGGTGGGCGACCATAATGAGAGGACCGTGGGTCTAGGTGATGCCTTCATTACAGTTGTCGGCGGAGATAGGAGGGGACAATTGACCACTGATCCCGGTTGATGTGCTTGCGTGCGGCGGTGTTCCGACGAAGGAAGTGGTGCCTTGGCCCCGGCCTGGATTTCACCGACGCTCGCTGCGCGGGCCGATCCCTGTGAGGGAGATTGGAGAGTACCATGCCCCCGACAGCGTAACTGCCCCAGTCGCCGATCATTTGATGTTGGCGATATCTGTCGTAAGTCGTCTGCTGTGGAAGTGCCTCCCGTAATTACTTAGTCCAAAAGAATGGAGATTATTGTGTCTGCTCTACCTACGACCACCACTCCAAGAATCGATCCAGGCAAATTACGTGGCCTGCAACGGGTGGCCAGCGAGGACGGATTTCTAGAGATCTGTGCGTTTGATCACCTCTCCGATTTTGCCGAGCTTCTTGCACCAGATCCAAAGACGGTGACCTTTGAAGACGTTGTTGCGGCTAAAGACGCAATTGTACGTGCCTTGTCCCCTAGCGTGTCAGCCTTCTTGCTCGACGCGCGCTATGGGCTACATGCGGTGGCCTCAGGTGCTCTATCGAGATCAGTTGGTCTTATGGTTAGCGTTGAGGACGAGGACTACGCGATACCTCCTGGACCACGCGAAACCCGGCTCCGGGTCGGGTGGAGCCTGCGCCAAATGAAACTTGTTGGCGCTGACTCAGCTAAGTTGTTGTGGTTCTACAGGCCAGATGGGGACCCCGCCAACGCGGAGCACCAGCGCCAAGTCGTCCGCGACCTCGCCGAGTCTTGCAAGTCCCTGAGCCTCCCGTTGATCGTCGAGCCTATCTGGTACCCACTTCCCGGAGAGGATACGTCATCTGAGGCATGGAGGGCGGCCCGTGTAGATGGCATCATTGCCTCGGCGTCGGCGGCCGACGATCTCGGCGCCGATATCTTGAAAGTCGAGTTTCCAGGTTACGTTGGGACCGATGCCGGTGCGGAGCAGTCGGTCGCAACATGCAAGCACTTGGACGACATTGTCAACAAACCTTGGGCGATCCTCTCAGCTGGGACTAACTACGAGCAGTTCAAGTTACAATTGAAAATCGCTTGCCAGGCCGGCGCATCAGGTTACTTGGCCGGCCGGTCAGTCTGGCGAGATGCGGTGTCAATCCACGACCCTGCGAAGAGAGGGGAAGCGATCGCCGCCGCTCGCCAACTTCTTGATGGGTTGAACGACATTACGCGTAAGTACGGGCGCCCACTAACGCTCGCACTTCCTTTGGGAGAGGTGCTCACGGGTATGCCGGATGGATGGTTCCAGAGTTGGCACTCGACGGTCTGATTTCAAATCAACCAAGTGCAGACTGTTTCAGGCTGAGACCAGTTAGGTCGGAACAGTCCGTGGTGTGACGGGTCGGGGGCGTGCCTGGTGCTAGAGGACACCCAGGCAAGCAGAGCCTGCAGACGCCGCTCAGCCAGGTCGCCGACTTGTTGGCCCACCTCCGCCTCGGTGCGGGGGACCTGCTTCACGGCCTAGCTCCCCCCTGGACAGCGTTATTCGTGCTTCGTCCGGTCCGGAGTCACCCCGCCAGCCGAACCTCACCGAGGCTTGGGGCGCACTGTTCTCAGCACCGCCGGAGCGACGTGTGGAAAAGGAGTTCCCATGCGTTGCAGTCGAGTAGTCGGTCCGTCCAGGTCCGAAGTGATGGACGCGCCCGATCCCTTGCCAGGTCCGGGCGAGCTACTTGTGCGGGTGACAGCCTGCGGGGTGTGCGTATCTGACTGGGGCGTGTGGGGACAACCTCCGGTCACCGAGCCCCTGCGCCTCGGAGATGAGGTGAGCGGAGTCGTGGATGCGGTCGGGCCAGGTACTTATGGCCGGTCGGTGGGTGACCGGCTACCGGGATGGGCGGGCCGGGCTACGCGGATCTCGTGGTAATGGAGGCCGGCAACCTACTCCCCCTACCAGCAGGCGTGCCGGACGAGGAGGCGCTGGGCGAACCCCTGGCCTGCCAGGGGGAGGCGTTCGCCCGTACCCCCCTTCGGGCCCACGATCGGGTGGCGGTAGTCGGTCTGGGTTACATGGGCCTCGGGTTCTTGCAGCTGGCCCATCTAACGGATCCTTCCACCCTCATAGGTGTTGACCTGATCGAAGGCAGACGCAACCTGGCCCTTGCGTTCGGCGCCACCGAGACCTATCACCCTGACTATGTTCCCGAGGGGTACCGGTCGATGGCGACCACTACTCTCCCCCTCGACGGGCGCTGCCATGTCGTGGTCGAGGCAACCGGCTCGGCCAGGGGGCTCGCGCTGGCCAGCCAGCTCGCCGCCCCGGACGGCACGCTGGTGGTCCTTGGCTACCATGCCAGCAGGCCGCGCAACCTCGACCTTTCGCTCTGGTACAGGAGCGTAACGATTGTCAACGGCTACAGCGATAACCGCGCCCGACGCCTTGATGCCATGTCGAGGGGTTGGGACTGATCGCTCAGCGGCGGACCACCTTCGCTCCCCTGATCACGCACCGCTTTTCATTGGACGAGGTAGACGCTGCCTTTCGCTTGCTCGAAGAGCGCCCGGCCGGCTTCCTCAAGGCCGTCACAGTACCGTGAGGAAAACCCTTCGAGGAGTTGATCGGCGGGCGCTGCCCGTTGGCAACTCCTTCTGGCTCGTCCCCCTTCTTCGCTGATTTCGTGCTAAACACCCCCAATGGTCGGGCCGTCTTGATCGGTTACCTGTAAACGTGTACGGGGACTGAGCCAAAGACATGTCAGACCAGGTCATGATCGCGTCAAAGGTCAACCTAGTCACGCGCAACGGCCGGCTGCAATCAATTCAGCCGACCTTGAGCACAGAAGAAGCGTGCCGAAACCCGCCACATAATGACTTTCGCGGCGCTCGATCACGTACATATCACCTCTGGTGTATATGGTGTCGCCGGGCGCCCGATGAGTGCCCCGTGGACCCAGCGCGTGTCGGTGCGAGCGCTGCTCCGAGCGTCCGTCAGCCGCCCCGGGAGGTGCCCTCAGGCGACGCCCGGCTACTCCTCGAAGGCCGCCGCTTGGCACGGTGCCCCGCACAATGGTGCCGACGCTTGCTACGCCGGCTTGCACCAGCGCGTGGACGACGGCTACGTCAAAGGGCCCTTGGTCACCTTGATGGCCTGGGCGTATTTCTTGTGGACCGCCTGCGGGCTAACGCCAGCCCAGGCGGCGACCCGCGCCCAACTGTGACCAGCCTCGCGTAGCCGGCGCACCTGGTAGCGCTCGCAGAACCCGGCCAGTTCCTGCAGTGCCCGCGCACCTACGAAGGCCAGAAGGGGATCAGGGCCTAGGCCCAAGGAACCGTAGGCGTGGTGCCGGGCCGTCTCCAAAAGTTCCTCGTCCATCAACCGAGGTTGATAGACCGGCGAGCGGGCCTCGGGGGCATTTTATGCCGTTGACCAGCCATGATCCTTCGGCGGCCCGCTGGTGTGGGTGCCTGGCCGCGATGGCCAGATCCCCCAAGCATGCTTTTCGCACTTCTGCGGACCGGCTTAGGTCCCCTGACCAGGTTCTTTCAGGAAAGCCGTGGACCTCGTCGCCCTGGCTTGCGCACGCCCGCGGGCCGGCTGATCGACCTCGCCTGGTCGGGCATGACTGGCATGCGCCTTCAGATACCACGCAAAGCATAGGCCCCGAACTGAAGAAGCGACCCGTACCTTCACCACATGCGACGAACGCTGACCCCATGTCAGAGTGTCGCCCGGGATGCCGGGAAGCGCCCTGTCCAGCACAACGTCGTAGGCGTTCACACTGAGCTTGCTGGCTGCTTCAGTACCGTCGTAGGCCACGTCCGCTGCTATGCCCTGGGCCGACAAGCCCTCCGCCACGAGGTCGGCCAAGGACCTGCAGTCCTCCACAACCAAGACCCTTGTCAGCTCGTCCTCCCAGCGACCAGCGATCAGCGACCAGCAACCTGCCGCGCTGGGCGAAGTTCTTCTCAGGGGCCCCGCCGGCCTCCCCTGGCATGCGGGCCGGTTGGGGCGGAGCCCGGTTGATCCGGTCCCTGCGCTCGCATAAGGTCGCTCCCGAAAGAGCTGCCGAAGTTCACCACGGGACAAAACAGGCCGCGTCTGGCGCATCGTACCGGGCCCGGGACACCGCCACGGTTGCGAGGAGGGCTCGACGATGGGGATGAACCGGCCCCGCCAGTTGCGGCGTGCCCGCTCCCGATGGCCCGTCATGGCCGGTATGGCTGTTGCCGCTGCGTCCTTGTCCTGGGGATTGCCCCCGACGTCGCAAACGGCGCTGGCGCAAACCGCGCCCACCACGGCGCCGGAACCCCTGCCCGCACCGTCCAGCTCCTGGGCCATCATCCCCAGCCCGGACATGACCAGTTCCCGGGGCGACTACCTCACTTCTGTTTCATGCACCCCGGGCCCGGCGTGCATGGCTGTCGGCCGCTTCTTCGGCCCGGGGGAAAAGACAATGGCCGAGTCCTGGGACGGCTCGGCGTGGTCGGTGGTGCCCACCCCGGACGCCGGCGACACGACCAACGTGCTTATCTCCAACGTGCTCAACGCCGTCTCGTGCATCTCGGCCCAGGCCTGCACGGCGGTGGGAGAGTACGTTG
>JBKQUU010000229.1:0-2890 GCA_052325485.1 Acidimicrobiales bacterium | reverse complement strand
GCGGTGACCGGCACGATCAACGGTCACAAGTTCCAAACCGTCGTCGAACCGGACGGGATGTCCGGCCACTGGATCAAGGTCGAGGCGAAGCTACAGAAGGCAGCTGCGCTCAAAACCGGCGACAACGCCACCGTCGACATCGCGCCGCGCCAGGCGTGGCCAGAACCACGCGTCCCCTCCGACCTGAAGGCGGCCCTCGAGGCGGCGCCACCCAACGTTCAGGCACTCTGGGCAGAGATCACCCCGATGGCACGTTGGGAATGGGCCCGGTGGGTCAACGAGACCAAGGACCCTGGCACTCGCAAGCGACGCGTCGAGGTCACGATCTCCAAGATGAGCAATGGCAAGCGGCGACCGTGCTGCTTCAACCTCTCGGCATGCACCGATCCAGACTTGGCGAAGAACGGAAGACTGGCCGAGCGCGGTTAGGAGACAGGTCTCTCGCTGAGCGTTCTGGCGCGCCCAGAACATCGGATGGCCGGCGAATAGCCGTCGCTCTGAGCGGCTCGCTACCGTACGGGCCTAGAAAAGTGCCCACGCAATAACGGTTGTTATGCCGCTAGGAGACCGGGACCTAGGCTCGCAACGTGGTCCTGTCCCGGTCAGACCTGCGGGGCAGGGACGGTGGGTCCCCCGGGCGTGATCGACCGCTTAGCGCTGTTTTCCCTCTCGGAACAGCGAGAGCGCCCTCTCCACACGCCGCTGTCTCGTCTCGGGGGTCTTGGCGCCGTTGATGTTGTCGACGTGGTAGCGCTGCAGGCTGTTCGGGAGCTTGGCGAAGAACGCTGCCGCGCCCGGTTCGGCGGAGAGGGCGTCGGCGAGGTCGTCGGGGACGTCGACCTCCCGAGGCGTCTCGGCGAGGGTCAGCTTTACGTGCACCGGGTCGCCGCCGTTGAGACCGGTCCCGTCACGGACCGTGGCGCTGACGCTGACCATGTGCTTGCCCCCCATGACGCCGACCGTGTTGCGGTACTCGTAGCCGTTCAGGTTGACCACGACGCCTGGTCGACGCCCTGCACCGAGCCGTTCGATGAGCTCGTCGGGAACGACGATGCCGGTGTTGTTACCGGTCGCCACGACCGTCGTGTCAAATTCGACGCTCACTGCCATCTTGATCTCCTCTCACATCACTTGGGAACGGGCGCTTGGACAGCCGTGCTAGATCACAACTAGGCAGGGAGTCCCCCTAGGTCGTCGAGATTGGCCCGCCGGTGGGGGGCGACCGCCACGGCCGCCCTCCACGCACCGCTGGCTACGACCACGGCAGCGGAGCCGAGGACTCCTAGGGGGCCGGCTGGTAGCAATCGAACATCCAGCGGACCCCGAAACGGTCCAGGCTGCAGCCCCAGTACGCCCAGGGCATCTGCTGCATGCCGGTGGACTCGCTCCCGCCGTCGCTGAGCGCGGCGTAGAGGCGGTCGGTCTCGGCCCGGTTGTCAGGCTCCAGGCAGATGGTCACGTTGTTGCCGACCTTGAGCTGGTGGCCCATGGAGCCGAGCATGTCGGTGCCCATCAGCACGTGCCCGGCCAGGATCGGTAGTTCGACATGAGCGACCAACTTCTTCTCGGCGTGCGGCAGCTCGGGCGCCCCGGGGCCGCTGGGCATGTCGCCCATGCGGGCGATCTCACCGGTGATCTCGGTGCCGAAGATGGAGCTATAGAAGTTGAACGCTTCCTCAGTCTCGCCCATGAAGTTCAAGTAGGTGCACACCCGGCTCATGTGTCGTCTCCTCGCTGTCTGCTCCGCCGGTTTGGCCGTCGGAGCCATTTCCTGAAGTACCAGACGGTAGGACCGCTCAGAAGTAATCGCGAGGCCCGCGCTATGCCGCCAGGGCCCAGCCGAGCGTGCCGGCTGGCGGGACGGGGCTCACACGAGAGAGCAGCCGGCTCACACGGCCGCCTGGCGCCCGCCGGAGCAAGGAGCGCAGGACTCTGCCGTGGAACCTGCTCACCGAGGCGGTCCGGTCCCTCGTCCGCCGTTGTGGCGTTGGGGCTGGGAGGGAGCGTTGAGGTCCACTCCCGTTCGGGCGCAGCCAGAGCCGGTTGTCAGGTGGCTCTCTGCGTGCCTGGTCTGGTGACCCCGATCGGGGCCGACGACCTGGCGCGAGCGTCCCCCGGGTATGGGGGCCCGGCGTTGCTGGTCAAGCGGAAGCAGTGTTCCGTGTTGCGGTTGGTGTGGGAGCTGGGGAGGGTGGCGGCCGTCGAGACGGTGCTGATCGACCTGGCGGGAGGCACCGATGAGTTCTCCTCGACGGCTGCGTCGAACCGTTGATGGCAGACGTCGCCCTCGGGTTCTCCTGGGTAGGATGCGTCGCCGTGGCCGTGCGAGAGGACCCCGTTGTACCGCCCGATCTTGAGCCCTTCCGCCGGGAGCTGACCGGCTACTGCTACCGCATGCTCGGCTCGGGTTTCGAGGCCGAGGACGCTGTCCAAGAGGTGATCCTGCGTGCGTGGCGTAGCGCGGATGGGTTTGAGGGTCGCTCGAGCCTTCGACGACGCGAAACATCCTGCCCGCTGCCTCTTGGCGCCAGGTTCCCGCTCATGGCGCCCGCCACGTTCGCGCTGGTGAGGCGGACGCCTTGACCAAGGCCCCGTGCCGGCTCCGGCGACCACGGGCCGCAGGGCTGGCAAGATAAAACCATGACGGAACGCCCCACGGCCCCCCCGGTCCGTTTCGATGCGCCGGTGTCGGCGATCGATAGATGGACGATTGTGGGCCTTCCCGAGAAGGCGAGCAAGCAGCTGCCCTCACGCGGACAGGTCGCGGTGACCGGCACGATCAACGGTCACAAGTTCCAAACCGTCGTCGAACCGGACGGGATGTCCGGCCACTGGATCAAGGTCGAGGCGAAGCTACAGAAGGCAGCTGCGCTCAAAACCGGCGACAACG
>JBKQUU010000228.1:0-2988 GCA_052325485.1 Acidimicrobiales bacterium | reverse complement strand
GCTTAGGCGGACCGCCTCGACCGACCTCGTCCCCAGTACCGCTTCGGCACTAACGCCGAAGTGCATCTCGACACCTTGCGCAGCGTGGAGGTCCCGGTAGATGGCGCCGACCTCGTACCCGAGGGCGCGCTCGAGCGGCACGCGCGAGGGCTCGACCATCGCCACCTCGCAACCGAGTTCACGCGCCGAGGCGGCCACCTCGCAGCCAATCCATCCTGCGCCGATCACTACGATCCTGGCCCCCGACCGGATCCGCGCCGCGATGGCATCCGAGTCAGCCACGGTACGCAGGTACAGCACGCCATCGAGATCCGCGCCGGGCACCGACAGGCGCCGGGGCACGGCGCCGGTGGCGAGCAGCAGCCTTTCGTAACAGATCCTCTCGCCTGTAGCGAGCACCACCTCGGAGCTCGCGGCGTCGATGGTGGCAACGGACGTCGCAGTCCGGAGCTCGATGTCGTGCTCCTCGTAAAAGCCGGCTGCGTGCACCGCCGCAACTTCGTCGAAACTCTTCTCACCGCGAAGGTACTCCTTCGATAGGGGCGGCCGCTCATACGGACGCACAGGCTCCTCGCCCACAAGGACGACTCTCCCATCGAAACCCTCGGTGCGAAGCGTCTCCGCGGCCTTGGCGCCTGCCAACGCAGCACCCACAACGACGAAGGTGCGCTCGCCCTTCATAATGTGCCTCCCGACGTTATGTAGCAGCCGAAACTGTGGTACATGCTATGAGGGGGGCACGCTTATGCGGTGCGCCTTTCGCCCGCTCCCTCAAGGCGGGGTACCTAGTTGACGCGAGGTCGTGGTGATGTGCAAATGTCGTTTGTGCCTCGCCGTGCCGCAGTGCTAGCCGGAAGGACCGAACCGTTCCACTCGGATCTTCTCGACGGCAACGCCGATGTCGGTGACGGCGTCGGTGGCGGCGTCGGCGAAGGGCGAAGACCCGCAGATGTACACGGTGGCGCCGGGTAGCCGGAGCGGCCCGAGGTCGTCCGGGGTGATGCGACCGGGCGGCCTGGGCTCGTGTGGAGGACCGGCCCGGGTGTAGATGACCGCGGTCTCGGGCCCGGGCAGTTCCCCCGCGTAATAGAGGTCCTGGGGCCTGCGGACCGAGACCAGCAACCGCACGAGGTCGGGCACGCCTTGGCGCCGGGCCAGGCGCAGCATGGCCATGAGCGGCACCACGCCTGACCCTCCGCCAATTAGCAGGGCCGGGGCACCGGCCCGCCAGACGAACCAGCCGCCGATGGGGCCGCGCAGCTCTAGCTCGTCGCCTACTCGCACCTCGTCGTGCATGAACATGGAGACCTCGCCGCCGGGGAGCCGCTCGATGGTGAGCTCGATCTCCGCTGAGCCGTCTGGCGCCGAGGCCACCGAATAGGACCGTTGCGCGCTGTAGCCGTCGGGGGCGCTCAGCCTGAGCACGTAGTGCTGTCCGGCCAGGTGTACCGACGGGCGCGAGAGCCGGAGCCGGAACGTCTTGGCGCTAGCCGTCTCGTCCTCGATGGCGACGACGGTGGCAGGCTCCCAGGCCATGGCCGGGCTCAATCGCCTTGGTAGCGCTGTTCGAGCCAGGGGTCGCCGCGGTCGTGGTAGCCGTTCTGCTCCCAAAAGCCGGGCTCGTCATGGTCGAGCAGGCGCAGCCCGGCGACCCATTTGGCGCTTTTCCAGAAGTAAAGGTGGGGGACCAAGAGCCGGGCCGGCCCGCCGTGTTCGCGAGCAAGGGGGGCGCCGTCCGCCTCCCAGGCCACCCAGGCCCGGCCGCCGCTGACATCGGCCAGGGGCAGGTTGGTGGTGTAGCCGCTGTGCGAGAAGGCCAGCACATAACTGGCCTGGGCCAGCGGCCGGGCCACCTCCAGGAGGGAATCGACCGAAACGCCCCTAAAGGTCATGCCCAGCTTGGACCAGGTGGTGACACAGTGGATGTCGCCCTGGTAGGTGGACTCGGGCAGGGCGTGGACCTGGTCCCAAGTCCAGGTCGTGGGCTGGGCGACCAGCCCTTCGACCCGGAAGGTCCACGTGCTGGTAGCGAGCTTGGGGGTGGCTTCGGCGGTAAGGACCGGCCACGTGCGTCCCGTGTCGTACTGGCCGGGCGGCAAGCGAGGGTCACGGCCGCCGGGGCGACCTTTGAAGGCTCGGGTGAAAGTAGGCACTTCCCTATTCTTTCGCCGGGTGGGCCGGTTGGTACCGGTCCGGAGCGCTTCGGGGTTAGGTGTCACAGCTCCATTGGGAGGTCGGCATAGCGGGCACTCCACATGGCGGCTTCGACGGCCTGGACCGGGTCCGCGACCTCAACCGTGGCCACCCCATCTTCGAGCGCCTGTTTGACCACTGCGACGGCAACGGCGGCCGAACTCGCCCGCAGGTTTTCCACGTCCGGCACCAGTCCCACCCCAGGGCGTCGAACGTCCACCTGCTCGGCCACTGCCTTGGACGCCGCCACCAACATGTTGTCCGTAACGCGCGCTGCTCGAGACACGATAGTGCCGAGGCCAATGCCAGGGTAGATAATGGCGTTGTTGGCCTGGCCGATCTCATACGAAGTTCCCTTGTGGACTACCGGGCCCCAAGGAAGACCGGTCGATACCAACGCTCTGCCGTCAGTCCAGCGGAGGATGTCGGAAGGGACCGCCTCTATCCGCTCCGTCGGATTGGAGATCGGGAAGATCATCGGTCGCTTGACGTGCTTGGCAACCTCTTGGATTACCTGCTGGGAGAAGGCGCCGCCCTTAGTTGATGTACCAATGAGCACGGTGGGGTGGACATGGGCGACCACGGTGACAAGGTCCACGATGCCCTCCCCCGAGGCTGCCTTCGCCCGCAGGGCAGCCATTTGCGGCCAACGAGCTTCCTCCTCCAGGTCCACCTGGACTTGTGTCCGGGCCCATCGAGCGCTCTCCTTAGCGGGTCGAGCGTAGGGCTTCTGGTAGTAGAGCAGTCCCTTGGCCATATCAGTGGTTAGGAGACCGGGAAGGTCAACGACCCATA
>JBKQUU010000227.1:0-72965 GCA_052325485.1 Acidimicrobiales bacterium | reverse complement strand
TCGTGGCCGGGCTGACCCTGGCGTCCATCTTCGTCCCGGCCGCCGTGCCCTCCTGGCACCAGAGCCTCAGCTCGGCCATAGGCAATTTCACGCCCATCGCCATCCCCGTCGTCGCCTTGGTCACCTTCGTCGTCGGCCGTGGGGTGCGCGACGCCCTTGAGCTGGCCGAGGCCCGCGCCCAGCTGGCCCGCCTGGCCGCCGACAACGAGCGCAACCGGATCGCCCGCGACCTGCACGACCTGCTCGGCCACTCGCTGACGACCATCACGCTAAAGGCCGACCTGGCCCACCTCCTCAGCGCCACCGAGCCGGCTCGGGCGGCCCAAGAGATCGCCGAGGTGGCGGAGCTGTCCCGCCAGGCGCTGGCCGAGGTGCGGGCGGCAGTCTCGAACTACCGGGAGGTGACCCTGGCCGCCGAGCTCGCCCGGGGCCGGGAACTGCTACGGGCGTCGGGCGTCACGGCCGAACTTCCCACCGCCATCGACATGGTGGACGTCTCGCACCAGGAGCTCTTCGGCTGGGCCGTGCGAGAGGGCCTCACCAACGTCGCCCGCCACGCCCACGCCACCAGGTGCACGGTAGTGCTAACAGCCTCGGAAGTGGAGATCTGCGACGACGGCACCGGCGGCACCGGCACGGCCTCGGATGGCAACGGCCTGGCCGGTCTCGGGGAGCGGGTCGCTGCCGCCGGGGGCAGGTTGGAGGCGGGGCCGCTTTGCCCGCAGGGCTGGCGGCTGCGGGTGTCGTTCGCCCCGGCCATGGTCACGCCCACGTGACCGTCCGCCTGCTGCTGGCCGACGACCAGGAACTGGTGCGTCGCGCCCTCTGCGCCCTGCTCGCCCTGGAGGAGGACTTCGAAGTTGTGGCCGACGTCGGGCGCGGCGACGAAGTGCTGGCCGCGGTCGAGGCGCACCACCCTGACATCGCCCTCCTCGACATCGAGATGCCTGGCCTGGACGGGCTGGCGGCGGCGGCGGTGCTGGCGGCGCAGGCGCCGGCCTGCCGAGTGATCGTCCTTACGACCTTCGGCCGGGCCGGCTACCTACGGCGGGCGATGGAGGCGGGTGCCCTCGGGTTCGTCGTGAAAGACGCACCGCCGAGGGTGCTGGCGGACGCCATCCGCAGGGTCATGGCCGGAGAGCGCGTCGTCGACCCCGCTCTCGCCGCCCTGACGTTGGCGGCCGGCGGGTCGCCGCTGACCCCTCGGGAACGCGACGTGCTCGCCGTAGCCCGCTCCGGCGCCACCGTGGCCGAGGTCGCCGCCAAGCTCTACTTGTCGGAGGGGACGGTCCGCAACTACCTGTCGTCGGCCATCGCCAAAACCTCGGCCCGGAACAGGCTGGAAGCGCTGCGCATAGCCGACGAGCGTGGTTGGCTGTAGAACGACGCCCAAAAGCCGGCTCATGGCGCGACCAACTCGCAGGGGTCGGCATTGGCGCCACAGACAATGACCCCGACGCGCTCCGAGCTGGCGGGCTGGTAGGCGCCTTCGACCAGGGCCGCCAGTGCGGTCGCACCGCCAGGCTCAGCGGCGAGGCGGAGATCGTCCCAGAGCAGTTGACGGGCCTGAGCGATGGCGGCCTCACTGACCAGGACAGCCTTCACACCGGCAGCCCGGGCGCTGGCGAACCCGAGCGCCCCGGCCCGGCGGGCCCCGAGCGAATCGGATGCCAACCCGCCCACCTCCACGTCGACCGGCCCATCCCGGGCGAGGGCGGCGTACATCGTGGGCGAACCATGGGGTTCGACCGAGACGACCTGGGCCCTTCGGCCGTACCACGCGGCGACACCACCGACCAGGCCTCCGCCCCCGGTCGCCACGAGGACCGCGGCCAGGCCCGGCGCCTGGTCCTCGAGCTCCAGCCCCACCGTCCCCTGCCCGGCGACCACTTCGATCTGGTCGTAGGGGTGCACGTAAAGAGCCCCAGGCTCACTGGCGCGCCCGTAGCTGGCCTCGGCCGCCTCCGCGTAGGAGCTCCCGACCAGTATGGTCTCCGCGCCCAGGGCGCGGATACCGTCCACCTTCACCTGTGGCACCGTCTCGGGCACGTAAACGACCGCCCGGAGGCCAAGTTCACGGGCTACGTAGGCGACGGCCAGGCCATGGTTGCCACCGGAGGCGGCAACTACCAGCTCGGGGGCGGGCGAGGCGGAGAGGATCCTGTTGAACGCCCCTCTGGGCTTGAACGACCCCACGTGCTGGAGCAGCTCCAACTTCAATGTCACGTCGACCCAACGGTCCCGGACGCGTACTGACCAATCGATCACCGGTGTGCGCCGGACGCGCCCGGCGACCCGCTCGGCGGCCTCTTTGATCATGGCGGCAGGGACGACCGGTGCCTGGTCCGTGGTGGCGCTCATCGACTGGATCCTCTCAGCTCTTGGCTCCTCTCGGCTCCGGTGCAACGGCGAAAGCGTGGGCCGCCCAGCGCGCCGCTGACGAAGACCTGGTCAAGCGGCCCGTCGGAAATGTCGATAGCCGCTATAGCGACCCGGAAAGGGAGGAGGACGATGGGTTACCTCGTGCTGATGATCTTCTTGGCCATAGACATAGCTATCGGCGTGCTCACGCTGGTGGCGGGGGTAAAGGTCATCTCCAAGGCGGGTTATTCGGGCTGGTGGATCCTCATCACCTTGGTCCCGTTCGTCGGCTTTGTGATGTTCCTGGTCTTTGCGTTCTCGAAGTGGCCGGTGGAGGTACGGCTGGAAGCGGCCGAACGCTCCAACCGCCAGTCCGGCCCCCACGGTTGGGATCCCTATGGAGCCGGCGGGCGGGCGCCCGTGGGCAGCCCGCCGGGGTGGGGGCGATCGTCGGGCAGCCCGGGGGGCCCGGCCGGGCCGCAGTCTTGGGACTACATGCGCTGAAGGCGCTGTGCGCCCGCGCACAACCGACGGTAGGGGTGGGCCGGGAGGGATTTGAACCCCCGTAGGCGTCAGCCGGCAGATTTACAGTCTGCTCCCATTGTCCGCTCGGGCACCGACCCTCGAGGGATGTGAGGCCCTCAAGACATGCAAGGCTAGCGTGTTGACCATGCCTACGTTTGACGTTGTCTCGCAGGTCGACATGCAGGAAGTCCGCAACGCAGTAGACCAAGCGGGGCGGGAAGTAGAGACCCGCTTTGACTTCCGGGCTACGGGTTCGGGCATCGAACTGTCCGGGCACGAGCTGACGCTGCGTTCTGCCACCGAGGACCGTATCAAGGCCGTTCTCCAGGTGCTGGAAGAGAAACTGGTGCGCCGGAAAGTCTCTCTCAAGGCCCTCGACTACGGGAAGATCGAGGAGGCGGCTAAAGGGACCGTCCGCCAACTGGTTACTCTGAAAGCGGGCATCAGCGCTGACCAGTCCCGGGCTATCAACAAGTTCATCAAGGACAACGCCCCCAAAGGCGTTTCCTCGTCCAACCAGGGCGACCAAGTGCGGGTAAGCGCCAAGAAGCGCGATGACCTACAGGCCACGATCGCCGCGTTGAAGGAGCACGATTTCGGTATCCCGCTCCAGTTCGAGAACTTCCGGGACTGACAGGCAGGAGGCCGGCTCCCAAAAACGTCTGCTCCTAGAAGCGGTGCGCCCACTCGTGCGACCGCAGACGGGCGATCCGCTGATCGGTCGGAGGGTGGTCGCTGAACCAGTTGGCGAAACTGACGCGCCGCCCGGCCAGGGGGTTGACGATGTACAGGGCGGCCATCTCCCGGGGGACGTTCATCGGCACGCGCCGGGACGTAGCGTCCAGCTTTTGCAACGCCGAGGCCAAAGGCTCGCCGTCGCCGATGAGGCGGGCGCCGTCCCGGTCGGCCTCGTACTCTCGGCTCCTGGACAGGGCTAGTTGCAGCATCGTGGCGGCCAGGGGCGCCAGGATGATCATGGCCAAGAAGCCGAAGATGTTCTCGTCATTGTTACGCCGTCCTCCGCCCCCCAGCCCGCCCATGAACAGGCTGCTCCAGGCGGCTATCCGGGCCAGGAAGGTGATGCCCATGGCAATAGAGGCCGCCACCGAAGAGGTCAGGATGTCGCGGTTACGGACGTGGCTGATCTCATGAGCCAACACCCCACGGAGCTCGGACCAGGTGCAGATCTGAAGGATGCCCTGGGTGACGGCCACGGCCGCGTGCTTGGGGTTACGACCTGTGGCAAAGGCGTTCGGCTGCGCCGCGGGCGAGACGTAAAGCTTGGGCATCGGCAGCTTGGCCCGGGTCGTCAAGTCCCGCACTATCTCGTAGTACTGGGGCATCTGAGCTTCGGAAACGGGCACGGCCCGAGCGGCTTTGATGGCGATCGTGTCGGAGAACCAGTAAGAGCCGCCGACGAAGACGAGCCCGATGACCAAGCCGATGATGAGGCCCTCTTGGCCCCAAAAGGCGCCTATCCCAAGGCACAGTCCTCCCAGAAGGGCCAGGAGGACAGCCGTCTTGAAGTTGTTCCTGTTCATGTTCCTCCAGGGTACCGACTGGATCTGAAAGGAGGCTAAGCAGCCCTTGGTCAGTCGTAGTAGCCGGAGTGGATGTACAGGCAGGGGACACCCTCGGCCCGGAACATCTCCACATTTCTCAGGTCGTCCTCGAGGCACAGCTTGAGGTCCAACCGGCGGCTACGGATGTCCCGCAGCGCCTCTTGCTTGAAGTGCCGGGCCGGGCGGTAGTCGCCGTCGGGGCGTGTCACCAACAGGTCCCAGCGCAGGTCGTGCCGCCCCAGCCAATCGATGGTCAGCGGGGCGGTGCGGGCGGGGCGGGCGGTCAGCAGCACCACCGCCAGCCCGGGCGCCAACAACCCGAGGAGGGCGGCCACCTCGTCAACGAGGGGATCATCGGCCGAGGCCGAGAAGAACGCCTCCCAGTCCGGTCGCGGCCCCTTTATGAAGTGCTGGCGAGCGGCGGCGTTGGAGAGCACGCCGTCGAGGTCGAACACTACGGCGGCACCGTGCTTGGGCTCGTCGTGCCACGTCCAGTAGGCGCGTCCGGCCTCCTTGGTGGCGTCGAGCGCTTGCTTACCGGCTGGGGCCCGTTCCATGGCGTCAGAATAGGTGGGTGAAAGACGACCTCGTGCTCCCCCTGCCCGTGGGTGCCCGGGTCCTGGTGTTCGCCAACCTCTACCTCTCTGCGACGGCCACCGCCGCCTCCACCGAGGCGGCCCTCCAGGTGGCCCGGGCCATCGGCTATTGGAGCGGGCCAGGAGCGGTGGTGCTGGCGGGGGGGTTGTTCGACCTCGACGCTGAGCCGGCCGATGTGCCCGGAGCGCTCGAGGCCCACCCCGGCCTGCGCGACGCCCTACGAGACTTCGCCGCCGCCCCCGGGCGCAGGGTGGTGGTGCTCCCCGGCAAGCGCGACCGCTGGCTGGCGCCACCCGGTGCGGGCGCCGCCGAGCTGAGCGCCCTCCTCGGCGCCGATGTGGCCCCGGCCGTGGTGGCTGAGCTACTGACGGTGGGTGGCCTGCGCAGGGCCCGCATCGAACCGGGAGACCGGTTCGATGCCTCGCCGGCCGTTCTCGCCGGTCCCAGCGAGCCGCCGGGACCCGGCCACCAGCGCCTAGCCGACGTGTTCCCGGGGCTGTGGCGGGGCAGCACCAGCGGCTGGTTGGCCGGGCTGGGCCAACTAGACGACCCCAGTGCCGCCTCCCGCTTTGTCGCTTCGCGTCTTGTCTACCGTCAGTTGGGCCGGCGGGCGTGGTTGCTGGCCGTGCCTGTCCTCCTGGCTCTTTTGCTGCGCCTCCCGGTGGCGCTGCTGCGGCCGGCCCGCAGCGTCTCCGGCATACTCCTGGCGACGGCGCTCGGTGCCGCGGTAGTCGAGTCGGTGCTCCTCATGGCCCTCGCCCTGGTTTCGCTACGTCAGATCTGGCTGGCCTTTTCGGGTCGCGCCGGCGGGCCCCGGGACCTGAACGAGACGGCCCGGGCCGCCGGCCGGGAGCTGGTCAACGCCGGCTGGGCCGGGTTGGTCACGGGCACGACTTGCCGAGCCGAGCTGAGCCCACTGGGCGCCGGGTTCTACGCCAATGCCGGTTGCTGCGGGGACACCGTCAGCGAGTACCCGCCTCACGGCGCCGGACTGGGCCTGCCGTCCGCTTTCCTGGCGACCCGTCAACTGGCCTGGATGGAACTGGAAACGGGGAACGAACTGCACGCCCGCCTCCTCTACGGCCAGGTCCTGCTGCCGGGGGCGACCCTGGCCGAGCGCCTCTTGACCGGAGTGCCGTTGTTGCCGCAGCCGGTGGTCGTCGCCCGGTCCCCCCACGGGCGCCCGTGGCCGGCGGTCCCCGGACGTGTCGTACCTCACCGCCGCTCTCGGCGGCTGGCCGCGCTCGTCGTCGCCGCCGCCGGCTTCGTTTCCCTGGTGTCAGACCTGTCGGCGCCCGTGGCCCACCACCTCAAGGTCCTGCGCCAGCTCCTGCCCCTGGCTGTACCGCAAGCCGCGGGGGCCTTGGCCGCACTGGGCGGTTTGGCATTGCTGATGCTGGCCCGTGGGATCCGGCGCGGTCAACGCCGGGCGTACCTCGTGTGCCAAGCCACCCTGGTCGCCGTGGCCACATTGCACTTGCTGAGAGCGGGCAGCGTCACCGGGGCGATCATCGCCCTGGCCGTGGCCGGTTTTCTGTGGCTTAAGCGCGCCTCGTTCCGGGCCGGCAGCGACGTGGCCCCGGCCCGGAGGGCACTCGCCCGTCTGGTCGGTCTTGCCGTAGCCGCCGTGGTGGCTGGGGCCCTGGCTTTGGAAGGCACCTCGTGGGTCACCACAACGGTGCACCACCGCCGGTCGGCGCGCATCGGTTGGGTGCAAGCGTTCCAGGCCACCACGGAGCGCATGATCGGGGTGAAGCATGTCGCCCTGCCGGTCCGGCTCGACGATTTCTTCTCTCCGGCCATGTCCTCGGTTACCGCCGGCCTGGTCCTGGTGGGCGCCTGGATGGTGTTCCGGCCCGTGGTGGCGCGCTGGCCCCGCCATGGCAGCAGCGGGGGCCTCGAGCGGGCCCGGGAGGTGGTGCGGCGTTACGGGGCGGGCACCCTCGATTACTTCACCCTCCGGTCCGACAAGCAGTTCTTTTTCTGGGGCGGGACGGTCGTGGCGTACGCCGTTTATAGCGGCGTCTGCCTGGTCTCGCCCGACCCTGTGGGCCCGCCGGCGGAGCGCGAGGGGGCGTGGCGCAGCTTCCGTGAGTTCGCCGACTCACGGGGCTGGAGCCTGGGCGTCCTCGGGGCATCGGAGGACTGGTTGCCGATCTACCGGGCGACAGGCATGCACGACCTGTACGTGGGCGATGAGGCGGTCGTGCGCACCGAGCGGTTCTCGCTCGGAGGGGGCAAGTTCAAGGGCCTGCGCCAAGCGGTGAAGCGAGTGGCCCGCAACGGCTACACCATCAGCTTCCACGACCCGGCTCGCATTGCCCCGGCACTGGCGCAGGAACTGGAGGAGGTGATGACCAAGAGCCGCCGGGGCGGGGTAGAGCGCGGGTTTTCGATGACGCTGGGACGGATGTTCGACCCCCACGACACCGGGTTGCTCCTGGCCGTAGTCCACGGGCCGGTGGACGAGGACCAGGTCGGGCCGGGGCCGGCGGTGGCCTTTTGCCAGTACGTGCCGGCGCCGGCGGTACAAGGCTTCTCGCTCGACCTCATGCGGCGGGACAACGGGCAGCACCCCAACGGCCTCATCGATTTCGCCATTGTCGAGACCATCCGCTACTTGGGCGAGCGGGGCTACAAGGGCCTCGGCTTGAACTTTGCCACGATGAGAGCGGTCCTGGCCGGAGAAGCAGGGGACGGCCTGCCTCAACGGGTACAGGCGTGGTTGGTGCGCCGGATGGGCGGCTCGATGCAGATCGAGTCCCTGTGGCGTTTCAACGCCAAGTTCGACCCGGACTGGCAACCTCGTTACGCCGTCTACGACTCTCCCGAGCACGCCTTGCCGACGGCGCTCGCCGTCGCCCGGGCCGAGTCGATCTGGGAGCTGCCCCTCATCGGTCGCTTCCTGGTCCCTTCGGCGCAACGTCAGGTGGAGGCGGCCGGGGCGGGCAGGGCGGCCAGCTAGTTAGCCCAGTTAGTTAGCAATGAGAACTTCGCGCACTTGGTACCGCCGGGAGGCCCGTAGGCGGCCCCACCCCGTAGGCTTCGGGCGATGCGTTGGTGGTCGAGCTTTGGCCCTGCCGGTCCCCGGGCCTGCCTCCGGTCCGCTCGTCGAGGGGCGGCGGCGGCGTTGACGGCGGCCCTGGCGGTGGCCGGTCTGAGCAGCTCCGCCTCTGCCGCAGCACCGGGGACGGCGCCGGTCGCCGCCATCATCGGCGCCGAGCAGGGGTTCGCCCTCGACCTGCTGCACCGGTTGGCGCCGGGCCTGCCCAACCTGGTGCTGTCGCCTTCGAGCATTGCCACCCTGCTGGCCATGCTGGAGCCGGGGGCGGCGGGCCAGACCGAGGCCGGTATCGCCCAAGCCCTGGGCTCAATGGGCATTTCGCCGCAGCAACAGGCCCTGGCCTGGCGGTCCCTGAACGCCACCCTGGCCGGCCAAGCCGTCCGCGACCACGTCGTGTTCGACACGGCTAACGAACTGTGGCTCCAGACCGGGTTCCCCGTGCGCTCTTCCTACCTGGCCCTGCTGGGCCGGGACTTCGCCGCTGGGGTCAAAGAGCAGGACCTGCGAGAGGACCCGGCCGGGTCGGCGCAGGCCATTGACGACTGGGTGGCCTCTCGCACCGCCGGCCACATAACCAACCTCCTCACGCCGGCAGAACTGCAAGACGTGGTCACCGTGATGGTGGACGCCGTCTACATGAACGCTCCCTGGCAGACCCCGTTCGACCCGTCCTTGACCATGGCGGCGCCCTTCTATCTGTCCTCGGGGGCCACCACCCAGGTCCCGATGATGTCAACTTCCCAGCCCCTGGACGTGCCCGTGTCGGCCACGGCCACTCTGGACGCGGCCGAACTGCCGTACAAGGGCGACGACCTGTCGGCGCTTGTCCTCATGCCTCCGCTTGGGCATCTGGGCGCGTTCGAGAACCAACTGAGCCCTGCCTCCCTCGCCGGGATCCTCTCCGGTCTGGGCCAACAACGAGCGGATATCAAGTTGCCGAAGTTCAAGCTCCAGAGCTCTCTCCGGCTCAACCAGGTGCTGAGCGAGATGGGGATGAGCCAGGCCTTCAGCTTGGAGGCCGACTTTGCCCCCCTTTCGCCCCGGTCGCTGGAGCTGTCGTTCGTAGTCCACGATGCTCAGATGAACGTGAGCGAAAAAGGCACCGAAGCGTCGGCCGCCACCGGAGGGGGGCTGACGCCCACCGCCATGCCTGCCCCTCCGCCGGTAACGATCGTTTTTAACCACCCGTTCCTCTTCCTGGTGCGCGATAACTCCACCGGGACGGTCATCTTCGAAGCGCAGGTGGACGACCCGTCTTCAGCCCGGGGTTGAACCTGCCCCCGGCTAGGGCGTCCAGGGAAAAGCGATCGTGTGGGCCAGCGATAGGACTGGCGTGGAGACGCCGGCGAAGATGGTGAAGGCCACGCATATGGCCAGGACGGCACTCGTGGCCCCGGGCACCCGCACCCTGGCTGCCGGCGGGGCTCGCAAAGCCAGGGCGGCGTCCCGGCCCGACAAGCCCGCCCCGGCCATGGCCGGCAGGTCAGAGCCGCCGTAGGTGCCGTCTTCCCCGTCCTCCGGTGTGCCGGCCTCCACGGCGGAGGGGCTTGCCGCCCCGGCCGGCATGTACATCAGCAAGGCCACTCGGAGGTAGAAAAAGGCGGCGATGGCCGCGCCCAGCATCCCGATCAAGCCCAGGGCGTACTGCCCTTTGGCGATCACGGCACTTATGACGACCCACTTGCCCAGGAAGCCGCTGGTAAGGGGGATCCCGGCCTGTCCCAGGAGCAGGACCAGCATGGCCCCGGCCAGCCACGGGCTGCGCGACGCCAACCCTCGCACGGAGCTGAGGTCGTTGCGGGCCTCGCCCCGGCCCTGAAGGACGCCGACCACGGCGAAGGTCCCGATGACCATGAAAGTGTAGGTGAACAGGTAGAAGCACACCGCCGTCAGGCCCTGGGTGGTACCGGCCTGGAGGCCGATCAGGACGTACCCGGCCTGGCTCACCGATGAATAGGCCAGCATACGTTTCAGGTCGGACTGGACCAGGGCGAGCACGGAGCCGACAAGCACGGACGCCGTCGCCAGCACCCAGATCACGGGCCGCCAGTTGGGGGCCTCGGTGGGCAGCGCCAGCATGAGCACCCGGAGCAGGGCGGCGAAGCCGCCGGCCTTGGCCACGGCCGCCATATAGCCCACGAACGGCGTCGGCGCACCCTGGTAGACGTCAGGCGACCAGAAATGGAAAGGCACGGCGGCGACTTTGAAGCCCAGGCCGACGATCACCAGGCCCATGCCCGCCAGCAGGACCCCGCTGTGCACGAGGACGTTGCCGCCGGCTCCCGTTAGGAAGGTAAATATCGCCAGGTACTGCGTCGAACCGGTAGCCCCGTAAATGAGGGCGGCCCCGTAAATGAAGATCGCCGAGGAGAAAGAGCCGAGGATGAAGTACTTGAGGCCGGCCTCGCCGGACGCCTGCCGGCGACGGTTGTACGCCGACAGCGTGTACAGCGATATCGACAGGATCTCCAGGCCGAGGAACAGGCTTATGAAGCCGGCGGCTTCGGCCATCAGTACCGCTCCCGCCGAGCACAGCAACATGAGGATGTACGGCTCGGGACCGTCGAGGTTTTCCCGCACGAGATAGCTGTCCGACGTGGCGGCCCCGATAGCGGTTGCGCACCCGAACAATATGGCGAAAAAGGCGCTGAAATGGTCGTAAATAATCTGGTCCCCGAGCGTCACCGGCACGCCGGTGAAATTGTTGAGGTCGCTCCACTGCACCAGCCCGTCGATGGCCGTCCCGGCCCCGATGATGAACGTGAGCGCGGCCCACAACCCCGGGTAACGACGTTTGGGCATCACGGCCGCGGCCAGCAGGAGGACAAGGGCGCCGCCTACGAGCACCAGCAGCGGCATGATCGACGCATAGCTGATGGCCAGGGTTATGGACCCCTTGGCCTGGCACAGGCCCGTGACCTTGGCGCTCACGGAGTCGATGGTGCAACTTGCCCCCGCCGCCAACTGGACCGCCCCGGTCATGGGTTAGCTCCCGGGCCGGCGGCGGTCGCCGCCTTGGCCGTGGCTGCGGGCATATCGACGACCTGGTCGGCGGGCACGGCGAAAGTGCCGTGGCCGACGCCCTGGGACGGGATCCGGAAGCTCGGGTCGGCGTACTCTATGTGCGCCACCAGGTGGTCGACGGCGGGCTCGATCCGGCTCAACACGGGCTGGGGGTAAACGCCGATGAAAATGATGCCGGCCAGCAACGGCGCCACCGCCGCTCTTTCCGCCCAGCTCATGTCCCGCACACCCTGGTTTATGGCTTGAGCGGGGCCGTGGAAGACGCGCTGGTAGGCCCACAACAGGTAAACGGCGCCGAGGACCACTCCCGACGTCGCCACCACCGCCCACCAGCGGTGGGTTATGAAGGTACCCAGCAGCACGAGCAGTTCGCCTATGAAGCCGTTGAGGCCGGGCAAGCCGATGTCGCTCATGATTACGGCCATGAAGACCCAGCCCAGGATGGGGGCGGCGGTCTGCATACCGCCCAACTGAGAAAAGCTGTAGGTCCGGCGGCGCTCCCAGACCATGCCGACCAATAGGAACAACGCTCCCGTGGACAAGCCGTGGTTGACCATCTCGACGATCCCACCGGTGATGCCCTCGCTGGTGAAGCCGAACAGCCCGATCACGATGAAACCGACCCCGGCGATAGTCCCGTAGGCCACGAGGCGTTTGAGATCCCGCTGCATAGCGGCCACGACCGAACCCCAGATGACGCCGGTGGCGGCCAGGGTCAGGGCCAGTGGAGCCAAGTTCACCGCCGCCCGGGGGAACAGGAAGATGCCCCAGCGCAGGATGCCGTAGGCACCGAGCTTGAACAATATGCCGGCTAGGACCATCGACCCGCCCGTGGGGGCCTGGGTGTACGCGTCGGGCACCCACGTGTGGAACGGCACGAGCGGCATTTTTACGGCGAAGGCCACGCCGAAGGCCAGCAGGAGCAGCTCCTGGTCGGCCACGGGTAGGTGCACCGTCCCCCGGGCGAGGGCGATGATGTCGAAAGATGCCTTGGTGCCGGACGGCTCATGGGCGGAGGCGAGCACGTAGGTGGCGAGGATCCCGACGAACAAAAAAGCCGAACCGGCGAAGGTGTAGAGGAAGAACTTGGTGGCGGCGTACCCGCGACGAGGGCCTTCACCGTTCACGATCAGGAAGTAGCCGGGCACGAGGGTGACCTCGAAGGCGGCGAAGAACAAAAAGGCGTCAAGGGAGAGGAACGTCGTCATGCAGGCGGCCTCGAGCAGGAGCATCCAGCCCAGGTAGGCCTTCGACGAGCGTTGCCCCGGCGGGCTGGCCATGGCGATCGGGAACAGCAAGGCCGTCATGGCCACGAGGAAGAGCGATATGCCGTCGACGCCCAGGTACCAGGAGATGGTGAGCGGGCCCAACCATGATTGCTGGCTGGTGAACTGGAAGCCGGCGTGGGCGTCCCCGGTCTTGAACGCGATGACCATCCACAGCACCACGGCGAGCTCGGCGATCGCCGCCCCGACGGCGAGCGACCTGACCAGGCTGCTCGGCGCCGTCTTGGGGAGCAGGGCCACCACGATGGCGGCACCCAGGGGCAGGAAGACGATGAGGTCGAGGACCGGGAAGCCCATGGCTCAGCTGCCGACCCGGAAGGTGAGGTAGGCGAGCAGCACGACCAGCCCCACGCCTATGCCCAGAGCGTAACTGCGCAGGTAGCCATTTTGCAGGCGGCGTACCACCCGCCCGGAGACAGCCAGGACGTGGGCGGTGCCATTGACGAGGCCGTCGACGACCCGCTTGTCCATGACGAAGGCGAGCCCGTTGGCTGCCAGGCGCAGCGGCCCCGAGACGGTGGCCGACACGAGGTCGTCGAAGTACCAGGCCCGGCGCAGGAAACTTGGTTCGAGCTTCGGGTGTTCCGCCGTCCTCCAAGTGGACAGGCCCAGGCCGAGCCCCGTCAATGCCACTGCCGTGGTCAGCAGCGAGAGCGCCCACTTGGTACCTGTGCTTATGGTCAGTGCCGTGGCCGTGGGGAACAAGGGGCTGAGGAAGCGGGACAGGAAGTCCAGGTGCCAAGCGGGGAAGTTGATGCCTCCGCCGAGCACGGCGGCGATGGCCAGCACGATGAGGGGGACGGACATGGTCCAGGTCGGGTCCCGGGGGCGGGCTTCGACATGGGCGGGCGCCGGCAACCCGGGCCCGCTGCCCTCGACCGCCTCGTGACCTTCGTGGCTTTCGCCCTCATGGCTGGGCACGGCGGGGGCCGGGCGGGCTTCGTCCCAGCGGGCCTGGCCGGTAAAAACAAGAGCGAACTGACGGCTCATGTAGTAAGCCGTCAGGCCGGCGGTAAGCACGCCAATGACCCACAGGACCTTGTTCATCTGCCACGCGGAGGCCAGCACGGCGTCCTTGGACCAAAAACCGGCCAGTGGCGGTATGCCCGAGATCGCCAGCCAGCCCACCCCGAAGGTGACGGTCGTGATGGGCAGGTACTTTCGCAGCCCCCCCATTTCCTTCATGTTCTGGCGATCGGCCAGGGCATGGATCACCGCGCCCGCGGCCAGGAACAGAAGAGCCTTGAAAAAGGCGTGCGTGAGCATGTGGAACACGCCGTCGACGTAGTCCCCCGCCCCCACCGCCAAGAACATGTAGCCGAGCTGGGAGATCGTCGAGTACGCCAGAGTCTTTTTGATGTCGTCCTGCCCACAGGCGATCGTCGCCGCCAGCAGGGCCGTGCCGGCGCCGACGCAGGCCACGACCCACGACGTGGCGTGGGCGTAGTGGAGCAGTGGGGCGACGCGTGCCATCAGGTAGACGCCGGCCGTGACCATGGTGGCGGCATGGATGAGCGCCGATATCGGTGTCGGGCCCTCCATGGCGTCCGGGAGCCAGATGTACAGCGGGATCTGAGCCGACTTGCCGACGGCGCCGAGGAAGAGCAGCAGGGTTATGGCGGTGGCGGTGGTGCCTTTGATGGCCCCCGGAGCGCCAGCCATCAAGCCGATGGCGTGGCCATGGGACAGCGTGCCCAGCACCGACGAGTAGTTCAAGGAACTGAAGTGGGCGAACATCAAGAACATGGCCAGCAGGAAACCGACATCGCCCACGCGGTTGGTCACGAAGGCCTTCTTGGCCGCCACCGCCGCCGTCTGGCGCTGGAACCAGAAACCGACGAGCCCGTAGGAGCAGAAGCCCACCCCTTCCCAGCCCAGGAACGAGAACAGGAAGTTGTCGGCGAGGACGAGCACCACCATCGAGAACAAGAACAGGTTGAGGTAGACGAAGAACCTGTCAAAGCCGGGGTCCCGGTGCATGTACCCGATGGAGTACATGTGGATGGCGGTCGAGACCCCGGTCACGAACAGGGCCATGGTCATGGACAGCGGGTCGACCAGGATCCCGGCGTTGACGTGGAGGCCGGCCACCGGGAACCAGGTGAATATGGTCAAGTCGGCGACGCGGTCAGCGGCCGGCCGGCCGAGCATGGTCACCCAGACGACGAGGGCGGCGACGAAAGAGCCGCCGGCGGCCGCCGTGCCTACCCACCCGGCCACCGGCTCGCCTAGGCGCCGTCCAAAAACCAGGTTGACAATGAAGCCCAGCAGGGGCAAAGCGACGATGGCGTAGGCGGCATTGACCATGGCTCGTCAGCCTTTCAACGAGCTGATGTCGTCGGCCGTAGCGCCGGTGCGCCGCCGGTAAATGGACACGATGATGCCCAGGCCCACGACCACCTCAGCGGCCGCCACCACGAGGACGAAAAAGACGGCGTCTTGTCCACCAAGGTCGTTGAGCATGCGCGAAAACGTCACGAAGGTCAAATTGACGGCGTTGAGCATGAGCTCGATGCACATGTACATGACCAGGATGTTGCGCCTCACCAGCAGCCCGGTGGCACCTATGCCGAACAGGCAGGCGGCCAGGATGAGGTACCAGGGACCGGGTACGGTCATCAGCCCGCCTCTCCCGCTGGCCCCGGCGGCTCGGCGCCCGTGCCGGCGCTGCGCTGAGCCACTGGGGCGCGCTCGGTCACCGTCGCCCTGTGCGGCGCCCCCGCCGGGCCCGGACCGGGGCGGCCCGGCTCCCGGGTGGCGGTGGAGGCTTTTCGCTCGGTCCCGGGCGTCGTCGGCGGGACGCGTCGCACCAGCACCACGGCGGCGACGACGGCGATCACCAGCAGGGCGGACGTCATTTCGAAAGGCAGGAGGTAGGCCGTGAAAATGCTCTGGCCGAGCTTCTGGACGTTTTCGCCCGGCCCGTTGAGGGCCCCGGCGCTGGATTGGGCGCCGGTGGCCCAGTACCGGACCCGTACCAGTACCAGGATCTCGGCCAGAGCCACCACCCCGGCCACGATGGCGACCGGGGTCAGGCCCTTCAACTTCTGGTGGGTGCGCGCCTCTTTGCGGTCGACGCCCAGCAGCATTATCACGAACAAGAAAAGGATGACGATGGCGCCGGCATAGACGATGACCTGGACGGCGGCCAGGAAATCGGCGCCCTGGTCGATGAAGAGCAGGGCGATGCCGAAGATGGTGGTGACCAGGGCCAGGGCACAGTGCACGGGGTTGCGCTGGAGCACCACGCCGGCCGCCCCGGCGAGGGCCATGATGGCGCCGACGGCGTAAACGGCCCACGCCGAGGCGCTGGCCAAATGGGTCACGGCCAGGAGGCTCACCGGGGCCCTGCCTGACTGGGCCCCCATGCCTGACTGGGCCCCCCGGTCTGACTGGGCCCCCCGGGCCGCCTGACCGGCCTGACCGTGCCCACGCCCACGCCCTTCAGTTCGGCGGCGCCCATTTCGCGTACCGAGACGTCGAAGTCGGCGGTCACGTCGGCCGCTTGGGGGTCGGACTGTCCCGCCTGAGGCGGGCGGACGCCGTAGCCGAGCTCTCCGGACCACAGTGGCACGCCTTCGAGGTCGGCCCGTCCCGACGGGGACGTGGCCCTCAGCCAGGCCGAAGTGTTGAGGTCATCGCCTGGTCCCCAGTCTTCCCAGGGCAAGACCTTGGGCTTGCCCGCGTCGTCGACAACCAGCTCAGCCTTGGTGTAAATGGCGTCGTCGCGGTTGGTGAAGGAGAACTCGAACAGCTTGGACTCGGTTATCGCTTCGGTCGGGCAGGCTTCGACGCAGAGGTCGCAGTGGATGCAGCGCAGGAAATTGATCTCGTACACGAAACCATAACGCTCCCCGGGCGACACCGGCGCATCCGGCGGGTTGTCTGCCCCCCGCACGTATATGCACCGGGCCGGGCACACACCGGCACAGAGCTCGCAACCGATGCACTTCTCCATACCGTCTTCGTAGCGGTTGAGCACATGCCGGCCATGGACGCGTTCCGGCTTGACCTGCTTGTGCTCGGGGTACTCGGTGGTCACCTTCGGCTTCATCGGCTGCTTGCCGGTGACGAGGAAACCCTTGAAGAACGAGACGAACCGGTTCTGGTCCCAGGAGCTCATGGCGTGTCCATTTCGGACAGTGCCTCTTCGCTATTTTGCTGGCCGACCTCTATGGCGCGCTCGAGGACGACGAAGGCGATAAGGCTGCCCGATAGGGCGAGCAGGCCGTAACGCCAGCCGACCCTGGCCCCGGCCACGATGAGCAACAGGGCGAGGGAGCCGGGGATGAGCCGTTTCCAGCCGAGGTCCATGAGCTGGTCGTAGCGCAGGCGGGGCAGAGTGGCCCGGATCCAGACATAGATGTAGAGCAGTACGAGCACTTTTATGACGAACCACACGGGGCCGATGGAGTTGCCGGCGATGCGGGGCCCGTCGGGGCCGCCGAGGAAAAGGGTGGTGAAGATGGCGGAGTTGGTCACGAGCGCCATGTACTCAGCCAGGTAAAACAAGGCGAACCCTATGGAGGAGTACTCGAGGTTGAAACCGCCCGACAGTTCCTCCTCCGCCTCGACGAGGTCGAAGGGGGGCCGTGTCATTTCCGCGGTGATGGCAATGAAGAATATGGCGGCGGGCGCTCCGAAGGCCCGCAGGATGTTCCAGTGGTACAGGAAGCCGCCGTGCTGGGCGGCGACGATAACGTTGGTGTGCAGCGAACCGCTCAGCAGCACGACGGTGGCCACGCTCAGGCCGAGGGCGGCCTCGTACGAGATCATTTGGGCGCTGGCCCGCACCGAGCCCATCAGCGGGTACTTGGAACCGGAGGACCACCCCGCCAGCATCACCCCGTAGACGCTGATGCTCGATGCCATCAGCATGACCAGGATCCCCCACGGCGGGTCGGCCAACTGCAGCCTGGTGGTGTAGCTGCCGATCGTGATGGTCCCTCCCACCGGCACGATCGAGAAGGCGACAAACGCCGGCACCAGGGCGACCACCGGCGCTATGCGGTACACGACCTTGTCCGCCCCGGCGGGGACCAGAGCCTCTTTGAAGAACAGCTTTATGCCATCGGCCAGCGACTGCAGCCAGCCTTTGGGCCCCGCTCGGTTGGGCCCCCACCGGTTGCCGAGGCGGGCCACGACCTTGCGCTCGAACATGACCATGAACAGGACCGAGACCATGAGCAGGGCGAAGACGATGATGAGCTTGACCAGGACGATCGCCCAAACGACCAGGTCGATCCCTTTGGCGAAGACGGGGTCCCCGACATAGGCGGCGGCCGCGATCATGGCTCGCTCACCGGTCCCACCGTGAGCTCGGTGTAGGCCGCCGAGGCGTCGATGAGCGGCCCGGCGCCCCCCTCGGGCAGGTTGAAAGGCAGGACGGCGGACCCGGGGGCGACCCGGGCGTCGGGCACTGCCGCCACGACGAGGCTGCCGCGCGGTGTGCTCACCCTGACCTCCCCCCCCTGCCCATCGCCCAGGCGGGACAGGTCAGCGGGGTTGACCCGGAGGGCGAACGGGGGGTGCAGGCGGGCCAGGGAAGGCGACCGCTGTACGAGCACCCCTCCGTCCCACATCGGGCGGCTGACCACCAGGCGCAGGGCGTGCCCATTGTCTCCCTGGTCTCGGTCCCGGCGACTACCGGAGGTCTCCGCTGGCGGGGGAGCGGGGGCAGGCGCGACGGGGCCGGCCGGGCCCAGGCCCAGCCGGGGCGGCCACGCCAGGTCTCCGCTGGCGGGCGCTTCTCCCGGCGCCCCCCGGCCCGCGCCGGCCGCGCCCCCCTCGGCCTGGGTTCCCTCGGGCCCGGCGACGGCCATGTTGGTACGCCCGGCCCCCGGGTCGACGACCGAGGGCAGCACGGGCGGCGCAGGGTGTAGTTCGGCCGATGCGATGCCGGGGTCGGCCATGGGGTCGAGCGGTGCCGGCATGTCGGTGAGCTCGGCCGAGGGGGCCCCGAGGGCGAGGGGGACGACGACCCCGTTGCGCTCCTGGCGGGAGACCAGCAGGGCGTGAGAGAGGCCCCGGTGCAGTGGCGACACTGTCTCGATCTCGGCCCAGAGGTCCTCCAGCGAGGCGGCGCCGAGACTGGTGCCAAGGCGGGACGCCAGCTCGACGGCGATCATCCAGTCCGGCCGGGCCCCTCCGGGCGCTGTCACTTTTTGCCCGAGCCAGCTGACGCGGCCTTCCAGGTTGGTGAAGGTGCCACGTCGTTCGGTGTACATGGCCGCCGGGAGCACGACGTCCGCCCGGGCGACGCTCGCCGTGCGGAAGGCGTCGATGGCGATGACAAAGCCGGCGCCGTCCAGGGCCTGCGCTGCCAGCTGACTGTCCGGGCAGTCCGACAAAGGATCGGACCCGAGGAGGAAGAGGACGTCGAGCTGCCCGGCCGCCGCCCGGGCGAGCATGCCCAGGGCGTCAAGCCCGGCCGTCGCGGGCAGGGGTGCCCCCCAGTGGTGCTCGTACCATTGGCGGCCGTCCTCCAGCCCGACGCGTCCCGGCAACAGGCCAGGTGACAGCCCGAAGTCCAGGGCGCCGTGCACGTTGGAACGGCGCAGCGCGGGCAGGAACGAGACGCCGGGGAGCCGGGCCAGCAGCCGCGCCGCGGCAGCCGTGGCGGTGGACGGCTCGGCCAGCGACGCCCGCCCGAGCACGACGGCGAGCCGGGGGGCCCCGGTCCCGTCTGCCCCGGTCCCGTCTGCACCGGTCCCGTCTGCACCGGTCCCGTCCGGCGCGGCGGCGTCCCTGGTGACCGAAGCGATGGCGGACCGGGCCCGCTCGACCTGCTGGGCAGGGATCCCGGCGATGTCGTCTTTGACGGGCGTCCCGCCGCACAGCGCCTCTACCAGGCTGGACAGCTCACCCGGCCGGTAGTGCAAACATTCGGTGGCCCGGGAGGACAGGCCCGTCGGGCCCGGGCTTATCTCGATGATGGGGACGCCCTTCTCGACGGCGGCGTGGCGCAGCCGCAAGTACAGGACAGGGAGCTCCTCTTTGATGTCCGGGGCGAGGGTCACGATCAGAGACGCGTCACAAACCTGGTCGATGGTCGCCCGGGGCAGAGAGGCGACCAGGTCGCCCGGCAGCCCGTCGCCCACCTGGGCGTCGACGTTGTCGGTGCGCAGGACAGTCCGGGCGAACTTGGCCCAGGCGTAGGCGTCCTCGTTGGCCAGGCGGGAACCGCCCAGCACACCGATCCTTTCACCGGGCACACCGGAAAGCCGAGCGATGATCTCGGCAAAGGCGTCGGCCCACGCCGCCTCCACCAGCCCGGGACCTGACCGGCGGACCAAGGGGCGAGCGAGCCGGTCCGGGCTGTTGACGGCCTCGAAGCCGAAACGGCCCTTGTCGCACAACCAACCCCAGTTGACGGGGTCGCTGTCGACCCCGATGAACCGGACAAGCTGGTCGGAGCTGGACTGCACGGCCACCCGGCACCCCACGGCGCAATAGGAGCACGTGCTCTCCACCTGCTCGAGGTCCCAGGGCCGGGCCTTGAAGCGGTAGGGCTTGGCTAGCAGAGCCCCCACGGGGCAAATCTGGACGATATTGCCGCTAAAATTGGAACCGAAAGGTTGGCCCGGGTAGATGGCGACCTCGGTGGAGTCGCTGCGGGAGGCGAAGTCGATCCCGGCGTCCCCGGCCACTTCCTCGGCGAACCGGGTGCACCGGGCGCACTGGATGCAACGTTCTCGGTCGATGAGCACGAGCGGCGAAAGTGGCATTGGTTTGTCCCAGTGGCGCTTCTCCTCGACAAAGCGGGTCTCGCCCGGCCCGTAGGCCATGGTCTGGTCCTGGAGCGGGCACTCCCCGCCCTTGTCGCACACCGGGCAGTCCAACGGATGGTTCACGAGCAGGAACTCGAGCACCCCGTCTTGAGCCTTTTTCACCGGAGCGCTGTTGGTGACCACCTCCATGCCTTCGGCCACGGGCACAAAACAAGCCGGGCTGAGGCTGGAGCCGCGAGGGCCTTTTACTTCGACAAGGCACATGCGGCACATGCCGACCGGCTTCATACGGGGGTGGTAACAGAAGCGGGGTATGTAGGTGCCGGCCCGCTCGGCGGCGGCGATGATCATCTCTCCCTTTATGGCCTTTACGGCCCGGCCGTCGAGGGTTATGCCGATTTCTTCAGGCATACGCGGGGCTCTCTTGCAAGCGGTCCGGGGGCAGGGGGCAGTGGCCGAGGCGGATGTGGTCCAGGAACTCGTCCCGGAACATGCGGATACCCGAGGCGACCGAGCTCGGGATCGACGGCCCTAGTACGCAGATCGTTGTCTGGGCCGGAGGCCAGCTGACCCCGGGGGCGATGTTGTCGCAGACGTCCATGAGCAGGCCGAGGTCGGCCTCCCGGCCCTGGCCGTCCTCGATGCGGCGCATCACCTTTTCGATCCAGCCGGAACCCTCCCGGCACGGCGTGCACTGGCCGCAGGACTCCCGGTGGAAGAAGCGGGTTATCCTCCATGCCGCTCGTACGACGCACGTCGTCTCGTCCATCACTGTTACCGAGCCGGACCCGGCCATCGACCCCGCCTCCGCGATCGCCTCGTTGGCGAGGGAAATGTCAAGGTGCTGGGGGCCCAGCCACGGCGAGGAGGCCCCACCGGGGATGAACGCCTTGAGCTCCCGGTCGTGGCGCACACCGCCGCCCAGGGCGGGGTCATAGATGAGCTCGCGGAAGCTCACCTTGGCGAACTCGACCTCGTAGTTGCCGGGCCGGCGCACGTGGCCGGACAAGGCCATCATCTTCGTGCCCCGGGAACGCCCGTCCCCCAGGGCCGAAAAGGCCTCGCTCCCGTTGCACATGACCCAGGGGAGGTTGGAGAGCGTCTCCACGTTGTTGACGACGGTCGGTGCGCCGTAAAGCCCGATGGCGGCGGGGTAATAGGGAGGTTTGATCCGGGGAAAACCGCGCTTGCCCTCCAGGCTTTCCAGCATGGCGGTTTCCTCGCCACATATATAGGCGCCGGCACCGGGGTGCATGACGATATCGACGGAGAAACCGGAGCCCAGTATGTCGGCCCCGACCGCTCCGTAGTCGTAAGCCTCGTTGAGGGCGGCCTGGAGCCTCTCTTGGGCCAGGGCCATCTCCCCTCGGACGAATATGAACACCTGCGCCGCGCCGATGGCGTAGGCGCAGATGAGGCTGCCCTCAATGAGCTGGTGAGGGTCGCCCTCGATGAGGGCATGGTCCTTAAAGGTGGCGGGTTCACTTTCGTCGCCATTGACGACCAGGTAGACGGGTTGGGCCTTGCGCAGCATGCCCCACTTGCGACCGGCGTCGAAGCCCGCCCCCCCGCGGCCCAGGATGCTCGAGCCCAGGGTGGCTTGGTGCACGTCCTCGGGCGTCATGGCCAGGGCGCGGCGCAGCCCCTCATAACCGCCGTGGTCGAGGTAGGACGCGAGCGTCCAACTATTTGGGAGCCCGAAGCGGGAGGTCACGATCTTGGGCCCCGCCTTAGGGCCCGGCGTCCCGACTGTGCTCACCGGTCTGCACCCTCCGTGGCGGACGGACCGCCGGCCAGGAGCGTGCTGGCCACAGCCGGGGTCGTGCGCGCCGTCCCCAGTCCCACCGGCCTCCCGCCGGCGTCGGTGGCGGTGGCGGTGGCGGTGGCGGTGGCGGGCGGGCCGGGGACGACTTTTTTGGCCCCCTGGCGCGGCTTGCCCGCAGGTTGGGCATCCCGGGCACTGGCGGGCAGGCCCACCGAGCGCTGGACCCGGCACAGCGTCCCGTGCGGGGGGACCTCGGCGTCGAGACGCCCATGGCGGAGGTCTTCGGCCAACGCGTCCCACCGCTCCGGTGTCAGGTTGCCAAAGAACCGCCAGTTGACGGTAACGCAGGGAGCGTTGCCGCACAGCGCCAGGCACTCGGCGTCCTCGAGGGTGAACGAGCCGTCGGCAGTCGTCCCCCCGGGGTGCACGCCCAGGCTCTCCTCGATGTGCTCGAGCAGCTCGTAGGCACCGTCGAGCATGCACGCGATATTCGTGCACACGGCGACCAGGTAGCGGCCGACCGGCTCGAGGTGGAACATGTCATAGAAGCTGGCCGTACCGCGCACTTCTGCCGGGGTGAGCTCGAACAGCGCGGCGACGTCCTCGATCCCGTCGGGGGTCAGGTACCCCTCCTGTTCCTGGAGCAGGTGCAGTACGGGGATAAGCGCGGAGCGCTTATGCGGGTACAGAGCGATGAGTTGTCGCGCTCGGGCGAGGTTGCCCTGGCTCAGGCCCATATCTATCGATCTTTGCCGAGATGTCGGCTTTGGGCCCAATCGGGCCCCTGTGGCTTCGGGCTCAACGGTCGACGTCCCCCAGTACCGGGTCGATGCTTGATATGCAGGCGATCACGTCGGGGATAAAGCCGCCCCGGACCATAGGGGCCAGCCCCTGCAGGTTGGCGAACGAAGGCGCCCGCACGTGCAGGCGATAGGGACGGGAGGTGCCGTCGGAGACCACATAACAGCCGAGCTCGCCGCGGGGGGACTCGACCGGCACGTAGGCATCGCCGGGGGCGATCCGGAAACCCTCGGTGAACAACTTGAAGTGGTGGATCAATGCTTCCATCGATTCATCGACGCGGTTGCGGGGCGGCGGGGTGAACTTCTTGTCCTGGGCCCGGTAGTCACCGCCGGGCATGACCTTGGCTACCTGGCGCAAAATGCGGACCGATTCGCGGATCTCGTTGGCGCGTATGGCGAAGCGGTCCCAGCAGTCTCCCGCCGTACCGACTATCACGTCGAAGTCCACCTGTTCGTAGAACAGGTAGGGGAAATCGCGGCGGACGTCGTAGGTCACGCCGGTCGAACGCAGCACGGGCCCGGTAAGGCCGAGGCCCACGGCAGTGGCGGCGTCGAGGGCGCCGACCCCGTCCATGCGGTTCTGCAGCACGGGCTGGCCCACGAGCAGGTTGTCGTACTCGTCCATCCGCTTTATGACCGTGTCGCAAATGGCGTTGACGTCGTCGCGCCAACCGTCGGGGAGCTCAGCGGCCACCCCTCCGGGACGGATGTAGTTGTGGTTCATCCGCAGGCCGGTCACCTTCTGGAAGAAAGCTAGGACCAGCTCGCGGTCCCGCCAACCGTAGACGAGCATGTTGAGGGCGCCCAGGTCGGCGCCGTTGGTGGCGAGCCACAACAGGTGAGAGGAGATGCGGTTGAGCTCGCACATCAGCATGCGGATCCACTGGGCGCGCGGTGGCACCTCTATGCCGGCCAACTTTTCCACCGAAAGGCAGAAGGCCAGTTCGTTGAAGAACGGCGACAGGTAGTCCATGCGGGTCACGTTGGTGGAGCCCTGGTGGTACATCAGCTCCTCGCCCGTCTTCTCCATGCCCGTGTGCAGGTAACCGATGACGGGCTTGGTCCGCAACACCTGCTCGCCCCGGATCTCCACCATCACCCTCAGCACCCCGTGCGTGGACGGGTGCGAGGGCCCGAGGTTGAGGATCATCGTCTCGTCGTCCGGCGCCTCGTAGTTGATGTCGTCCCGGTCGAGGGTCACCCCCTCGGGGAGGCGCAGGACACCCCCTACCTCTGAGCGCAGTTCCCGGACGGTGGTCTGTTGGCGCTCCAGCAGTTCTTGAGCGCCCTCGGAAGTCTTGGCTTTCAGGAGCGCGACCAGTGAGGGGTCGGTCATCTGGGCGCTTCCTTGAACTGCACCGGCACGTGGCCGGTGGCGTAGTCCTTGCGCAACGGGTGACCTTCCCAGTCCTCTGGCATCAAGATGCGGGTGAGATCCGGGTGGTCGGTGAACCTGATGCCGAACATGTCAAAGGTTTCCCGTTCGTGCGCCTCGCTGCCGGGCCATAGGTCGAACAGGCTCGGCACCACCGGGTCGTCCACGGGGACCTGGCAACGCACCCTCAGCCGCTCCCTTCTCGAAAACGACAGCAGTTCGACCACCACTTCGAAACGCTCGGCGGTGATGCCGTCCGGCAGGTCTCGGCCCGGATGGGTGAGGTAGTCCACGCCGCTCACGCCGATGCACGACTCGAACCCGTCACGGAAGAGCGCCTCCATGAGGGCGAGGTAGCGGCCGCGGTCAGTGTGGACGGTGCGCTGGCCCAAAGGTTCGGTGACCGGGCAATCGTGCAGCAGTTCTGGGCCTTGGTCCACCGCCGCCTGCGCCTCGGCCAGCGGCGGGGTCGTTGGGTCCTCGCTCACCCGCGCCCCACCTGACTGGCGATGGTCGTCGGGCTGGCACTGGTCGAGCTGAGCTGGAAGGGGCGGAACTCCTCCAGGTGGATCCCGGCACCGGTGCCCGTCGCCGCCCGCCTGCGGGTTATCTCCCCCCGGCGGATCTGCTCGTGCAACGTGAGGATGGAGTGGATGAGAGTCTCCGGCCCGGGCGGGCACCCGGGCGCGTACACGTCCACCGGGACGACCTGGTCGACCCCCTGGACGAGGGCGTAGTTGTTGAACATGCCGCCCGTCGATGCGCACACCCCCATGGAGATGACCCACTTGGGCTCCATCATCTGGTCGTAGACCTGGCGGAGCACGGGGGCCATCTTCTGGCTGAGCCGTCCGGCCACGATCATGAGATCTGCTTGACGGGGCGAGGCCCGGAAGACCTCCATGCCGAAGCGGGCCAAGTCGAAGTTGGCGGCACCGGCCGCCATCATCTCCATGGCGCAGCAGGCTAGGCCGAAGTTGGCGCCCCAGGAGCTCGAAGCGCGCGCCCATTTGACGACCTCTTCGAGGGCCCCGGTAAAAAAGTTGTGCCGGAGGTCTTCCAGGCCCATCAGCTCTCCACCTTGCCCACTAGCTCACTACCTTGGTGGGCCCGGCCGTCGTAGCGGTGGTGGCGCCGGCCCCGGTAGTGGTAGCGGTGGGCACATGTGGGCGAGGGGCGGGGGCCCCGGGGCGGGCGACCCGGCGCACAGTGGCGTTGAGGGCCCGGCCCACGGGTATGCCGCTGCGGTCGCCGAGGCGCTTGCCCGGGCCCCAGTCGAGGGCACCCTCGGACACGAGGTAGGCGAAGGCGATGAACACCACGAGGGCGAACGAGGCGAACTCGACCAGCCCGAACAGGGCTAGCTGACGGAACATCACAGCGAAGGGGTAGAGGAAGACGATCTCGATGTCGAAGATGACGAAGATCATCGCCACCAGGTAGAACCGCACCGGGAAGCGAGCCGAAGGCTCTCGGCTGGGGGCTATCCCGGACTCGTACGGGCCCGCCTTCGCCGGGTTGAGCCGACCGTTTGGCCCGAGCATGTGAGAGCCAATGAACGAGCCGGCGGCGAACAGCGTGGACAGGACGACGAGGAGCAGGATCGGGAGGTACTGGTCCATCGAGTGGCCAGGCTAGCGTCAGTGCGGCCTCATCTCATCTTCAGGTCTCGACGGCCGCTCGTCGGGTGCGGGACGACTAGCATCGCACCAGCCCATCACCGTGCCTCAAAGGCGCGGCTGTCGAACGCCACGAGGCCGATGAAACCCACCCACCCCGCCGGAGACCAAGACTGCGATGTCCTTGTCATTGGTGCTGGGCCCTCGGGGTCCTCGTGCGCCTACTGGCTGGCCAAAGCGGGCCACGACGTAGTCCTCGTGGAGCGCAAGGCTTTCCCCCGGGAGAAGACGTGCGGCGACGGGCTCACCCCTCGCTCGGTGCGCCAGCTCCAGGACATGGGCCTGGCCCAGGAGCTAGCGGCGTGCCACCGCTACGACGGGCTGCGCTCGCATGGCTTCGGTCGCAGCCTCGAACTGCCGTGGCCGCCCGTACCCGGGCTGCCCCGGTACGGCTATGTGGTCACCCGCAAGGATCTCGACGCCATGGTGGCCGACCATGCCGCTAAAGCCGGGGCCACCCTCTGGGAGCACACAGAGGCAGTGGAGCCGATCATGGAAGGTAAGGCCTTGCGGGGAGCTCGCCTGGTGGCCAAGGGCGAAGACGGCCGCAACGGCCACATCAGGGCCCGGTACGTCGTGGTGGCTGACGGCGCCAATTCCCGCTTCGGTTGGTCGATCGGCAACCAGCGCAACCGTTCCTATCCGCAGGGGATGGCCCTCAGGGGCTACTGGACATCACCGCGCCACGACGAACCGTGGATCGACTCGTGGCTCGACCTACGGGACCAGAACGGCCATGCCATGCCCGGTTACGGCTGGATTTTTCCCCTGGGCGACGGGCGCGTCAACGTCGGCGTGGGCTTGTTGACCACCTCGGCGAAATGGAAAGGCGCCAACACCACCCAGATGCTGGACGCCTTTTGCAGTTTCGTGCCCAAGTCCTGGGGGATCAACCCGACCACGTGCCTGGGCCCGGCCACCGGGGGCCGGCTTCCGATGGGGCTGTCCGTGGGCCCCCGCTCGGGACCTACCCACCTCGTCGTCGGCGACGCCAGCGGGATGATCAACCCGTTCAACGGCGAAGGCATCGCCTACGGGTACGAGACCGGGCGGTTGGCGGCGCTGGTCCTAGGCCAGGCCCTCGCCAGTAACGACGCCGGGGAACTGCGCGTCTACGAGCAGCGCCTAGAGGCCGAGTACGGGCTGTACTACCGGGTGGCCCGGGCGTTCGTGCGCGCCATCAGCCGGCCCCCGGTGATGCGGGCGTGCACCATGACCGGGATGCAGAGCCGTTCCCTGATGGAGTGGCTGCTGCGCATCATGTCCAACATGCTCCGGCCCGACGAGACGGGACCGGCCGAAGCGGCTTACAAGGCGGTCGCCGCCTTGGCTCGCGCCAAACCCGCCCACTGATCAGCCCAGCCACTGATAAGCCCGCCCACTGATCAGGGCGGGCCCGGGGCGGCTCGCCCCGCCGCCTCCCCGAAGGCCTCGATGGTGCGCTCCATGTCGGCGTCGGTGTGGGCCAGGCTCGGGAACAGCACTTCGTACGGGCCCGGCGCGATGGCCACCCCCCGCTCGAGCAGGCCGTGCATGAGCGCCGGGTACAGCCCAGTGGCCGCCGATGCCCGGGCGCCCTCATAGTCGGTTACGGGGGCGGCCCCGAAGAACACGCCGACCAACGGCCCTGCCACCGGGACCTGCACAGGTAGGCCCGCTCCGGCGCCGGCGGCCGCCAACCCGGCCCCGAGGCGGCCCGCCCAAGTGGCCAGGTCCTTGTACACGCGGCCTTCCAGGAGCGAAAGCACGGCCAGGCCGGCGGCCGTCGCCAGCGGGTTGCCTGAAAGGGTGCCGGCTTGGTAGACGGGCCCGAGCGGCGCCAACTGCTCCATCACGTCACGACGCCCGCCGAAGGCGGCCAGCGGCAAGCCCCCGCCGATCACCTTGCCGAAGCACCACAGGTCCGGGGTCACCCCGAAGAGGGTGGACGCGCCGCCCGGCCCGACCCGGAAACCGGTTATAACTTCATCGAAGATCAGCAGTGCCCCCGCCTGGGTGCAGGCGTGGCGCAGGCCCTCGAGGAAGCCGGGCGCAGGCGGCACAAGCCCCATGTTGGCGGCGACCGGCTCCACGATGACCGCGGCGACGTCGGTGCCAACCTCGGGCAGGCGGTTGTAGGGCACCACCAGCGTGTTGGCCACCGGCCCCGGAGGCACGCCGGCGGATGTCGGCAGCCCGAGCGTGGCGACCCCGCTGCCGCCGCCGGCTAGCAGAGCGTCGCTGTGGCCGTGGTAACAACCCGCGAACAGGACCACCCGATGGCGGCCCGTGGCCCCCCGGGCCAGCCTGATGGCGGTCATGGCGGCCTCGGTGCCGCTGCTGACGAGCCGGACCATCTGGCACCCGGGCACGCGGTCACAGATCGTCTCCGCCAACAGCACCTCGCCCTCGGTGGGCGCCCCGAAGGTGGTCCCCAGGCCAGCGGCCCGCCTGATGGCCTCGATGACCTTGGGATGGGCGTGGCCGAGCAGCGACGCCCCGTAGGACTGGACGTAATCGATGTACCGGTTGCCTTCGACGTCCCAGACGTACGCGCCCTCGCCCCGGGCCACGAAGTACGGGGTGCCGCCGACCGCCTTGAAGGCGCGCACGGGAGAGTTGACGCCACCGGGGGAGACGCGGCAGGCCCGCTCGAAAAGCGACTGGTTGGTCCCGGGCCTGTTCACCCCGTTACTGGCCACGCCGTTACTGGCCCAGGACCTCAGCGACTTCGGCGGCGAAGTAGGTCAGGACCATGTCCGCCCCGGCCCGCTTGATGGCGCCGAGGTGCTCCAGGGCTACGGCGGCGCCGTCCAGCCAACCTCGTTCGGCCGCCGCCTTGACCATGGCGTACTCGCCGCTCACGTGGTAGGCGGCCACCGGCACCCGTACGGCTTGGCGGACGGCGGCGATGATGTCGAGGTAGGCCAGGGCGGGCTTGACCATCACCATGTCCGCCCCCTCGTCCACGTCGAGCTCGGCCTCCCGGACAGCCTCCCTGGCATTGCGGGGGTCCTGCTGGTAACCGCGCCGGTTGCCGCCGCCCGCTATGGCCACATCGACGGCGTCGCGGAACGGCCCGTACAACGCCGAGGCGAACTTGGCCGCGTAGGCCAGGATCCCCACCTCGGCGTAGCCCTCCTCGTCCAGTGCGGCACGGATGGCACCCACCTGGCCGTCCATCATCCCCGAAGGGGCGACGATGTCGGCGCCGGCCCGGGCCTGGGCCCGGGCTACCTGCCCGTAGAGAGCGATGGTGGGGTCGTTGGCCACCTCGCCCCGGTCGTCCAGCACGCCGCAGTGGCCGTGGTCCGTGTACTCGTCCAGGCACAGGTCGGATATGAGGACCATCTCGGAGCCGAGCTCCTGTCGTAGCCGGTCCAGGGCCACCTGTACGATCCCGTCGGCCACCCAGGCCTGGCTGCCCTCAGCGTCCTTGTGCACCGGTACCCCGAACAGGACGAGGGCCGGTACCCCGAGGTTGCACAGCCGCCTGGCCTCTTTGACCAGCGATCCCAGCGTGTGCTGGACGACCCCCGGCATCGAAGGCACCGGCCGGGGGCCGTCGATGCCTTCCCGCACGAACATCGGCGCCACCAGGTCCTTCACGCCGATCGACGTCTCGGCCACCATTTCCCGGAGCACGCCCGAACGCCGTAGCCGGCGCATCCTCGTCTCTGGGAAAGCCATCGCAACACGATATCTCCTGGCCCGCAAATGGCGCTCACGGCCAGCCAGCTGGGTGGCCCGAACGGCTCGCCGGGGCGGCCCCGTTTGGGACCTTCGCCCCTAGCCCCGCCCCGCCGCCGGCGCTTACCGTTTGTTGCTGCTCCGTTCTTTGCGGGGCCATCATGTCCACTAGCCGGCGATCGGAGCCCTGATGCAACTGCTCCTAGCGCGCTGGGAGTTCAGCGTCGTGACGGTGTTCCATTTCTTCTTCGTGCCGCTCACCATTGGGCTCGCCTTTTTGGTGGCCTTGATGCAGACGCTGGGCTACAAGCGCCGGGATGCCGGTTGGGACCGGCTCAGCCGCTACTTCGGCCGCTTGTTCCTGATCGAGATGGCCGTTGGCATAGTGACCGGCATTGTCCTGGAGTTCCAGTTCGGGCTCAACTGGTCAGCTTATTCGGTCTTTGTCGGCAACATTTTCGGCGCCCCCCTGGCCATCGAAGCCCTGCTCGCCTTTTTCATGGAGTCCACCTTCATCGGTCTGTGGATCTTCGGCCGGGGGCGCCTTTCTCCCCGGCTCCACTTGGCCACGATCTGGATGGTTAGCCTGGGGACGACGTTGTCGGCATTGTTCATCTTGGCGGCCAATTCATGGATGCAGCACCCCGTCGGGTACAAGGTGGTCCATGGTCAGGCGGTGTTGACCAACTTCTGGCTGCTTCTGGCCAACCCGATGTTGTGGGGCTCGTTCGCCCACACCGTCCTGAGCGCGCTGGCCACCTCCGGCGCCCTCGTGCTCGGGATCAGCATATGGCGGGCGCACAGGGAGCCGGTGGGTAGCGAGCACCGCACCTCGTTCCTGCGAGCCGGCCGGTTCTCGGCCGTTTTCACGATGGTGGCGACCATCCTGGTCGCCATCTCCGGTGATGTCCAGGCCCGGCTGATGGACGTTTACCAGCCCATGAAGATGGCCGCGGCCGAAGCGCTTTATAGCACCAAGTCCGGTGCTTCCTTCTCCATCCTCACCATAGGCAACCTCGAACAGAAGCCAGTTTTCCAGATCCGCATCCCCCACCTCTTGTCGCTTATCGCCACGTTGTCGTGGAACGGCCAGGTCCAGGGGATAAACAACATCCAGGCGGCCGAGGTGGCCAAGCACGGCGCCGGTAGTTACGTTCCCGTCATCCCGCTCACCTATTGGTCGTTCCGGGTCATGGTCGGGGCCGGAATCCTCCTCATCCTGCTCTCCGCATGGGGCGTATGGCTGGCGCGGGGCAACCACCTAGACCGTTTGGGGGGGCACCGCTGGTTCCGGCGGGCGGCCCTGTGGGGCATCGCCCTGCCGTTCGTCGCCAACACCACCGGCTGGGTGTTCACAGAAGTCGGTCGCCAGCCCTGGATCGTTTACGGGCTCATGACCACGGCCAAAGGCGTGTCTACGGTCACCACCGCCGACATTGCCTTCACCTTCATAGCCTTCGTCGTGGTGTACACGGTGATCGGTGCCGTTGACGCCTGGCTGTTGGTGCGGGCGGCGCGCCTCGGCCTGGACGACGCCGGCGAGGGAGCCGAAGGGGCCGAACTGGCGGGCCTGGTGTACTGACGTGCCCCGGTTTATTGACGTGCCCTGGTTTATTGACATGCCCCGGTTTATTGACATGAAGGACGACGATGGCACCCTTTGCTGACCTCAACACAACGTGGTTCGCCCTCATCGGTTTGTTGTGGGCGGGCTACCTGTTCCTCGAAGGGTTCGACTTCGGGGTGTCCATAATCGCTCCATTTATCTCCAGGGACGAGACTGAGCGGCGGATGTGCCTAAACGCCATCGGCCCCGTATGGGACGGCAATGAGGTGTGGCTCCTGACGGCCGGAGGCGCCACCTTCGCCGCCTTCCCTCTATGGTACGCGCGCCTTTTCAACGGGTTCTACCTGGCGTTGTTCCTCATCCTGCTGGCGTTGATCGTAAGGGGCGTGTCGTTCGAGTTCCGGGCCAAAGTCGACGACCCGGCATGGCGGCGGACCTGGGAGTGGGCGAACTTCGGCGGGAGCCTGGTGCCGGCGATCGTCTGGGGGGCGGCCTTCACCGATCTTGTGCACGGGGTACCGCTGAGCCCTGGCGGCCGTTACTACGGGGGCCTGATCGGGCTGCTGCACCCCATCGCCCTGGCGGGGGGGCTGGCCAGCCTGGCTCTGTTCGTCTTGCACGGCTCGGTCTTTCTCAGCCTCAAAACGACCGGGGACCTTTCGGCTCGCGCCCGGCGGGCGGCGGTGGTGGCGGGTGTAGCCGCCAGCGTCCTCGTGACGGCGGCGATCGTCTGGGTGGCGGCCGCCGGCAGGCCGGTCGTCGCCGGTTCGGTGCCCGGTGCCCTGCCCCTCGTCCTGGCGGTCATCGCCATCGCCGGGGTGGTCCTGTCGACTCTTCTCATCGCCCGGGGCCGCGAAGGATGGTCCTTCGTAGGCACGGGCGTGGCCATCCTGGCGGCGATGGGAGCAGTGTTCTCCCGGATGTTCCCGGCCGTCCTGCCGGCGAGCAACCGAGCGGCCAACGGGCTGACTATCGCCGCCGCCGCCTCTCAGCACAACACCCTGCTGGTCATGACGGTGGTTGCGGCCATCTTCACCCCCTTCGTGCTCGCCTACCAGGGATGGACCTACTGGGTCTTCCGCCAGCGCCTGGCCCGCCCGGTAACGGCGTCAGCCGTTACCACCGGCGGCCCACCTCCCACCGTGGCGACGCCCCGGCCGGCCCCAGGCAGTGCCTGAGGGCTCCAGCCCTGGTGCGACCCGGCGTTCGGGGCCGGTCGACAGGCGGCTGGTCAAGGAGCTGCCCGGCCTGAAGGCGAGCCTGGCGACGTCGGTGACGGTCGGGCTACTGGCGACGGCGTCGGTGGTGGTCCAGGCCGTGGCCTTGGCTCACCTCCTGGCCAGCGCCATGCCCGGAGCGGCGGTCGTCGACCGGGCCCGCTGGCTGGTCTTGTTCGGCGCCGGTGCCGGTGTACGGGCCCTGGTGGCGCTGCTGGGTGAGGTCCTCGCCGCCGCTTCCGCTTCCCGGGCCATCGCCACGCTGCGCTCTCGCCTAGTCAGGGCGGCGGTCGGCGGCGCCTCGGGGGGCGGGCCGGGGGACATAGCCACCCTGGCCGGCCGGGGCCTGGACGCTCTGGACGTCTACGTGGGCCGGTGCCTGCCGGACCTGGTGCTGGCGGCGGCGGCGCCTTTGGCCCTACTGGTGGCCGTCGGGGTGCTCGATTGGCTCTCGGCTTTGATCATGGCTGTCGTGGTCGCCCTTTTCCCCATCTTCGGTGCCCTGGTGGGGCGGGCCAGCATGTCCCTGGCCGCGGACCGCTGGCGCAAAGTCGAAAGCCTCGGCCGCCAGGTCGCCGACTTGTTCGACGGGTTAGCGGTGCTGCGGGCGTTCGGCCGGACGGCGGACTACCGGGCCAGGATGGCCAGGACCAACGAGGCCCTGAGCCAATCGAGCACCCGTGTGCTCCGGGTCGCTTTTCTGTCGGCTCTTGTCCTGGACACATTGGGGTCGGTCTCGGTCGCCCTCGTGGCCGTCCCGCTAGGTTTGCGCCTAGTGGCCGGACAGGCTCACCTGGCCGCCGCCCTGGCCGTCTTGATCATCGCCCCCGAAGTGTTCCTACCGCTGCGGCGAGCCAGTGCCGAGTTCCACGAGAGCACCGAGGGCCTAGCCGCTTCCGCCCGGGCGCTAGCCATGATCAGCAGCGCCCCCACCCCGCCGAGCAGGAGCAATGGGCCCGTCACCCCGGTCGGCCCCGCCCCGGTCGACCCCGCCCGGGCGGCGGTGGAGCTGCGTTCGGTGACCATCGAACTGCCCGGCCGGGACATCCCGCTGCTCCGCAACGCCAACCTCATCATTTCGCCGGGCGAGACGGTGGTCCTCTTGGGGCCGAGCGGGGCCGGTAAGTCCACGGTGATCTCGCTACTACTGGCGTTCGTGGCCCCGGGGTCGGGCCAGGTCACGGTGGGCGGAGAGGATCTGCGCCACGTCGACCCGGGGTCGTGGCGGAGGCTGGTCACCTACCTCCCCGAGCGGCCCACGCTCCTGTCTGCCAGCTTGGCTGACAACCTGCGCCTGGCCGACCCGGCGGCGAGCGACGACGACCTTGCCCGGGCGCTGGCGCAGGCGGGCGCCCCCGATCTCGGCGCCGGCCTGGCCGACGGCTGGCAGACCAGGCTGGGCGATGGTGGCCGGCCCGTCTCGGCGGGCGAACGGCAGCGGATCGCCTTGGCGCGGGTGTTCTTGCGCCCGCGCTCGTTGTACCTACTGGACGAGCCGACGGTCCACCTCGACCAGGCGGCAGAAGCCCACGTACTGGAGGGCCTGCGCCGGGCGCTGGACGGTAAGAGCGCGCTCATCGTCTCCCACCGGCCCGCCGCCGTGCGCCTGGCTGACCGGGCCCTCACCATCCGGGACGGCGAGCTGGTGGACGTTACCTCCGATCTCTTGGCCCAGGTGCCCGCATGAGACGGGACCGGGGCCTTTTACCGGTCATCGGGGCCGGGACATTGACGGCGGCGTGCGGCGTCGGCCTGCTCGCCACCTCGGGATGGCTGATCACCCGGGCCTCGCAACGGCCCGCAGTGCTCTCGCTGAGCATCGCCATTGGTGCCGTCCAGGCCTTTTCCCTGGGCCGGGGCCTGGCGCGTTACGTGGAGCGCATCGCTGTCCATGGCCTTTCGCTGCGTTTGCTCGGCCGGGTGAGGCTCCACCTGTTCGACGTGGCCGTGCCCCTGGTCCCGGGGGCGGTGGGCGGCCACGGTACCGGCGGCGTGCTCAGCGGGTTTGTCTCTGACACCGAGCTGGTGGCCCAGGGCTACGCCCGGGGCACAACGGCGGCCGTCGACGTGAGCACCAGCATCGTCTTGGGCACGGCCCTAGCCGCACTTTTGGATCCCCTCCTGGGGCTGGTCATGCTGGGCGGGGCATTGGCGGTGGTCGTCGTGGGGGCGGCGCTGGTCCACTGGGGCCTCCCGGTAGAGCAACGGGCGGCGGCCGAGCGGGCCCAACTGGCAAGCGCGGTCGTCGATGCCGTTCGTTCCGCCCCCGAGCTGGTGGCGTACGGGCGCGAGGACCTGGTCGAGGAGGCCTTGGAGCAGGTGCGCCGCCGCGCCGCCCATGCGGCGGCCCGGCGGGCCCTGGTCGGCGGGCTCGGCCGCGCCGGCACCATCGTGGCCGCCGGCGGAGCCGTGGTGGCCCTCGTCGGGGCGGGGATGGCGGCGACTGACAGCCACCACCTGTCGGGGGTGGCACTGGCCGTGGTGATTTTCGCCGCCCTGGCCGTGATGGACCAGTGCACCAGCCTTCCCGCCGTCTTCGCTGGCAATAACGCCGCCCGGGCCGCCTCCGCCCGGTTGAAGGGCCTGGAACGGTTAACGCCCGCCGTGGACGAGCCGGCGACCGACCACAGCGCCGGTGCCGCACCTGGGTCGGCCGAGCTGGTCGGGGCCGAGACGGCCACGCCCGGGGGGGCCAGGATATTGAAAGGCGTGTCGTTGCGCGTCGGCGAGGGCGAGCGCGTGGCTCTGGTGGGCCCCAGCGGCTCAGGCAAGACGAGCGCGGTGCACGCCCTGCTCCACTTCGTGGCCTGTTCGCGCGGCCGGGCCTGCCTGGGCGGCGTCGATGTCTCGACGATGACGAGGGAGGGTATCGCCACCCTGGCGGGATGGTTGCCGGACATGACCCACGTCTTTGCCGCCAGCGTGGCCGACAACCTGCGCCTGGGCCGGCCCTCGGCCAGCGAGCCCGAATGCCTGGCCGTCCTGGACCGGGTCGGGCTGCGCCCGTGGGCGGACGGCTTGGCCGAGGGCCTGTCCACCCGGCTCGGTGCCGGCGGTGTCCCCATGAGCGCCGGCGAGCGCCAGCGCCTCGGCCTGGCCCGGGCGCTGCTGGCCGGCCCACCGCTCCTTCTGCTCGACGAGCCGACGGCTCACCTCGACCCGACCTTGGGGCACCAGGTCCTCACGGAGTTGTTGGGCGCCGCCGGGGACAGCTCGGCGCTGGTGGTGAGCCACGACCCGGCCATTGCCGGGTATGTCGACAGCGTGGTGGCGCTTGACGGGGGACGGGTGACGGGGATCAGTCGGGGGTGCCGGCCGGTCTCCCTAGGCCTTCGGGACTGAGCCGCCCCCCGGGCCGGCCAAGCGGCTGACGAGCGCGGCGACCAGGCCGTCTAGGGTGTGCTCGGAGGCCTCGGCGTGCACCTCCAGTCCTCGAGAACGAGCCGTCGCCGCCGTGACCGGCCCGATGCAGGCGACCACCGGCGGCAGGGGGGCCGCTCCGGCCTGGTCGAGGTAGCTGTTCACCGCCGAAGACGAAGCGAAGCAGATGGCGTCGGCGCCGCTCGCCGCCGTCAACATGGCCGGTGGGACCCGCTCGGGGACCGTGCGGTAAGCCTCAACGGCGTCGACCTCCCATCCTTGCCGGCCGAGCTCGGCCCGAAGCTCGGGCCGGGCCCCGGCGGCTTGGGGCAGTAGGACCGTCCTCGGGGCCGGAGGTGCCGGGGGAGCCGGGAAGCAGGCCGTCAGCCCCTCGGCCCGGGCGTCGGCAGGCACCAGGTCGGCCACCACGCGGTAGGCCCGCAGCGCGGCCGCCGTGCCCGGGCCCACGGCGGCGACCTTGGTCCGGCCGAGCAGGCGCGTGTCGGGGACATGGTCGAAGACGCGCTCGACGGCGTTGGCGGAGGTGAACACGGCCCATGAGTAACGGCCCTGGCCCAGCCTTTCCAGCGCTGCCACCAGCGCGCCGCCGCCGTCGGCGGGCGGCGCCAGGGCTATCGTGGGCACCTCCAGGGCCCGGGCCCCCAGTTGGCGCAGCTTCTGCGCCAACGGTGAGCCTTGGTGAGCGGCCCGGGTGACCACGACTGTTTTCCCCGACAGGGCCAGGTCGGTCGGCGGGCGCAGGTCCAGGCCCGCCACTTCACCTATGACGATGGTCAGCGGAGGGCCCAAGGCGACGGCCGGCAAGCCGGCCAGGGTCGTACGCACGGACGCCTGGCCCGGGCCGGTGCCCCACTGCACGGCCAGCACCGGTGTCAAGGGGCTCATCCCTCCGGCCACCAGGCGCTCGGCGATCCGCTGGCGGTGAGCGGCGCCCATAAGGACCACGATCGTCCCCCCGGCGCCGGCCAGCGCCTCCCAGTTCGTGCCCCCGGCGCCCGGGGCGGTGTCGACCGAGCGGCTGTGGCCGGCGACAACGGTGAAGGAAGTAACCAAGCCCCTGTGGGTGACGGGGACGCCGGCGCTGGCCGGGGCGGCTATGGCGGCGCTGACGCCGGGGACCACCTCGAACGCCACGCCGGCCGCCTTCAAGGCCAGCGCCTCCTCCCCGCCGCGCCCGAAGACGAACGGGTCGCCGCCCTTTAGGCGCACGACCCTCAGGCCGTCCCTGGCCCGGGCCACGAGGAGCTGGTTGATGGCGTCCTGGTCGCCCCGGTCGTCGGGTTGCTTGCCGACGTCGACCTTCTCCGCCGTGGCCGGGGCCAGGGCCAACAGGGCGGGGTCGGTGAGGCGGTCGTGAACGACCACGTCGGCGGTGGCCAGCACCTCGGCCCCCCGCCGGGTGAGGAGGCCGGGATCGCCGGGACCGGCCCCGACCAGGAAAACAGTGCCGTTCAACGGGCCGCCAGGAGGTCGCCCCCGCCACCGCCGAGGACCATCTCGGCCACCTGCGCCCCGAGCCGGGCGCCATCGGACGGTCCGGCGCGGGCGCGGCGACGGACGACTGCGCTCCCGTCGGGAGCGGCCAGGAGGCCTTCCAGCTGTAGTTGGCCCTCCGGCGTGACGGTGGCGTGGCCGGCCACCGGGAGGTCGCAGGCGCCTCCGATGGCGGCCAAAAATGACCGCTCGGCGTCTACACAACGCCGGGAGAAGGGTTCGTCGAGCGTCCTCAGGAGGTCACGGCTGGCATCGTCGTCGTCCCGGCATTCGACGGCCAGCGCCCCCTGGGCGACCTGAGGGACCATGACGTCCACGCCCAGGGCCTCCATGGGCTCGGGAGCCAGCCCGAGGCGGGTGAGCGCGGCCATGGCCACCACCACCGCCCCGCCCGGCGGCACCCGGGCCAAGCGGGTGGAGATGTTGCCCCGCAGGCCGACGAAGCTCAGGTCGGGCCGCAGGCAGGCCAGCTGGGCGCGCCGGCGCTGGCTGCCGGTGGCGATGGTGGCCCCCGGGCCCAGCTCTGAGAGCGTTGCCCCCACGAGGACATCGCGGGGGTCGCCCCGCAGGGGTACCGCGGCCAGGCACAGGCCGGGCTTCTCGACAGGCTGGAGATCCTTGGCGGAGTGGACGGCGGCGTCCGCCCGGCCGGTGAGCACGGCGGCCTGCACCTCGCCCACGAACACTCCCCGGCCCCCCATTTCCCATACGGGTAGCTCCGAGCGGCGGTCGCCCGTCGTCGTCACCGTCACCAGCTCGACCTCCAAGCCAGGGTGCGCCGCCGCCAGCAGGGAGGCGACGTGGCCCGCTTGCCACAACGCCAACGGGCTCCCCCGGGTGGCCAGGCGCAGCGGCACTAAGGTTCGAGGCCGAAGAGGTCCCTGAAGGCGTCGGCCAGCACGTCGCCCCGGGCCGTGCCGGCGGCATCTTTCAGGTTGACCGTCGGCTCGTGCAGGACTTTGGCCACGATCCGCCGGGTCAGCGCGGCCACCGCTTCGAGCTGTTCGGGGCTCAAGTCCTGGGCTCGGCGGGCGAAGCGGTCGACTTCGGCTTGGCGTACCGCCTCCGCCCTGTCATGGAGCGCAGTCACGAGCGGGGCTACGGACCGGGCGGCGAGGGAGTTGTTGAAGCGGTCGACCTCCTGGGCCACGATCAGTTCGACGGCCGGGATCTCGGCCCGGCGCCCCGCCGCCCGGGTGGCGACGAAGCGGCCGATGTCGTCCATGTTCAAGAGAGTGACGCCGGGCAGGCCGGCCACGGCGGGGTCGATGTCCCGGGGCACAGCCATGTCGACGAACAGGAGCGGCCGCTGCGGTCGGGCGGCCAGCGCCTGGCGGACGGTGCTGGGGGCGAGGAGATGGGCCTGGCCGGAGGTGGAGCAGGCTACGACGTCCGCTCCGGCCAGGGCACCGACCAGGTCCTCCCAGGCCGCGGCCTGCCCCCCGACGGCCGCCGCCACCTGGTCGGCCCGGTCCCGGTTGCGGTTGACGACGACGACCGGGTGCATGCCGGGCACGCCGGCAAAGGCCCGGGCCGCCATCTCGCCGACTTCGCCCAAGCCGACCACGAGGGCCTGCTTGCCCCCGAGCTCGCCCAGAGCCTCGGTAGCCATCTCGACGGCGGCGTAGGCCAGCGAGGTCGTGCCCCGGGAAATGTCGGTTTCGGAGCGGGCGCGCTTGCCGACCTGGAGGGCGTGGCGGAAAGCGGCGCTGAGGGCCGGCCCGCACGCACCCTCGTTGCGAGCCACCTCCCAGGCCTGTCGTACCTGGCCCAGGACCTCGCCCTCCCCGATGGAGACCGAGTCCAGGCCGGCCGCCACCCGGAACAGGTGACCGATGGCGGCCTCGTCGAAATAGGAGTAGAGGTTCCCCGAGAACTCTTCCGGCGGTTTGCCGCTCCAGGCGGCGAAGAACTCCCGGATGTCGGCCATGGCCCCATGGAACCGGTTGACGAGGGCGTAGACCTCGGTCCGCATACAGGTGGACAGGACGACTACCTCGTCCAGGTGCGGGCGGGACAAGAGGTCGGCCAGCGCCTTGGGCACCGAACCGAGGGGGACGATCAGGGGCTCGAGGTCTGGGAGCGGCACCGTTCGGTGGTTTATCCCGACTACTGCGACAGACACGCCTCGAGGCGCTCCTTTGCTTCGGCCCGGCGTCCCGAGCGGATCAGGTCGAGCATGGCCCAATCGATGCTCTGCCGCCAGTCAACCTCTTCGGTACTGCGCCCTGCCGCCCTCAGCCGGGCGCGCGCCTCGGCCAGCATCCCGGCGAGCTCGGCCACTTCAGGGCCTAGGTGCTCGGCGACGTGGTCCTTCAGCCACGAAGCCAGGGCCGGGCTGGAGCCGGAGGTGGATATGGCCACGCTGACCGGTCCCTGGCGGGCGATGGCCGGGAGGATGAACGAACAAGAAGCGGGGTCGTCGGCGGAGTTGACCCAGACTCCCGCCGCCTCGCCGTCCTCGAAGACGGCCCGGTTCACGGCGGCGTCGCCGGTGGCCGCCACGGCCAGGCGGTACCCGGCCACTTCCCCTCGCCGGTAGGGGCGTTCTTCCCGGCTGTCCAACCCGGCGAGTTCGCGCACGGGCGCCAGCACCTCCTTCGCCACCACGTGGACACGGGCCCCCGCCTCGAGGAGCCCCAGCGCCTTACGCCGGGCGACCCGGCCCCCGCCCACGACCAGGCAGCGGCGGCCCTTGAGGACCAGGGCCACCGGGTACACCGGGGCCTCTACGGGCAAGGCCGTCTCCACGGGTAAGGCAGGGGGCCCCGTGGTCAGCGGACGGCCGCGGTTTGCGCCCGGCCCTGGTCTTCGGCTCCCCGGCCGGTGCGCACATGTTCGTAGTACCCGAGGATCTGCAGTTCCACGGCCAGGTCGACCTTGCGCAGGTAGACGTGAGGGGGCACGTTGAGCACGGCGGGGGCGAAGTTGAGCACGGAGGTGATGCCGGCTTCGACCAGCTTGTCCAGGACGTCCTGAGCGACTACGGCCGGGGTGGCGATCAGTGCCATGGTGATCCGCTTTTGGCGCACGACGCGGACCAGGTCCGAAAATGGGTGCACCTGGGCGCTGCCCAGCCGTTCGCCCACCTTGGCGGGGTCCGTGTCGAAGGCGGCGACGACCTGAAAACCGCGCTGGGCGAAGCCGCGGTAGTGGCCCAGGGCGTGGCCCAGGTTGCCGGCTCCGACCAGAGCGACGTTGTACTCCCGGTTGAGGCCGAGCTGGCGGTTGATCTGCTGGCGCAGCAGCTCGGTGTTGTAGCCGACGCCCCTGGTCCCGTACGACCCCATATAAGAGAGGTCTTTGCGTACCTGGGGGGCGTTGACACCGGCGCGACAGGCCAGTTCTTCCGACGAGATGGTGACCATCCGGTCGTCGTTGGCGTCCACGAGGGCCTGTAAGTACAACGGGAGGCGCTTAACGGTCGCTTCCGGCAACGACCGGGGAGCAGGAGGAGCCGTGGCGGCCGGCCCGGGGGCTACTGGCACCGCACAATGGTACGACGCGGGGAGCCCAAGCGGCACTGGTTCGGCCGGCGGGGGGCGCCGGCACGCCGGGAGTTGGCGCTGGGCCGAAGCGGCCAGAAGCGATCTCGCCCGCCGGCGGGAGGCTGTCCCACACGTAGGTGATGTATATCTCGTGGCTTTGCCTCGGGGCCTGGCCGAGGAGCCACTCGACCCACGCCACGAGCTGGGCCTGGTCCTGGTAGCTCCACAGGGGCTGGGAGGGGGACTGGGGGCTGACCACGATCTCTTTAATGTCGAGGGCACGGACTTCCTGCGCCGCCTCCTGCCGCGCCGCCGCCGTTAGGGGCGGTTTGCGCATGGACGGGCTACCGGCCCTGAACAACAGGCCGTGCTCCTGAGCGTTGGTGCGGCTGGTCCCGGTCATCCCCGTGGCGCTGGGCATGACGAAGCAGAACTTGGACTCCGCCTGCCAGCGCAGGTCCAGCTCGTTCACCACGGGCAGGACGATGGCCACCGGAGGATGGGAGGGCGAGGGTCCCGGCGCCGCCGGGGGGCATGAGGACCCGGCGTAGAAGGCGGAGAAAAGGGGGCTGGCGGAGGCGGCGAAATGGACGGTGGGGACGATAGCCGCCAGCCCCGCCCCGGCCAGGGCCCAGCCCCCGGCCAGAGCCGGGCGCCGCAGGTGCTTGAGCTCGTCCAGGCCCAGGGCGACGAGCAGTCCCACGCCCAGGGTCATCGTCGACGCGAACCGGTCGGGCAGGAGGTTGCGCAGGACGGGCAGCTTCTGGAGCACGTAGCCGGGCAGGTAGACGTGGGTGATGTGGCCCAGTACGTGGACGGTCGGGCCCATAGACAGCACTGCGGCGCCCGCCGCTACCGCCAGCGCCACCCAGGTGACCGGGCGGCGGCGGGCCAGGACCAGGGCCAGGACCAGGAACAGCACCAAAGGGATGCCTATGTAAGCGCCGTGCTCAGACCCGTTGCCGGTGAAATGACGGCTGGCTCGCAGTGCTGCCGCCGGCGCCAGCTGGGTGCTCCTGGTGGGGACGACGAAGTTCAATAAGTCGGTCACGTACCGGTTGGCGGGGTGGGCGTTTTGGACTTTGTACGGGCCGAGGTACTGGACAGCGAGGAACGGGGCGGCCAGCACCGCGAACACCCCGGCGGCCACCCAGAGGCCCCGCACCGCGTAGGCAAAGTGCTCCCCCAGTTCCCGGTGCCCGATGGCGCACAGAGCGGCGACGGCGATGACCGCCGTCACCGCCTCCATGGCCAGCAGCTCTTCGCCGGTCAGGAGCTGAGCCCACGCCAGCAGGCCCAGGAGCAACCCGTCCAACCAGGGCCGGCCGGACTGCACCACCAGGAGCCGGTCGACGAGGACCAGCATCAAGGGCGCGCTCATGATCAGGGTCTGGGACAGGTGGCCCACAGATTGGGAGACGATGTAGGGGGAAAACCCGAACACCAGAGCGCCTCCCAGGGCCGCCGGCCGGCCCGTCCAGCGCCGGAACGCCACGTAGGCAAAGGTGGTGCAAAGCACAGGGGCGGCGGTGACCAGGACGTTGTAAGAGAAGGCGGCCCCGAACACCACCGTCACTGGCGACATCACCCAGGCGGGCAGGAGCACGGACGTGTTCCACATGAGGTTGACGCCGGCGGGGAAGTCGACGTAATGGCTTACGAGCGGGTCGAGGCCGTGGCCTATGGCGAACGGGGCCCAAGAAAGGAACCACGAGTACTCGTCAGCGTCACCAGCGCTGCCTACCAGTGTGCTCGAGGGCCATGCCCACGCCTGGTGGAACAGGGCGATGCCCAAGCCGAGGCCGAGGGCGAACACGACCGCCACCTCCCAGAGCGCCGGCCGGCCCCGGAGCGGGTACCGGTGCACGGGCGCGGTGCTCACGCGGCGTCCTCGGCGACGGGAGGGGCCCGCCTCAACCTGCCGGGGCTGGCCCAGGCGACCCCAGCTCGCGGCTGCGCTGGACGGCGGCGGCGACGGCTTCGATGAACGCCGACCGCACTCCCCGGGCCTCCAATTGGCGGATGCCGGCGGCCGTGGTGCCGGCCGGCGACGTGACGGCGGCCCGCAGGGCCTCGGCGCTCTCGCCCGTCTCGGTCAGTAGCCGGGCCGAGCCCAGAAGGGTGTGCATGACCAGCTCGGCGGCCACAGGACGGGGCAGGCCGGACATGACCCCGGCCTCGGTCATGGCCTCGGCCACGAGGAACACGTACGCCGGCCCGGACCCGGACAACCCGGTGACGGCATCGAGCAAGCGTTCGGGCACTTCCACAACGGTCCCCACTGAGCGCAGGATGCCAGTCGCCCACTCGAGGTCGACGGGGCCGGCCGAGGGCCCGGCGGCGATGGCTGTGGCCCCGGCCCGGACAAGGGCGGCCATGTTGGGCATCGCCCTCACCAGCGCGCAACCCTCGGGGCACCAGGCCTGGAGGTCCTTCAGCGTCACCCCGGCGGCGATCGATAACAGCCGGCGCACGCCCGCTGCCCCCAACCGGCGGCAAACGGGCTCGACGTCAGCGGGCTTGACGGCGAGGATGGCGCTGTGAGCGGGTGGTAGGCGCCCGTCGAGCAGTTGGAGCCCGGGGTGGCGACCGGCCAGGCCGGTAGGGGCCGCCAGCTCGGCCCGGCGCCCGGGCAAGATCTCGGTCACCGTCACCTGGGCCGGCTGAGCCCAGCCGGAGCTCAGGAGCCCGTCGACCAGCGCCGCTCCCATCTTCCCGCCCCCGACGACCAGCAGATCTCGCTCTTCGGCCATAGCGCAAACCATAGAGGGCGCGAGCCGCAGCCCGCGAGGCCCGGAACTTCGCACTTCCCCGAACGAAATGGCGGGTGACCCACGGGCTGCGGCATTGCCAATCGTAGCCCGGCTCGGGCCGTGCAGGCCCGTGCTAGGGCTGTCTCAGCGCAGGAGGGCGTCGACGTTGGCCTCGCCGCTGCGGTAGCGCCTGACCAGCTCTTCCTGCAAGCGGTCTTGTATGTCGTGCAGCGCCCGGCGGTCGGCAGAGACGGCCCGTTCGAGGTCGGAGAGGGCGTCGAGGCGTTCGCTCAGCTCCGTGGTGCTCAAGGCCGGCAGCGACCCGAGCTGGTCTGACGGCAGCAACTGTTCGACCCGAGCGGCCAGGCGCAGCTGCATGCTCTGGGTGGGTGCGAAGAACGTGGGCAAGCGCCCGGCGCCCTCCCCCCGGCTGTGCTCGGAAAGGATCTGAGGCAGCAGTTCGACCAGAGCTTCAGGACCGGGGTCGGCCAGCCCGAGATGGCGCCGTTCGGACTCGGCCAGGATGAGGTCGATACAGGCCTGGGCCAGCCGCCGGAGGTACGACAGCTCGGTCTCCAGCTCGGCGCAGGCATCACGCTTGGCCCGCAGGCCCCTCAGGGACAAGCGCTCGAGGCCCACGAGGTAATCGGGGCTCAGAGCATCGGTGAGATCGAACTCGGCCATCGATCGAGGGTACCGCAGCTCAGCCCCCGGACACAGGAGGCATCAGGGCCACCTCGTCGCCACCCCGCAAGACGTAGCCGGTGGGGGCAGGGGCACGGTTGACCCACACCGAACAGCTGGGGAGCACGGTTTTTACCTGGTCACCATAGGTCGGGGCCAGCCCGGCCAGCAGCTGCGCCACGGTCTGGCCGGCGGCCGGGAGGACGGCGCGCGCCGTCCCAACAGCGTCCCGGGCGGCGGCGAAGAAAAGCACTGTCACTGCTTGGTTTTCGTCTATTTCTTCCTCCCGGCCGGCGTCCCTCGGCGCGTCTGTGCCCACGGGTCGAAGTTACCCGCGCTGGAGTCTGCGAAGATGGCCCGGTGGGCCGTCTCCTCGTTGTCCGACATGCTCAGTCCGTCTGGAACGCCGCCGGACGGTGGCAAGGCTGGTCCGACGCCCCCCTCTCCGAACTGGGTGTCGAACAAGCCAGGCAGGCCGGCAGCGCCCTGGCGGCGGCGGGGACAGCGCCAGGGGCGATGGCCAGTTCCGACCTCGCCCGTGCCCGGCGCACGGCCGAGCTGATCGGCGCCGAGCTGGGCTACCGCCAGACCCTGATCGTCGACCCTGACTTGCGCGAGCAGGATCTGGGGGAGTGGAACGGGCTGACGACCGACGAGATCGCCTCCGTCTGGCCGTCCGAGCTCGACGCCCGGCGGGCCGGGCACCTGGGAGAGGTGCCCGGCGGTGAGGCGGCGGCGGTGTTCGCCGCTCGGTGCCTGGGGGCGTTGGCGCGCCTCGCCGCCAGCGGTGCCGACGAGACCGTGGTCGTTGCCCATGGCGGGGTCATCATCGCCCTGGAACATGCCCTGGGCACGTGGAGGGACGGCAACCGTCACCCTCATCTGGCCGGCTGGTGGGTAGAAAGCCAGGGTGAGCCCCCGGATCTCGAGCTGGTAGCGGTAGGCAAGGTCGACCTCTTGGCCCCGGAGCCCGAAACGGTCACCGACCGCGCGTAGCCTCTCGCCCAATGATGAAGGTCGAGGTAGTCCGGAGCTGGAAACGCCGCAAGACGGTCCAAGCCCGCCAAGTGGGCGACGTGTTGCAGGTCAGCGTGCCCGCCACGCTCAGCCGTTCAGAGGAAGAGGCGTGGGTCAGCGAGATGCTCCGTCGAGTGGAGCGGCGCCAGTCCCGGGGCGAGATCGACCTGACGGAGAGGGCGCAAATGCTTTCCGACCGGTTCGCCCTGGCTTGCCCCAAAGAGATCCGCTGGGTGGACAACCAGCGCTTCCGGTGGGGGAGCTGCACCCCGGGCGACGGGACGATCCGTATCTCGTCGAGGCTGGCGAAAGAGCCGTCCTGGGTGCTCGACTACGTGATCGTGCACGAGTTGGCCCATCTCCACGTGAGAGGGCACGGCAAGGCCTTCTGGGCCCTGGTCGACAGGTACCCCCTGATGGAGCGGGCGCGAGGTTTCCTCATCGCCCGGGGGGTAGAAGACCCCGAGGAAGAGCCCGGCGCCGACCAGTTGGCAGGTTTATGAGAGGACGTCCAGCCCCTACCAACTGGGATGTCTCGGCGCGTCGCAGCCTGGTGACCGAAGGCCTTTTGGCTCCCGCCGGTCGTCGGGCCCCAGGTACGGCGCGGCCGGGCGAAGCGGGCAAAGCTCGGGAGGTCACGGTCAACGCCGGCCCGTTGTTCCCGGGCGAGAGACCGGTCGTGATGGCGGTCGTACAACAGGCCGAGCGTGGTCGCACCCTGAGCGCCGAGGCCACAGGCGCCCTGGCTGGGGCGGCCGACCTGGCCCGGGAGCGCCGGTTGCCCCTGGTGCTTTCTCTGGCCTCGTCCGGCTCCGATCTCGGTGAAGGCGGCGGTGCTCTCGACGGGTGGGGCCGGGTGGCGCACGCCCTGGCTGTCTGTTCGGGCGCCGTGCCCGTGGTCGCCATCGTGGACGGGCCTTTGCTGTCGGGCCCGTCCCTGCTGCTCGGCCTGGCGGATGCCGTGGTGATGACGTCCCGGGCACTGTCCTATGTCTCGGGGCCGGCGGCGGTAGCCGAGCTGACCGGGGTCCCGGTGCAGCCGGCACAGCTGGGAGGAGCACCGGTCCACGCCGCCCGGTCAGGACTGGCCACCCTGCTGGCCCGCGACGCGGCCGGGGCCCTAGGCCTCGTCAGCCAGATCCTCGGTTTCCTCCCCGCCCACGGCGATGAGCTCCCGCCCTACCTGGCGTCGGGGGATCCGGCGTCCCGGCTCACTCCAGAGCTGCGCGAGTTGGTGCCGACCACCGCCACCGGGAGCTACGACGTCCGCAACGTCATCGCCGCGGTGGCCGATGATGGCGAGGCCCTCGAGCTGCGACCGGCGTGGGCGCCTCAGCTGGTGACGGCCCTGGTGCGTATCGCCGGCCAACCCGTCGGCGTGCTGGCCAACCAGCCCCAGGCCATGGCCGGCACCCTCGACATCGCCGCCTCGCAAAAGGGGGCACGCTTCGTCGGTTTCTGCGACTCGTTCAACCTAGGCCTGCTGACGATGGTGGACACGCCCGGCTTCATGCCTGGCCGTGACCTCGAATGGCGAGGGGTGATCCGCCATGGGGCCGAGCTCGTGTTCGCCTATGCGGAGGCCACCGTGCCGCGCGTTTGCCTCGTGCTGCGCAAGGCCTACGGAGGGGCCTATATCGTCATGGACTCCAAGGCCATGGGCAACGACCTGTGCATCGCCTGGCCGAGCGCCGAGCTGGCGGTCTTGGGTGCCGAGCAGGCGATCCGCATCGTCCACCGGCGGGCCGACGAACAGACCCGGGCCTCCCTGGTCGAGGAGTACCGGGACAGGTTCCTCAACCCTTACGTAGCGGCCGAGCGCGGGTTTGTCGATATGGTCATCGACCCGGCTGAGACCCGTCAAACGGTGGCCCGTTGCTTTGACGCCCTCGTGACCAAGCGCGAGCGCCTCGTGCACCGTAAGCACGGCAACAGCCCTCTCTGACCGGGACGCCGCGCGCGCTAGAGCCGGCGGGCCGGAGCCACCGTAGACGGCGGGAGGCTCTGGTCCTTGCCGGCCCCGGCGGCCTGGGCGGGGTGCAGGACCAGCCACCGGGACCGCAGCGCCGTCCGGGGACGGGGGGACGAGGTGACCGACGGCACCGTACCGCTGGCCGTCAGCCACCCGCGGCGACGGAAAAAGACCATGAGGGCTATGACCGTCAACACCTGCAGCCCGAGGCCGGCGCCGAGGAAGACGGCCAGGCTGCCCAGACGCGTCACCATCCAGCCGAAGTTCTGGCCGAAAAAGCCGGTCAGGAAGCTGAGAGGCAGGAAGATGGTGGCGATGATGGTCAGTTGTTTCATGACGATGTTGAGCCGGTTGGACACCGTCGACAGGTGGGTGTCAAGAGCTCCGCTCATCAGGTCCCGGTAGCTGTCGACCAGGTCGCTGACCCTGATCAGGTGGTCGTAGACGTCCCGGAAGTAACGCTCGTAGTCGGGCGTCATCCCCGGGATGGCGTCCTCGGCCACCAAGGTGGCGAACACGTCACGCTCCGGGGTGACCACCTTGCGCAGGGCGATGAGGGAGCGCTTCATGTCGAAGAGCTGTCCGAGCTGAGCTTCCGTCGGCGCCTTGAGGATGGCGTCCTCGAGCTCGTCGATCTGGTCGTCAAAGGTGGCCAGGACGGGGAAGTAGCCGTCGACCAACATGTCCACCACGCGGTAAAGGACCATGACGTGGCTGGTTTGTTGGCCGGCCCCCATCTGCATGCGCCGGGCCACATCGGCCATGCCCGGGCACGGGTGCTGGTGCACGGTGACGAGGTAGTTGGGCGCGCAAAAACAGTGGACCTCGACCAGTTGGCCCGACGCCCCCGGGCCGTAGACGACCAGAAGGGCAAAACCCTCGTAGGAGTCCAGTTTCGGCCGTTGCCCGAAGTGCTCGGCGTCCTCTAGGGCCAGGGGGTGGAACTGGAAGGTGTCGCGCAGCAACCCGTACTCGGGGCTGGTCTCCTCCCCGCTGCAAAGGTCGAGCCAGAACGGCACCGACGAACTGAGCAGGCGCTCGATTTGCTCTGGGCCAACATCGAGCTCCTTACCGTCCATCGTCACGAGGTGGCCGTCCATTTTCGTCATTTAGGCCGTCCCGTCATTTAGGCGGCAAGGTTAGTCCGGGCGTCGTCGGTAGCGACCACACCTGGGGGCGACGGGCCCGACGGCGGGGCCGCCAGCTCGACCTGTAGCAACTTGGGGCTGGCAGCAGCCGCACGCCAGCGCGAAACTTCATACCCTTGTGAGAGCGCGTTTTCGACAAGTCCTGGCCGTCGGCTCGGTTGTCGCCACCACGGCCGCTTCACTGATGACCGGTGCTACCGCTCGGGCGGCGCCCCTACCGGCGGGGCCAGGGGTGGTGGTAGCAGGGACCGACAGTGGTGGTGCTACCGGGCCGGCTGTCGTCACCAGCGAAGCCAGCGTGGCGGCGACCGCCCGGAGGGCGTTCGCGTGGAGCGCTCCGGTGAACACCAACATGGGCCTTGTTGCCGTCTCCTGCACGTCGGCCTCGTTCTGCATGGGGCTGTCCTTCGGCGGCGCCGCCTACACGTACAACCGTAGATCGTGGTCTCGGCCTCTGCAGGCCGTCAGCACCGAGGGTATCGACGTGTCGTGCGCCTCCGAGACCTTTTGTGTGGCCGGGAACGTGTCCGGCGAGGTGGCCATTTACAATGGAAGATCTTGGTCTCCTGCTCAAAAGGTGAGCCCACAGGGGACGATGTCGCTCTCCTGTCCTTCGCCGTCGTTCTGTATGTCAATGGGCAATGGCTATTTCGCCACCTACAACGGCAAAACGTGGTCGCGGCCTCGGACGTTCGCCTTTAATGTGGTTTCTTGCGCGTCGGCGTCGTTCTGCGTCGCCGTCGGCGGGGGGCGAGCCGTCGCTTTCGGCGGGACGGCTTGGTCAACCCGGCAGAGCGACCACCTTTTGGACGTACAGTCGGTCTCCTGCCCCGCCGTACTGTTCTGCATGGCGGTCAGTTCCGGCGCGGCCGCCATCTACGACGGCAAGTCTTGGTCAAGGCTCCGGGTCGCCGGTGCTTACCAGGTTTCTTGCGCGTCCAAATCGTTCTGCGCAACGGTCTCCCCCATGGGTGAGGCTGAGACCTACAACGGCACGACCTGGTCAGCGCCATCAGACCTTGACCCTCGTCTAGCCAGCATGTACTCGGACGAAGCCCCGCCGGCCGTCTCGTGCCCGTCGTCGAAGTTTTGCATCGTCGTGGACGGCTACGGTTATATCACCGGACGATCGACACCCTGATGGAGCACACTTTCAACGGGATCGGTCAACAACACCGGAGTTGCCCTCCCAGGCCCGGCGGAGGACCTCGGGGTACCGGAATGGGACGCGACGCTGGCGGTCAACTTGAAGGGCGTGTTCTTGATGTCGCAAGCGGTGGGAAGGCATATGCTCAAGGCGGGGCGGGGCAAGATAATCAACATTGCGTCGCAGGCGGCGACGGTGGCGCTGAGGCACCATGCGGCCTATTGCGCGTCCAAGGCGGGTGTCCTCGGGCCCACAAGGGCCCTCGCCTACGAATGGGCGGGACGTGGCGTGACCGTCGGACATGATAAACGGAGCGGACATTGTCATTGACGGCGGCTACACGGTCCAGTAACACCTCGGGAGCCTTTGTGCGGCAGCTGACAGCGCCAAACGTGCAGGTCACAGGCTATAACGTCTATTGACCCGGGCCGCTGTCCCTGCTTTGCCCACGGGGCCTCGCCCCCCGGGGCTGCGCGGGCTCCGACCTTTGCAGGGCCCGGTGTATTGTGCTGGGACGCCCGAAGGCTACGACGGCAATGGGATAAGCGCCGAGGGAAGCTCTGAGGGTAGTGGCGACGCTCCGGACGGACCGACGGCCGTCCTGCACCGCCGCGACCCCGCGGCGGCCATGGCCGCCCTTTTTGCCCTGAGCGCGGCTGCGTTCGCCTACGTGACGACCGAGAGCCTCCCCGTAGGTCTCCTCCAGCCCATCTCGCACGGCCTCCACTCATCGCTGGTGGCCACGGGCCGGCTCGTGACGGTTTACGCAGCCATCAATGTGGCGCTCTCTGCCCCCCTCGCTCACCTGACCAAGGGCCTGCCGCGCAAGACGACGATGTGCGTCCTCATGGCCGCCCTCGTGCTCACCTCGCTCGCTGCCGCCGCCGCCCCGGGCTACGGCTGGCTCATGGCTGTGCGGGTCGTGACCGCGCTCGGGCAAGCCCTGTTCTGGTCGCTCGTGATCCCGACGGCCGCCAGCTTGTTCCCGGCCGGGATGACGGGGCGCGCCGTGGGCTGGGTCCTCGGCGGGGCCACACTAGCCGTCGTCCTCGGTGTCCCCGCCGGCACGTGGCTCGGGCAGTTGGCCGGCTGGCGCGCCGCGTTCGTGGGAGTCGCTGTGCTGGCCGCTGTCGTGTCCGCCCCAATTGCCTTGTCCCTGCCGAGCTACCATCCCGCCGAGACCCACGTGGGGACGGGGTCGGCGCCCCACGGGCGCCGCTTCCGCCTTGCCATCGTGACGACCGCCTTGGCTGTGGGCGGGTTCTTTTGCATGTACACGTACGTGAGCCCGTTCCTCACCAAGGTCGGCGGCCTCGCCCTGCACGACGTGGCCTCGGTGCTCCTCGTCACCGGAGCAGCCACCCTCGGCGGGGTCTTCGCCGGGTCGGCGGTGTCCCGGCGGCGGCCCGGCATCGCCCCGCTCGTCCCCGTGGCCGTGCTGGCGCCGGTCCTTATCGGCCTCTACTTTGCCGGCCGAGTGCTGCCCGCGGCCATAGCGTTGATCGCCGCCGCCTGCGTGGCTCTCGGTGCTTATGACGTCAGCAACCAAAACCGCATACTCGAGGTGGCCCCGGCCAGCACGGAGATCGCCTCCGCGTGGGCCTCCGCTTCGTTCAATGCGGGTATCGCCGGGGGTTCCCTGGCCGGTGGTTTGGTGCTCAACGGGTACGGGCCTCGTCCGACGGCCCTCCTCGGCGGTCTGGTGGCCGTGTTCGCGCTCCTCCTGGGCGCGGGAGCCGCTCGCCGTCCGCGGGACGTGCGTCGTGAGGAGCGTGAAGGCTGCAGAAAGCCGGTTGGGGGCGCTCCGAGTGGAGAAGTCCTCCGCTAGCCTCGCGCCCGACCGGACAGCCGCGCGCAGCGGTAGCGTGAAGTGGCGCCCCCCGGTTGCAAAATTGGCTGACGGCCAAGATGGCGCCGACCCCGGGTGAGGTCGGGCCGAAAACGTAGTTACCGCCCGGAAGCCAAGCGCCCCAAGTTCCGGGCTCAGACGACCCACGGACCGGTGTACCCGGCGACGTGGCCGGTTTACTCCCCGGTCTCTAGAGGTCCTGGAACTTGATAAATCACGGCTAAAGGATCGCAAGCGGCCGCGCTAACCTAACACGAGGTTATGGATTTTGACGATCTCATCTTCGAGCTTGAGGTGCTCTGCTTCTAACCCCTGGTCAACTTCCGGCCTGAACCCTTGGTCCCAAGCCTTCCAGAGTTCGCTGGATTCCCAGATTTCTGCTGCCTCAACGCCATCAGAGGTTCCATATACTGCCTGAACAATGAACCCGGGCGCCTTGCGTAACCTCTCGGCTTCGCAAATATCCCCAACAATCCGGTCGTAACTCGCCAAAGTCTGACCAGCAACCCTAAATCTTAGGAGCACAGCCATGTGTCGCCTCCATTCCTCTAAAGCCCAGTTGTCGATGCGTTCCGTTCTGTCAGCGCCGGTTCGGGTCTTGCCCACGCCGCATGGCCCGTTGGCCAGTCAGCGCCGAGCCGCTGCACAGTGTGGGCGGCCGAAGACGGACCAGTCTTGCTAGCGCAGCTCGTACACCTCGTAGGTGAGGACCAAGGACCGGTCGATGGTGCCTTTTGCGACCGCCTGGATCTTGTTGAGCCAGGCGTACCTGGTGTCGCCGGTCTCGAACAACGGCGTGGCGTAGACGGTAGCGGCGAAAAGGCCAGCCGAGAGGTCGACCCTGCCGGCGTAAGAGGCGTAGACGAGCGCCCCGTCGGTGGTCTCGGCGCAGTAGCGGACGTCCAGCGCTCCCGTTCCGGCGGAGTCGACCAGGAGCCAGTCGGCCGCGGCCGCGCCCCGTTGCTTGGCGGACAGCCGTTCCCCCTCAATTGTGATGTCGGTCAGTTCGACGATGTGGCGCGTCCCTCGGGGCGTCCCCTCGAGGGTAATGAACGGTTGCAGCTGGATCCTTGCTGTGCCCAGCGGCACCAGGTCGATCGCCATGTATAGGCCTCCTCTACGTCGACGAGCGGGACGCCGGCGGTTGCCAGCGTAAGAAAGCGTCACATGGCGGTGTTCCCGAAATGTCCCCGCGCCACCGTCACGGGCCATCGCGTGCACCTCGGGACGCGGGACAATGGAGGGTGGCCGTAGAACGGGTCGAGGGCTCGCAGCCGCCGGCGCGGCCCGTCCGCGTCCAACTGCTCGGGCCCTTCACGGTCCTGTGCTGCGGATCCCAGGCCGGACCTTGGCCCCGCCCTTCGGCTAAGCACCTTTGTGAGCTCGTCCTCGTCAGCCCCGGGCGCCGAGTAAGTCGGGACGCGGCGTGCGATGCGCTCTTCCCCGAGCTCGTACCTGAAAAGGCGGCCAGGGCGCTCACCCGGGCCCTGTCCATGGCGCGCGGGGTTCTCAGCCGCCTAGGCGGCCCAGCAACCGGGTTGCTTGAGGCCGACCGGGCCAGCATCTGGGTGTCTCGCAAGGTTGGGGTCGAGGTAGACCTCGAGTGCCACGTAAGCGGGCTGATGGCCGCGTTGGCCATGGGGCCGGGCAGCGACCGGGACGTTGAGCTCGTTGCTGTTCTCGCGGAGAACGCAGACGTGCTGGTGGACGAGCCCTACGCAGACTGGGCGCTCCCGCCCCGAGAGCACGTGGCCACCCTGCGTCGGCAAGCTCGCCTCGCTTTGGCGCGAGACCGCGCCAAAGGCGCCGGTCGGTCGCGCCCCGGCGACGTGGTCGACGCCTGGGAGTCCTGCCTTAACCACGACCCGGCCTGTGAAGAGGCGGCCGAAGCCCTCATTCGGGCCTACTCAGCCCAAGGCCTGCGCCACGTCGTAGTACGTACCTACGATCGCTGCCGCGCCGCGCTTGAAGAGCTGGGCCTACGTCCCTCGCCGGCGCTCGAGGAAATCCACGCGGCGGCGATCTTTGAGGCGGCCCCCGCCCGCGCCGTCGGCTCGCCTTCACCGGCGCCGCCACCTGGTCTCTTGGCCCCGCGCCCAAAAGAGGAGCGCAAGACGGTGAGCGTGCTGTTCGCCGAAGTCGCGGCCCCCACGGACTTGAGCGGGGACCCCGAGGACTTGCGCGAGGTCGTGGGCCAGGCGCTCGCCCGTGCGATCACCGAGGTGGAAGGCCTGGGTGGGACCGTGACTTCGGTATCGGGGTGCGGGTTGCAGGCCGTGTTCGGTGTGCCCGAAGCCCATGAGGACGACCCGGAACGAGCGCTGAGGGCTGCGTTCCGTGCCCTGTCGGCTCAGACGGGTGTTGTGGGTGAAAGCCCTTCGGTCTTACGCATCGGGGTGGAGACTGGCCTAGCTGTGGTGGGCCACATCGGCGCCGGTGCCAGGTTCGAGTACGGGGCAGTGGGGGCCGTCGCCACCACTGCCGCGGCGCTGCAGTCTTTGGCCAGGCCGGGCTCGACCCTGGTCGGGCCGGCGACGCGGGCAGCCGTCGAGGACGTTTTCGAATGGGGGCCGACCGAAGTCGTAACGCTGGTCACGGGGGCCAAGCCGCTCGTCGGCTCCTACCTGGAAGGGCCCAAAGCGCGGGCACCCTCCCGCCAGACGAGGCTGGGCGGGAGGGGCCCATTGGTGGGCCGGCACTCTGAGCTGTCCGTGCTGGAGGCGGCCCTGCGGCACACCGAGGGCGGCAGGGGCTCGGTCGTGATCCTGGTGGGAGAGCCGGGGCTTGGGAAGACCCGCCTAGTCCAGGAATGCCGCAAGCGCTTCATAGCCTGGGTGGGGGCAAGGAGCGGGCGGTTGCCTTTGTGGTTAGAGGGCCGCTGCGCTTCCTATGCCAGCACGACCCCGTATGGGCTCTACCAGCACCTTCTGGCGAGCTGGGTGGGCGTTGCCCCAGACCAGGGGGAGGCGGTGGTGGGCCGGGCCCTGGACCGAGCACTGACTGTGCTTATGGGGAACAAGGACCTGTGGCCCGCGCTGGCTCGGATGATGGGCCTTCCCGGTGGGTCGGGCTTGGCGCGGATGAGCCCCCAGGAGCTGCAGCGGGTGACCTTCGGCGCCATGCGCGCGGTCGTATCGCGCCTGGTGGATATCGGCCCCACCGTACTTGCCTTGGAGGATCTGCACTGGGCCGACCCGACCTCGCTCCTGCTCACCGAGGAGCTCTCTTCGCTGACCGCGAACGGCCCGCTGTTGTTGGTCCTCACCCACCGACCAGAGCCAGACCCAGGCGTCACGACACTCGAGGCACACGTCGGTTCCGCCCTCGACGTGACGCTTCGCAAGGTCGAGCTTGGGCCGCTCGCTGACCACGACGAGGGGGAACTGGCCCGGTCACTGCTCGGTCGGGGCGCGGGCCAAGATGTCCTCGACGCCGTGCGAGCGGGCGTGGACGGCAACCCTCTCTTTTTGGAGGAACGGCTGTATTCCATGGTGGAAACCGGGGCGCTGGTGCGCGACCAGAGAACATGGCGGCTGGCCAGGACCGTCGGTCCGGAGGTCCCTCAGGTGCTCGAACGCCTCGTCCGCTCTCGGGTCGACCGCCTGAGCCCGCCTGCGCAAGACGTGGTGCGGGCCGCCTCGGTGCTCGGTACCGAGGTCAGCCTCCCTCTACTGACCGCGGTCTGCGGGGCGGGCGACCAGTTCGGGACGGCCCTGGCAGAACTTCGTGGCGCGGGTCTCCTGCAAGAGCTGCCCGGCGCTGGTGAGCCAACGTACCGTTTTCGCCACGCTGTCATCCAGGAAGCCACCTACCGGGGTTTGCTGCGCCCCGAACGCCGCCAGTTGCACGGTCGGGCGGCCTGGGCGCTGGAGGCCATGTCGGGAGACCGGCTCGACGAAGTCGCGGCTGTCCTCGGCCGCCATTTTGCCGCCGCGGGCGAGACTGAACGCGCCGTCCACCATTTCGGCGCGGCGGGCGACTATGCCGTGACGGCCTTCGCCAACGACGAGGCAATATCCTCGTTCAGCTCTGCCTTGGAGATCGCGGACCGGGATCGGTCGGGTAGTGAAGTGATCACGAGGGCCGCCACGGCCCTGCGGGCCAAACTCGCCCAACTGTTCTGGCGCACGGCGCGGAGGGGTGAAGGTCGCAAGGTGTTGGGTGAGGCCATCCAACTGGGCTGCTCAGGTGACATCCTCCAAAGGGCACGCCTCCACATCCTCCTTGGACAAATGGAGCTCGACGAGCAGCGCTTCGACGCAGCAGCTGCCGCCTACGACTCCGCCGCGGAGCTGCTTGGGGAACGCCCCTGGGACAACGACGACGCGACCGTCGCCCATTGGCTCGAGGTGATGGTTGTAGGCCAAGCCCAGCTCCACCTCCATCGGAACGAGCCGGAGCTGGCCCTGGCGGTCCTGGACGCAGCCCGTCCGGTCCTAGAGGCAAGGGGTGCAGATCCCCACAAGCACCTCTTTTACCGGCACCTTGGCTGGCAGCGGGCGATCGAGCTCCGGTGGCGGGTCGACGAAAGCATCGTCGCCGATGCGCGCCGCGCCCTGGTCGCGGCCAGCGCCGGCGGTGAGGACTCGAACTGGTACAGGGAAAAGGGGCCTGCCACCGCTTGGGCCGCCTTGTTCCTCGGCTTCTTTTTGATGTTGCACGACGAACAGCAAGAGGCCGAAGGACAGCTACAGACCTCCTTGGTCATGGCGGAGCGCAGTGGGGACGTCATCCTGACATCGTCGTCCTTGTTTTGCCTTACGATCGCCGCGCTCCGCCGTCACGATATCCCGGGCGTCCGCTCGCTGGCCCCTCGGGCGGTGGCGGCAGGCGAGGTCGCCGGCTGGCCCATTTTCGTGAGCGCGGCCAAAGCCTGCCTCGCGTGGCTGGCGTGGCAGGACCAGGACCGGGACGCATTGGTCATGCTGGCAGATGAGGCGGCGTTCTTGTGGCGGAACGCCCTAGGCTCGCTCACCTTTTGCAAATGGTTGTACCTTTGGCCTCTAGTTGCTCTTCATCTCGACGGCCGGAATGTCGCTTTAGCAGTGACAGCCGGACGTGAAATGCTTCACCCCTCGCAGCAGCGGTTCCCGGACGGGCTCGAACAAATACTGACGTCGGCCTGCGCGGCGTGGGACAACGGTAACGCCGGTACCGCCGGGGTCAAGTTGGCCGAAGCGCTCCGAGTAGCGTACGAGCTCCATTACTTCTAGTCGCAATTGCCACTGGCGCCACGCACCACTAACGGCCGACAGCTGCGGGGCGCTCAGGGAGCCTGGTAATGCCATGCCTGGGGCCAGGAACTCCGAGCGAGCACGTTGGCGACCCGCTAGCTGGGGGGGGTAACACAGGCCAAACGGGGGCTGTTACTTCCGCGTTACCCCAACTCGAGTACAACGTGGGCCATGGCGCGCCACTCGTTGCCACCCCAGCCAGGCCTAGGGCGGCGCTTGGCGATGACCGCCTCTCTCGCTCTTGCCCTCGCCGCCTTGACCTTGCTCGCCGCCGCCTGCGGAGGAGGGCGAGGGGCGTCGCCATCTTCGGTGGCTCGCATCGGCAAGACCACACGCACCATCGCCGCCGCTCCGGCGGGCACCACTCCCACCAACCCCGCCGTTGCGGCCAAGCAGTACGAGCGGGCGCTCAAGTATTCCCAGTGCATGCGGGCGCACGGCATCGCCGACTTCCCCGACCCCAGCGCCGGCGGGGGGATCCAGCTTTCGGCCGGTGGTCCCAACAGCGACCTCAACCCGGGTAATCCCACCTTCGTGGCGGCACAAAAGGCCTGTCAGAAGTACTCTCCCTTTCCGCAGCCAACAGCCGAGCAGCAGGAGCAGGTCCAAGCCAGGGCGCTCGCCATGGCCGCCTGCATGCGCAAGAACGGCGTGCCCAACTTCCCCGACCCGCAGTTCCTCTCCGGTGGGCGCGTCCTTGAGAAGATAACTGCCGGCGTGGACCCCAGTTCGCCCACCTTCCAGGCCGCGCTGCAAAAGTGCGACAACAAGGGCGGGGGCGCTCAGATCGGCCCCGCCCCATAGGCCTCCCGAACGGCGACGGGGCCAGTCCTGTTCGATGATGACGCGATCTTGAAAGTTCGACACCACGCTCGGCCAACACGTCAACCGCAGCTCGGTCCAGTGCTGGTCCCTGGAGGACCTGCACTGGGTCGATCCCATATCGCTGCGGCTCACCGAGGAACTGACGGGGTTCTTTTCGGTCAGGGCCTGCTCATGGCCCGCCGGATCAGGTCACATCGTTCGTCCATACCTCGCCGGGCGGTGACAGCGAGCTGCAGCTCCGAGCTCGGCACTGGGACCAACCGTCCACGCCACTTGACAGTCGCACCGTCTCGCGCATGTTAACGGGCCGCCCCGGCTATGAAGGCGGCCACGACATAAGGGGCGTGGCGGTCCAACGAGACCGGCCCGTCACCCGTTTCCCCAATCGCGAGGTCGATGGCCCGGGCCGTGCGGGGGGCCAGTGGAATGGTCAGGACCTCGCCGCCCTTGCGCAAGATGATGAGTGTGCGGTGGCCAAGTTCCAGGCCGAGCACCTCGATGTTGGCCCTGGTGGCCTCCGACGCCCGAAGCCCGTTCAGGGCCAGCAGCGAGATGAGGGCGTGCTCGGGTGCGGGCCCGAGGCCGGGAGCGACCAGCAGGGCGCCGACCTCGTTGCGGTCAAGGCCAGCGGCGCGGGACTCGTTGTCGATGCGGGGCCGCCGCACGTGCACAGCTGGGGAATGGTCGATCAGCTCTTCCTCAACGGCGTAGAGGTAGGACTCAGCCACGGTACAAAGGCGCCGGCCGCCGGTGGCGCGAGCACGGCCTTTCGCCTCAAGGTCCCGGCCGAAGCACTCGATGTCGGCCCGGCGCACCTCGAACAGGTGCTTTGCGTGGTTGTGCCCGCAGTGCAGGGGGGTCGTGCTCGAGGTCCATGCGCACACGCACGCTCTTCGTGGTGCTACGCGCCGGCACATATCGTCGGCGTACCGAAAACCAAATACGTTCTGGCAACATCACGCTGGTTTGACTGGAGGTATGACCTACAGCGGGCGAGCACAAACAGCAGCCCTACCCGATCGACCTCACCGCAATGGCATTGGTCATCGGAGCCCTCGGTGACCAGTCGTTGGCCGACTCGTTTTCGGCCGCATCACCCATCGCCGTCTTCCTCGGGGACCACCTTGGCGGGCCCAGGTGGGGCGGCCGTTGCGGTCCGTGACAGTCCAGCGGAACGACCCCCCGAAGGCCAGGCTGCGCCGCAAGGAGTAATGATGCGCCTTCCGCCGCTGTGGGCAGTTGCGGCGGTCGCCTTGGGAATGACTGTCGCCGCCTGCTCGGGCGGGTCGAAGGTCCCGACGGTCCCTACCGCCCGTTCGCAGCCGACCGCGACCACCGCCCCGGCGGGGGGATCTGGCTCTTCGGGCCAGGCTCTGCTCGCCGAAGCTGAGGCCTACTCGCAGTGCCTGCGCAGCCACGGCGTCCCGAACTTTCCCGACCCGGTACTGACCCCCGGCGGGGGCTACGGGTACCGGACCACCGGAATTGACCCGCACGCAGCTGCGTTCCAAGGGGCGCTGCAGGCCTGCAAAGCCCTCCCCTCACCGTGGCAGCCCACCGGCCAGCAGCTTTCCCCCGCTCAACAGCAGGCGTGGTTGAGCTGGGCCAAGTGCATCCGCGCCCACGGGGTGCCGAACTTCCCCGACCCGACCTTTTCTGGCCGCACAGTCCAGCTTTCCCGAGGGTCGAGCTCGCCGCAGTTGCAGTCGGCGATGGACGCCTGCAAGTCGCAGATGCCGTCCGCTGGTGGCCTTGGCGGGTGATCGGCAGTGGTCCCGCCAAGGGCTCAGGCCCCGTCGAGGCGTGTCACTCGGGTGACGGGTGCCCCGGGAGCGTCAGGGTGAGGGCTTGGTCATTGAGGACTGCCAGCCTCTAGCCGACCTGGTGGCCGAGGGTCTCTCGGACCGGGGCATAGCCACCGCCGTGGCCTACGACGGCACCGACGCTGCCGGCATGCTCGATGTGAGCAGCTACGACGTCGTCGTGCTGGCCCGCAGCCTGCCCGCGTGGCGGGCGACGTGCCTCGCCAGATGATCGCCTCGTCCCGCGAGCGCTCGATGGTGCTCATGTTGAGCGGGGCCGCCTTGCCTGCAGACAGGGTGAGCGGGCTCGGCCTCGGGGCTGACGACTACCTGGTAAAGCCGTTCCACTTCCCCGAACTGGTCCTGAGGGTGCGTGCCCTGGCCCGACGCCAGCCCCGCGCCACGCCCAGGGTGCTCCGCGCTGGTGGGGTGGAGCTCGACTGCCTGTCCCGCCTCGCCCGGCGCCAGGGCCGCTTGCTCGCGCTTTCGGCCAAGGAGCTGGCTGTGCTGGAGGCGCTCATGGCCGCCTCGCCCGGCTACCTGAGCGCCGAGCAGCTCCTGAAGAAGGTCTGGGACGAGAACGCCGACCCTTTCACAAAGACGGTGACGGTCACGATCGGCCGGCTCCGTCGCAAGCTGGGAGAGCCCCTATTGATAGAAACGACCGTTGGGGTGGGGTACCGGCTCGTCTGGCCTCAACTTGGCGAATGCCCAGTGCCAAGCCAACTCCGGGCCGTCGGCTTAGGTATCGCGCGTGCCGCTGCCGTTCGTGGACCGGTGGTCCCGTCAAACTCCGGTGCGCAGACCAGCAGTGACCTCGCGGATGGTCGGAGCCTGCGGCGGGTATAACCAGAACGCACACCGGCCCCACAGTCCTTGGCTAGTCCTCTCGAGGCCGTGCGGCGGTCCCGCTGATCGTCAGCTGCCAGTGTGCGGTGGTGCGGCAGGTAGTTGCACGGTGACGCAGAGCCCCCCAGCGGGGCGGGGGGTGAGGGTGAGGGTCCCGTCGTGGGCTTGGGTGATGCTTTTGACGATTGCCAGGCCGAGGCCGGCACCTGCGTGGTCGGTGCGTACGCGTTCGGTGCCGCGAACAAACGGTTCGACAAGCCTTGGGACCGACTGTGGGGCGAGCTTCTCGCCGGTGTTCTCTACAGTGAGCGCCACCGTCTTGGGGTGGAGGGTGGTCGTGACGCGCACGGTGCCCTGGTGAGCCAGATTGTGGACGATCGCGTTGTGCACGAGGTTGGTGCTCAACTGCAACAGGAGCGCCTGTGAGCCGATGGTCGGTGTCATGTCGCCCGAGGTCTCGATGGTGACGCCCCGTTTTTCTGCGAAGGAGAGGAGCGTTTCCGTGGCTTCTTCGGCGATGAGGGAGAGGTCGACGTGTTCTCGGGTGAAGGAGCGCCGGTCGGCGCGGCTGAGCAGGAGCAATGCCTCAGTGAGGTCGATCGCTCGGGTGTTGACCACGTGGAGGCGGTCGACGAGCTCGCCGTTGTCCTGGTCCGGGTGTTTGCGGGCCACGTCGAGAAGTGCCTGCGTGATGGCCAGCGGGGTGCGCAGTTCGTGAGAGGCGTTTGCGGCGAACCTCTGCTGTTCGGTGCTGTGCGCTTCGAGCCGCGCCAGCATCTTGTCGAAGGCGTCGGCGAGCTCGCGGAACTCGTCCCTGCGGCCCGGTAAGCGGATCCGGTGGGAGAGCGATCCCGTCGCGGCGACGCGGGTGGCGTCGGTGATGCGAGCGAGGGGGGCGAGCACGCGGCCGGCGAGAAGCCAGCCTCCCAGGAGGCCGAACACCAGCAGGAGCGTCCCCAAGATGGCCGCGGCCGGGGCGAAATCGCGCGTGAGAGCGCCACGGCCAGGCCTTACTAGGACGTGGGTGCCGTGGACGATGACGGTCTCGCCTCTGGGCACGTAGCGCAGCAGGAACACCCACACGGCGCCTAGCAGCAAGGCGCCTGCGAGCGTGACGAAGCCGGCGTAGCTGAGGGTAAGTTTGAGGCGGACGCTCAAACCAGGGTCTCTATCCACGGTCTTCTCCCCCATTCATGGCGCCGGGTGGTGTGCCAATGCGGTAGCCGGCGCCGGCCACGGTGGCGATGACCCAGGGCTCGCCGAGGCGCTTGCGCAGTGCCGAGACGGTGATCCGCACGGCGTTCGTGAACGGGTCTGCGTTGTCGTCCCACGCCCTTTCCAGGAGTTCTTCGGCGCTGACGACACCGCCTTCAGCGCCGACGAGGACTTCGAGCACGCCGAACTGCTTGCGGGTGAGCGCGACGAAGCGGCCGTCGCGGTAGACCTCGCGGCGGAACGGGTCCAGGCGCAGGCCTGCGATCTCTCGCACGGGCGGCCTGTTGTGGGCGCGCCTGCGGTCGAGCGCCCTGAGACGAAGTACGAGCTCTCGGAGGTCGAACGGCTTGGTCAGGTAGTCGTCGGCGCCGAGGCCGAACCCGGAGGCCTTGTCGTCGAGCCGGTCGGCCGCGGTGAGCATGAGGATCGGCATGCCGCTGGCGGAGGCGACGATACATTTGGCGATCTCGTCGCCAGAGGGCCCGGGGATGTCGCGGTCGAGGACGGCGATGTCATAGGTGTTGATGCTCAGCAGCTCCAGAGCCGTGCCACCGTCACCGGCGATGTCGGCGGCGATCGCTTCCAGGCGCAGGCCGTCGCGGACGGCCTCTGCCATGTAGGGCTCGTCCTCGACGATCAGCACGCGCACACTGTCGCGATGCTACGCGCCGGGGCATATCGCCGGCGTATCGAAAACGACATACGTGCTGGCAACACAACGTTTCCTTGACTTGAAGGCGTGACCTACTGCGGACCAGTACTATCCGCAAGCCGGCGCCGCCGATCAACCGTGCACGTCGTCAGCTTCGCCTGACTTGCTGTCACTTGCCACCGCCACGGCGTTCACGGCAGCCCGCCACCTCTTCAACGACAAGGACCGCACCTACCTGTTGCCGGATAGGTGGCCGCGGCACTGACGGGCGACATACGTGCTCGGAAATGCCCGGCCGGCGGTGAGCCCGAACCAGCGGCCGTCCCCGATCGCCAGCCGGGCGAAGTTGATGACCACCTACATGACCCTCAAGAGCTACCCGCTCAGACGGGTCCACGATCACCTTCACGGCGGACCAGGCGCAGGCCGAGGCCCAGGACGTCGCCCAGGAGTTGCACTGGTCATGATAGAGCCGGGGGTGGGACCGTGATTACTGAAGTAAACTCCCTGGTCAGGGCCACCATCTCGAGTGGGGGCGGGGAGGATCGAACTCCCGGCGCGCAGATTAAAAGTCTGCCGGTCTACCACTGACCTACGCCCCCGGGCGGCACAGGTTGGCTCGGTTACCTCCTCATCCTAGGTTGACCACCCCCGGCGCCAGCAGCAAGAGCAGACCGAGAACGACGCAGGACGAGACCACCAAGGCAACATCGGCTACCAGTTCTTGGCGAGGGCGGCCATGGCGGGCGGCGCTCAGACCGGCGGCAACGACCAAACCCGTCGCCAGGCCGCCGACGTGGGCTTGCCAGGCGATATCGGGAATGGTGAAGCTGAACACCAGGTTGATGGCTATCAGCGCCAAGATGCTCGACGTGTTCGCGGAAGCACGCCGGGCCAGGATGAAATAGGCGCCGAACAAACCGAAAATTGCCCCTGAAGCCCCGGCCGCCGGCTGTTGGGGGTTGCCGAGGAGGTAGTAGGCGACCGACCCGCCCAGGCCGCACAGCAGGTACAGGGCGATGTAGCGCCACTTGCCCAAGGTCGGCTCGACCAGCCGGCCGATGATGTACAGGCACCACATGTTCAGCGCCACATCGAGGAAGTTATTGGTGACGAAGAACGATGCGACCAGGCGGTACGACTGGCCAAAATGCACCATGAAAAGAGGGATCAGGTAGCTGTCGAAAGTGAGGCGGGACGAGGCGGTAGCGGCAAAGAACAGGACCAAGTTGATGACAATAAGGGCCATCGTCACCGGAGCTTGCCGGGCGCTCGGGACGCCGACAAGGCCCGGTCGGTAGCGGACGACTGGTGACTTCCTGGCTGCTTGGTGCACGCACCGGCGGCAGTGCCACCCCACCGGGGCCTGCACCATGCAGTCGGCGCAGATGGGCCGGTTGCACGACCGGCACACAGCTCCGGCCAGGCGGTCGGGGTGCTCATAACAGCGGGTGTTGGGCCCTAGGCCGAACGGCTCCGGTGGCGGGGCCTGGCCGGGCGCCCCGCCTTGGCCGAAGGGGCCGCTAGGCCCGGCCGGACGGGCAGGACCAGGGGGAACAGCGGGACCTCCCGGACTGGCCGGGCCCGACACAGGCCACTGGAACTCGTTGTCTCCCCCGCCTCGGTCGACCATGGGGGAAGGCTAAAGCGAGCGGGCGGCCAGGACCGCCGGGGGCATGTTCCAGGAGCGGACGGCAGGTTGGCCGTGCTCCCAACCGAGCTTGCTCACGGTGGCGGTGCCCAGCAGGAACAGCCGGCCCTCGGTGCCAGGGAGCCCGAGCCACCGGGCGGCCAGGACACGCAGCACGTGGCCATGGGCGAAGACCAGAGCTCGAGCACCATCGGGCAGGCCCAGGACCCGATGCAACACGCGGTCCGCACGCGCTACTACCTCGGAGGGCTTTTCGCCTCCCGGCCACGGGCCGGTCCAGATGGTCCAGCCCGGGTAGTGCGCCCTTATTTGGTCGATGGTGAGCCCCTCCAGGTCTCCATAGTCCCACTCCGCCAGGTCGCCGTCGATTTCCGGCCGGAACCCGGCCAGCTCAGCGGTGTCCCGTGCCCGCTGGCGAGGGCTGGACAGGACGAGCTGGAACGGGACCTCCCCCAGGGCGGTGGACAGGCGTCGGGCCTGCTCCTCGCCGGCTGTCGTCAGGGGCACGTCGGTGTGGCTCGTGTGCCGGCCGGAGGCGCTCCACTCAGTCTCGCCGTGCCTGACCAGCCACAGCCCCGGTGGCTCAGGCATCCCGCTTGACGAGGAGGTAGCCCGCCAGCGCCAGGAGCAGGAACACGAACAGGGCCAGGTCGCCGGTGCCCCACCAGGCGGTGAGCGCATGAGCTTGGCGGTTGACCTCCTCAAGCTGGGACCCGGCCTCGGTGGGCCAGTACTCCAGGATGGGGTTACTCCACGACGAGGGCAGGAAACTGAAGATGAGGGGCAAGACAAAAGTTATGGCCACGGCGGTCGTGATGCTCCAAGCGGTGCTGCGCAGCAGGGTCCCCAGGCCGAGCCCCATCAGGCCGGCCAGGCCGGCATCGAGGCCCATGCCTATGACCGCCCGCAGGACGTTGTGGTCGCCGATGGCGGGGTCCGGGAACAACGCGTAGCCCGAGGCGATGGCACGGCTGACGAAGAAGTTGACGAAGCTCACCACCTCCCCGCTCACCACGGCCATGACGGCGAAGACGGCGGCTTTGGCCGACAGCAAGCGCAGGCGCTTGGGCGTGGCGAGCAAAGTGGGCCCGATGAGCCCACTCGAGTACTCGCTGGTCATGACCAGGACCCCGAGCACCATGAAGGCGAGCAGGCCGAGGAACCAGGCGGACTGGAGGATGCCCACGGGGTCGCTCACGACCCGGGCGCCGTGGCGGTGGTTGGTGACCACGGCGAAGGTGATAAGGCCCGACAGCGCCACGACCATGACGGCGGTGATGGCGAGGGTCACCGGCGTCGAACGCACGCTGCGCAGCTTGGTCCACTCCGCTCGCAGGGTATCGGTGGGCCGGGGCGCCTTCCGGCCGTCCAGGCGCGGTGGGCCCACGACCGGGCCCATCGGCGGCGCCACAGTCATCGGGTGGCCGGGCCCGTGGGCCAGCGGGCTTGGGGCGACTGGTCGCCATCGTGGCTCTGTGGCCCGGGCGCTCCGACGCCGCCGTGAGCGTGGTACTCCACGTCGTCCCGGGTGAGCTCCATGAAGGCTTCCTCCAGCGAGGCCTGCAACAACGACAGCTCGTGCACGGGGGCTTGGGCGTGGAAAGCTATGTCCCCGATGGCCGCCGGGTCGAGCCCGGTCACCATGAGCGCCCCGTCGTCGCCGGCCTGGACCGACGCGCCGGCGGCCTGGAGCCGGGGGGAAACGACCTCGGGCATGGGCGTACGCAGCCGGACCACGCTGACCGACCCCTTGACAAGGGCGTCAACGGTGGAATCGGCGATGAGGTGCCCCTTGCCGATCACTATGACGCGCGATGCGGTTAACGCCATCTCGCTCATCAGGTGGCTGGAGACGAACACGGTACGCCCCTGACGGGCCAGCGACTGCATGAGGGTGCGCGCCCAGACAATGCCCTCGGGGTCGAGGCCGTTGACGGGCTCGTCGAAGATCAGGATCGGGGGGTCCCCGAGGAGGGTGGCGGCTATCCCCAGACGCTGGGCCATGCCAAGGGAGAAAGTGCCCGCCTTGCGGCCGGCCACATCGCTCAGGCCTACGAGGTCAAGGACTTCCCCCACCCGGCGGGCCGGGATGCGCCCCGCCTCCGCCAGCGCCAGGAGGTGGTCGCGAGCTTTACGGCCCGGGTGGTAGGACTTGGCGTCGAGCAGTGCCCCCACCTCCCGCATGGGCGAGCGCAGTTGTTGGTAGCGGGCGCCATTGATCGTCGCTATGCCTTTGTTCGGTCGCGCCAAGCCCAGGATCAGCCTCATCGTCGTCGTCTTGCCAGCGCCGTTCGGGCCGAGGAAGCCGGTGACCACACCCGGCTGCACCTCGAAGCTCAGGTCGTCGACGGCAAGCTGCGGCCCGAAGCGCTTCGTCAGGTGGGAGACCTGGATCACCGTACGCCTTTCGCCAGTCCCTAAGACCGAACACTACCGGTGATCGAGGTACTGCCGCGAAAGTAAGAGTGCAGGCAGGCGGGCAACTCGATGGTCCCGTCGCTCCGGCGGTAGGTCTCTACCAGTGCCGCCCATATCCTGGGCACGGCCAGAGCCGACCCGTTCAAGGTGTCGCAGATCTGGACGGCTCCGCCACCGCTCGGCCGGTAACGGATGGCGGCGCGCCGCGCCTGGTAGTCGCTGAACCACGAGACCGAAGACACCTCGAGCCACATGTCGCAACCGGGCGCATAGACCTCGACGTCGAACTGGCGAGCGTGGGACTGCCCCAGGTCGCCCGTGCAGATATCGAGGATGCGGTAGGGCAGGCCCAGGGCGGCCACCGATCCCACGGCACGGTCCAAGAGCTCGGCGTGGAGCGCCAAGGCCTGGTCACGCCGGCAGATGGCCAGTATCTCGACCTTGTCGAACTCGTGCACCCGCAACAGCCCTCGGGTGTCCCTTCCCGCCGCCCCCGCCTCTCGCCGGTAGCACGGGGTGTAGGCCATGAGGCGGACCGGCAGTTCTTCCTCGGCGATGATCTCGTGGGCCCTCATCGACGTAAGCGGCACCTCCGCCGTAGGGATGGCCCACAGGTCGTCCCGCTCCAGGTGGTAAGCGTCGTCGGCGAACTTTGGGAGCTGGCCCACCGCCTCCATGACCGGCGTGCGCACCAGGGTGGGCGGCCTCACCTCGGTGAACGCGTCGGCGTTGCGGTCGAGAGCCAATTGGCAAAGGGCGCGCACCAAGGTGGCGCCCTGCCCGAGAAATAAAGGGAACATGGAGCCCGCTATTTTGGCGCCTCGCTCGAGGTCGAGTATCTGCAGTTCCGCACCAATTTCCCAATGAGGCGTCCGCTGGTGCGGGCCGTAACGGGCTGGGTCGTAGCCGACGGTGCGCACGACCACGTTGTCCTTTTCGGAGGCTCCGTCCGGCGCGTCTTCGGAAGGAAGGTTCGGGAGCCGCAGCATGGCGTCCCGCAGTTGCGCCTCCACCACCGAGCCTTGCTGTTCGAGCGCCGTCAGCTCGTCTCCGGCGCGCTTGCTGTCTTCTCGGGCCACCTCCGCCTGGGTGGTGTTGCCCGAGCGCATGGCGTCGGCGACCTGTTTGGAAAGAGCCTTGACCCGGCCCCGCAATTCCTCGGACCTGGCGGCCAGCTGGCGGTGCTGGGCGTCTAAAGCGGCGGCGCGGCGGACTTCGTCCTCCGGGACCCGCTTGCGGCCTAGGGCAACCACGGTGGCTTCCAGATCCGTGCGCAGGCGGCGTACGTCGATCATTGGGTTGAAACTAACAGGTGGGAACGGCTGTCCCGGACGGCCGGACCAGCTATCGGACCAGCACGTCCACGGCCATGGCCACGAAGAGCAGGCTCAGGTAGGTGATGGACCAATGGAAGACCTTCATGGCGACGGCGGCCGTCTGGGCCACCAACAGCCGGGCGCAAAGGCCAACAAAGCCGGCACCGGCCAAAGCCGCCACCGCCCAATAGATCCAGTACATGTGGGCCACGACGCCGAAGCCGGCCGAGGCCGCCACGGTGGCGACGCAGTAGGCGAGCATCTGCCAGGCGGTGCGTTCGATGCTTTGCACGACGGGCATCATGGGCACTTTGGCGTTGGCGTAGTCGTCGCGGTATCGGATGGCCAGCGCCCAGAAGTGGGGTGGTGTCCACAAGATGACGAGGATGAAGAGCAGGAACGGGGCCCAGCCGAGAGAGCCCGTTACCGCCGCCCACCCGACCAGCACGGGCACGGCGCCGGCGGCGCCGCCTATGACGATGTTCTGGGGGGACATGCGCTTGAGCAAGGCTGTGTAGACGAACACGTAGAACAGCGCCGCCGACAGCGCCAGTACGGCGGAGAGCGGGTTGACGGCCAACCACAACGTGGCGAAAGCGGCCAGTTGCAGCCCTAGAGCAAAGGCCAGGGCGGCGGGGGCGCTCACCGCGCCGGTGACCAGCGGGCGCCGCGACGTCCTGCGCATCAAGGCGTCGATGTCGCGGTCCAGGTACATGTTGGCGGAGTTGGCACTGCCCGCCGACAACGTGCCGCCCACCAACGTGGCCAGCACCAGCCCGGGCGAGGGCCACCCCCGGGCGGCCACGAACATGGTGGGGACGGTCGTGATCAGCAGCAGTTCGATGATGCGCGGCTTGGTCAGCGCTACGAAGGCCGCCAGGCGGGCTAAGTAGCCAGGCCCGGGACGAACCGAGCCTGCGGAAAGAGCACCGGCGTTGCTGACCACTTGCGAAAGGTTAGCGGGCCAGGAGCGGTTCAGGGGCCCGGTCGGGCTGGCGGTGCCGTCGACGTCGCCGCCCGGCGGTCCTAGCATCGCGTCGATGCCTTCACCCGGACGAGCGCTGCGACGCATCTGGGCCCTGCTGGCCGACCCCGGCCTCTGCCGGCGCAGCGCCGCGCTGGCCGTCGCCGCCCTGGCGGTCGGTATCGTGAGCGGCGGGGCCGTGCGCCTGACGGGGTCCGGGCTCGGCTGTAGCGACTGGCCGAGCTGCACGGCGACGAGCGTTGTCGCCCCTCTCCAGTTCCACGCCTGGGTCGAGTTCGGGAACCGCCTGGTGAACGTGGTCATCACGATGGGGATCTTCCTGGCGGTGGTTACCTCACTGAGGCGCCGGCCCCGCCGGGCTGACCTGGTCGTCCTGTCACTGGGGCTGGTGGCCGGCATCTTGGCGGAGATCGTGCTGGGCGGCGAGACGGTGCTCCACAAGCTGGCGCCCCCGTACGTCATGGCCCACTTCCTCCTGGCGGTGGTGTTGCTGGTCAATGCCCTCGTCCTCTACCACCGGGCCGGTCAGCTGGACGGGGCCCCTGCCGCCCGCGGTGGCAGGGTGCGGCCCCTGCCCGCCAGGTGCCTGGTGAGGCGCGGCCACCTGCGAGCGAGCCGGGCCATGCTGGCGCTGACCTTCGTCGTGGTGGTGCTGGGGACGATAGTGACTTCCACCGGGCCGCACGCGGGGGCTCCGGGTGTACCCCGCTTCGGTTTCTCCCTCCACACCGTGGCTCAGCTCCACGGGACCGCCGTCGAACTGCTGCTCGCTCTCACCGTGGCCACCCTCTGGTCGATGCACCGCGGCCACGTGGCCCCCGCCGTGCTGCGCCGGGGCGAGGTGTTGCTGGTGGTGCTCGTCGCCCAGGCCGCCGTTGGCTACAGCCAGTACCTGAGCGGGGACCCGGTGCTGCTCGTCGGCGTCCACCTGGCCGGGGCCACATCGGTCGTGATAGCGATGGTAATTTTCAACTTGGGCCTGTACACCCGCGGCCGGGTGCCGGCGGTCCAGACTGTGGCCGGGGACCGGCGTGGCACCAAAGAACTGGCCCCGACTTAGCGGAGGTGCGTATGGCGGCTTCTGCTCCGCTAGAAGTGAAGGAACCGGAAGTCACCGAGGTGACCGGCCTCTCCCGGCCGTGGAAGGTCATCGTCTGGAACGACCCGATCAACCTCATGAGCTATGTAGCGTTCGTTTTTCAGAAGCTCTTCGGTTACAGTAAAGAAAAGGCCAACAAGCTCATGATGGACGTCCACACCAAAGGTAAGGCTGTCGTGGCCAGTGGGCCGCGTGAGAAATCGGAGCTCGACGTTTTCAGGCTGCACGAGCACGGGCTGTGGGCGACCATGGAGCAGGACAGCTGAGCGCCGCCCGGCGTAAATCGCCGCTCCGGCGGTGCGGTCCGGGACGGTACGCGGTCGCATTTGGCCCCGAGGACCGAGAGGTCCTGCGGGCGCTGCCGGTCCAGTTAGGCGCCGCCGTGGCGGCCAAGCCGGGAGACGCTGTGTTCAGGCGACTTTTCCCGCCCGCCTACGCCGATGACAGCATCGCCGAGGACGAGTACCGCAGGATGGTCCAGCCCGACTTGGACGAGACCAGGGCCCTAGCCCTAGACACGTTGGCCAAGACCGCGGATGCTACCGAGCTCTCGGAAGAGGAGCTCGACGCGTGGGTGCGGGCGCTCAACTACATCCGGTTGTGGCTCGGTACGCTGCTCGACATCAGTGAAGACGACCCGCAGGACGAGCCCGAGGACCCGGCTCACCTGCTCTATTACTTGTTGACAGCGTGGCAGGAGCTTGTCGTGTCGGTTTTATCGGGAGAAGACTGATGGATGTCGATTTGGCGTTGGAACATTTCAGGCAAAATCACAGGTCGGTGCTAGCGACGCGCCGGCGCGACGGCCGTCCTCAGCTTTCTCCGGTTCTCCACGCGGTCGGAAATGACGGCCGTGTGCTCATTTCGACGCGTTCGGGTGCCATGAAGACCCGCAACATCGAAAGAGATCCCAGGGTGTCCATCTGTGCCCTCAGTGATGGTTTTTTCGGGAAGTGGGCCCAGGTCGACGGCACCGCTTCCATCATTGCCCTCCCGGAGGCAATGGCATTGCTCCGGTTCTATTATTCTCAGATCTCCGGCAAGCACCCCGACTGGGACGAGTACGAGCGCGACATGGTGGCTCAGAGCCGGGTGGTAATCGCCGTCCAGCCCGAGAGCGCCGGGCCCGACCTGGCTGGGTAGCCAGGTATGGGGCTAGCGCGGGACATGCAGTGGCGGTGGCGGTGACCGGCCCTGCCCGCCTGCTGGCCATAATGGGCTCCGGCGAGACGACGCCCACCATGGCGAAGCCGCACCGGGAGCTTTTCGACCGCCTCGGCCCATCGCCGGTGCCCGCCGTCCTGGTCGACACGCCCTATGGCTTTCAGGCCAACGCCCAGGACATCTCCGCCCGAGCCGTCGCCTATTTCCGGGAGACGGTCGGAAGAAAGATAGAAGTCGCCTCGCTCTTGCGGTCCGAGGGGGCCAGTCCAGTAGCTCTGGAAGCGGCGTTGGCGCGCGTTGGCGAGGCGCGCTGGGTCTTTACCGGTCCGGGCAGCCCAACCTACGCGCTACGCCAGTGGCGCCCCACCGTGCTGCCGCAACTGCTTGCCGACAAGCTCGCCCACGGTGGTTGTGTCGTATTTTCCTCTGCCGCTGCCCTCACCCTGGGCCGGTGGACGGTCCCTGTTTACGAGATCTACAAAGTGGGTGCCGACCCGGTATGGGAGGATGGGCTGGACCTGCTCAGGCCCCTCGGCCTGGACGTCGCCGTCATCCCTCATTACGACAATGCCGAGGGTGGCACCCATGACACCCGCTACTGCTACCTCGGCGAGCCGCGTCTGAAGGCCTTGGAAGCACAATTGCCAGGGGGCGCCTGGGTACTGGGGGTGGACGAGCACACGGTTTGCGTGCTCGACCTCGAGGCGGGGACGGTTACGGTCGGCGGCCTTGGTGGCGTGACCGTGCGCCGGCAAGGCAGTTCTGTGATCGTGCCTTCTGGTAAGAGCCTGGCGATAAGCGAGCTGGTGGACCTGGCCATGGGCGCGGGGGGCCAGTTCTCTCGGCCGGGGACGGAAGTGGCCTGGTGGGCTGGGCCCGACGATGGTGACGTCGAGCCCAACGCCGAACGGGCGGGAGGACGAGGCCAGGGTGACAGCGGGGCGCCCGAGGCCATCCTCGGAGCGGTCGGGCGTAGCCTTACCGACGACGTCAGGCGCCTCACTGCCGTGTTCGACGTCGCGCTGGCCCAGCGCGACGCCGAGGCGGCGACGGCCGCCACCCTGGAACTGGAGAGCTCACTTCATGCCTGGTCGGCGGACACTTTCCAGTCCGACGAGGTTGACCGGGCCCGAGCCGCTCTGCGCCGCATGGTGCTCCGCCTGGGCGAACTTGCCTCTCCCGGCCTACGTGACCCGCGCGACGTAGCCGCTCCTTGGGTGGCGGCCTTGCTGGCCGAGCGGGTCGAGGCCCGCCAAGCCCGACGCTTTGCCGACGCCGACCGTATCCGTGACGCCCTGGTGGCCCTGGACGTGGAGGTGCGGGACTCTCCGGCCGGCACGGACTGGGATCTTTTGCCCGGTCCAGGTGGCTGACGCCTCGCCCCACGTGCTGACGTCCACCGACGGCCTGCCATCCCGCTCCTGCGTCCTGGTACGGGAGGAACGCCTAGAATCCATCCGTCCTGCCCCCATCGTCTAGCGGCCTAGGACACCGCCCTTTCAAGGCGGCGGCACCGGTTCGAATCCGGTTGGGGGTGCGCCGAAAAGTCCTGGTAGGGGGCCTTGTGCGGGCGGCCGGGTGCCTACCTTCGACCCCATTCGCCGTCCGTCGTGCCACTATCGTGCCACTAGCGGCGCTAGGCTTGTGGCATGCCGAGTGCCCATCGCCGCCATTTCGGGAGCGCTCGCAAGCTCCCCTCGGGCCGGTACCAGGCCCGCTACAAGCACGGCGGCGCGACCCACATCGCCCCTGACACGTTCACGACCAAGAGCGATGCCCTGGCGTGGCTATCCGCGGCAGAGACGGACATACACCGAGGTGCCTGGACGGCGCCGAAGGCTGGCAAGATCACCCTGGCCGTGTACGGCGAGGCCTGGCTCGACGGCCGTTCGGACCTGCGCCCGGTGACACGCGCGAAGTACGAGCACATGCTCGAGCGGCACGTCTTGCCGACCTTGGGGGCGTACGAGCTGGCGACGCTCGGGCCCTCGGCCGTGCGGTCGTGGTACATGGGGGTGCGTCAGCGTTACCTGACTACCGCCGACGACGCCTACCGCATGCTCCGGGCCATCCTCATCACGGCGGTTACCGACGGCCATATCGTCAAGAGCCCCTGCCAGGTGAAGGGCGCCGGCAACCCACGATCAGCCGAGCGCCCCGTGGCATCGGTGGCAGAAGTCACGGCCGCCCTCGACGCTGTACCCGAGCGTTACCGTCTCGCCATCCTCCTACCGGCTTGGTGCCAGCTCCGCCGGGGCGAAGTTCTAGGGCTCCAGCGAAGGGACATCGACCTCCTTCACGGGACCATCAGGATCGAGCGGGCCGTGGTGCGTCCCATGAAAGGGCCTAGCGTCGTCGGGCCACCAAAGACGGCCGCGGGCGCCCGCACCCTCGCAGTGCCGTCGCATATCCTGCCGGCGCTCGAGGAGCACCTGGCACATTTTGTGCCTCCTGAGCCGGAGGCGTGGCTTTTCCAGGCTGACGCCGGTGGCCCGATGGTGCCCAGCACCCTGGACCGCGTCTGGCAAAGGGCCCGCAAGACCGTTGGCCGGCCTGATCTGTTCCTGCACGACTTGCGCCACTCCGGGCTCACCTGGG
>JBKQUU010000226.1:0-43270 GCA_052325485.1 Acidimicrobiales bacterium | reverse complement strand
AGCTGGTTCAGCGCACCCGACGGGACCAGGTTCGAGATCTTCGGCCAGGGCGGCGGCGCCCAGTTGGCCGAGGAGCTGGACGTGCCGTTGCTCGGTCAGATCCCTTTGGTGGCTGCCATACGCGAGGGAGGCGACGCCGGCCGTCCCGTGGTGGCGGCGGCCCCGGCCTCGGAGGCGGCGGCGGCGTTCCGCCAGGTGGCGGAGCGGATCGTGGGGCTGGGCCGGTCTCGGGTGTTCCGCCAGGAGTTGCGGATCACCTAACACCGGACAGTTAGGAGCCGGCCCCAGGTACTCCCTCGGCGAAGGTACGCGCGCCGTTTTCGCCGTTTTAGCGCGATCATGGGTTGGATGCCGGGACCGGAAAGCCGCAAAGCCACGCCGGTCGGCCGCCGGGTGGTACTGGGGATGCTTGGTGCGGGGGTAGCCGGTGTCATCTTCGGGGACCAGGTTTCGCGGGGTGTAGGCGACGTCCTGGCTCCTCTGACGGCGGGCGACGCGGGGATCGCCAGCCTGGTCCCGGGGGCCGACAATTTCCAGATCTATACCGTCGTCAGTGGTTACCCGTCCCCCCCCGCTGACTACCACCTCACCGTAAACGGCATGGTCAAGCGTCCTCTTAGCCTTAGCGTGGCCGACCTCGAGGCGATGCCCGCGACAAAGCTGGTCCATCCGTTCCAATGCGTTACCGGGTGGGTGGTCCCGGACGTCCACTGGACCGGTGTCCAACTCGGCCACCTCCTGGACGAGGCGGGCGTGGCCCCGGGGGGGGTGGCCCTGCACTTCACGTCCTTCGACGGCGTCTACACCGAGAGCCTGACCCTCGACCAGGCCCGGTTGCCCAACATCCTCGTTGCCTACCAGATGCTCGCTGGCCCTGTCACCCGTGAGCACGGCGGCCCGGTGCGCCTCTATGTGGCGCCGATGTACGGCTACAAGTCCATCAAGTGGCTGAGCACCATCTCGGTGGTGGACAGTGTCGAGCCGGGCTATTGGGAGGACCAAGGCTACGCCGTCGACGCCTGGATAGGCCAGAGCAACGGTCTTTAGTGGTGCCAACTTCTGCCGAGGGGCGCCAAAAGGTGGAGCAACTCAGCCGCTTCGACCGGGTAGAGCGCCTGGCCCACTGGCTGACAGCGTCGTTTTTCATAACCCTGATAGCCACCGGCGCCGCCCTTTACATACCCGCCGTCATCGGCTTTGTCGGGCGGCGGGGCCTGGTCGAGCGCATCCACGTCGATGTCGGCCTGGCCTTGCCATTGCCCCTCATAATCAGCCTGGCGGGCTCATGGGGCAAGGGCCTTCGTGCCGACTTGCGCCGGATAAACCGCTGGATCCCGAGCGACCGTCAATGGTTGCGGCTCACTGTACGTCGCCTGCCGACCGGCGATGTCCCCATCGGGAAGTTCAACGCCGGCCAGAAGTTGAACGCTGCTATTACCGGCGGGGTGATGGTGGTCATGTTGATGACCGGCTCGGTAATGCACTGGCCGTACTACTGGCCGCTCTCCTGGCGGACGGGCGCCACCTTCATGCACGACGTGGTGGCGATCTTCTTCGTCGTCGTGTTGATCGGCCACATAGGCATGGCCGTGACCCACCCTCCCGCCCTGCGCTCCATGTTCACCGGCAAGATCAGTCGGGCCTGGGCTAGGCGCCACGCGCCCCTGTGGCTGGAAGACCTGGAAACAGGTCCCTGAACGTCCTTGCCCGGCCCCGGCGGGCGGCGTTAGCCGGCCACGCTGCGGGGGAGCTTGTCGACCGGCCACCCCAGGAGCTCCACGGCGGTGTCAAAGGCGAAGCGGTCGGTCATGCCGCTCACATAGGCGATCGAGCGGTGTAGGGCGGCCCCGCGCCCGCTTTCGGTGACAGCGTCGGGAGCATCATGAGGGCGGAGGCCGGGGCCGCCCAGCTTCCCGGGGTTGTCGGCGAAGTACTCGACCAGGGCGCTCAGGACGGCGATCACCGCCCGGCCCTGGGCGATCGAGCTCGGGCGGGTGTAGATGCGCTCGTAATTGAACGTCCGCAGCTCCGCCAGCGCGCTGGCGAAGGGCCGGTGCATCCCGATCTCGCCGGTGGCGGTGATGCAGTCGACGAGGGCGTTGACGAAGCACCGAAGTTGAGAGGAGCGGGTGGGGCCGGCGACCTCGACGACGGTCGCCGGCAAGTCGTCGAGGTCCACTATGCCGATCCCGGCCGCGTCCTCGAGGTCGTGAGCGCAGTAGGCGCAACGGTCGGCCCAGCTCACCACGGCCCCCTCGGGTGTAGCCGGGCTCGGCAGGGACCAGCTGTGGTGGCGGATGCCATCGAGGGTCTCGGCGCACAGGTTGAGGGGCGCCAGCACCACGTCGGCGCCCCAGATGGCGTGGTTGTAGCCGTCCGCCAGATAGGGGGCGAACGCCTCCTCGCTGGCATGGCCTCCGGGGCCGTGCCCGCAGTCGTGACCGAGGGCGATGGCTTCGGTCAATGCCACGTTGAGCCCGGTGGCCCGGGCCACCGCCGTGGCCACCTGGGCTACTTCGAGAGCATGGGTAAGGCGGGTGCGCTGATGGTCGCGGGGGAACACGAAGACCTGGGTCTTGCCGGCCAGGCGCCGGAAAGCGCTCGAATGGAGGATCCGGTCACGGTCCCGCTCGAAGCACGTCCGCAGGGGGTCAGGCTCTTCGGGCCGGGCGCGCCGTCCTGCGCCTGCGGACCTCGTGGCGCCCGGGGCGAACGAGAGCTCTTCACCGTCCTCACGTGCCTGGCGGGTCACCGCCCGGGCTTGGGCCCGGGGGCGCCCGGACAAAGAATGAGCCAGCACGATGCCTTCGGCCGAGACCGTCCCGGCCATGGTGGCCGCCCATGCCGCCGCCCGGTCGCTAGTCGGCCACCGTTCGGGCGGGCGGCTGCCAGCCGCTCCGGCCTGCGGTCGACCGTCGCCAGGCGCCTCAGTCGTCACGGTCCCCAAGCTAGCCAGCGCCGGTGACGGCGACCCTGACGCCACCCCGGCCCGCGGCCGGGCCGCCTCTATATATCATGGCTTGACCAGTGCTTGAGACAGGAGAACAGCGACGTGGACGTCCGTATCGGCGTGTCCCAGGTGCCCAGGGATATCGAGGTGGAGCTGGTGGACAGCACAAACCCCGACGAGCTAGTGGCAAAGATCGACGCGGCCGTGGCCAAGGCGGACGGGATGCTCTGGTTTACCGACAAACGTGGTCGGCGTATCGGTGTCCCGGCCGCCAAACTGGCTTACATAGAGCTGGACACGGCGACCGAGACGCGCCGCGTTGGCTTCGGGGCCGCCGTCTGAACTACCAGAAGGGCCGCTCGAGTGGTTGAACTGCTCGACCGCAAGCTTTTGTTCGTCACCGGTAAAGGCGGTGTCGGTAAGACGACCGTCAGCGCCGCTCTCAGCCTGCTGGCTTCCAGCCGGGGCAAGCGCACGCTGGTATGCGAGCTGGACGCCAAGGGGGACCTGGCGTCAAGTTTCGAGACCGGCCCGACGAGCTTCGAGGCACGCGAAGTGGCGCCGAAGCTGTGGGCGATGTCGATGGACACTGAGGCGTCCTTGCGCCAGTACCTTTCCCTGCAGCTCAAGTTGCCAAAGGCGGCGCACATCGGCCCCGTGGCCAAGATGTTCGATTTTGTGGCCTCGGCGGCGCCGGGCGTTCGTGAGATCGTCACGGTGGGCAAGCTTTGTTGGGAGGTCCGTGAGCGGCATTACGACCTCGTCGTGGTCGACGCCGTCGCCAGCGGCCACATCGTCGGCCTGCTGGCTGCCCCCCAGGCCATCAACCGTTTGGTCCAGGTCGGCCTCATCCGCCAGCAGACGGGGTGGATGTTGGAGATCCTTTCCGACCCGCGCACCGCCGGGGCCCTGGTGATCGCCACTCCGGAGGAGATGCCCGTAACCGAGACCATCGAGCTCATCGACCGGCTCAGGTCCGAGACGACCGTGAGCCTCGCCGGGGTCATAGTCAACCGCGTGCTCCCCGAGCTGTTCGGCACCCGGGAGGGGCAAACGTTCGAGGCCATCTGCGAGGAGCCGGCCCGGGAGTTCCTCGCTTCCAAGCTCGGGGGGCGGCCCGAACCGTTGCTCGACGCCGCTCGGCTCATGGTCAAGATGCGCCGGTCCCGCGCCGCCCACCTGGAGCGCCTAAGGGGATCGGTGGCGGTGAGCACGCCCAACGGGACGCCGCCCCCCCTGCTTTACCTGCCCTACCTCTTCTTGCGTTCGTACGGGCTGCGCTCGACCCGCCAGATCGCCGCTGCTCTGGCCGCGGAGCTAGAGAGTTGACCAGGCCGAAAAAGGCGCCGAGCACATTGGAGGCGCTCCTGGCGGCTAGGGAGATCGCCATCGTCTGCGGGCCCGGTGGCGTGGGCAAGACCACTGTGGCCGCCGCCGCCGCCGCCATGGCTGCATGCCGACAGGGAGGCAAGGTCCTGGTGCTCACCGTTGACCCGGCCCGCCGCCTGGCCAACGCCCTGGGCTTGTCCGCGGCCCGGGCGGGCGCCCAGCGGGTACCGGTGAGCGCCTTCGCCAAAGCCGGTGCCGCGCCGCGCGGCGAGCTGTGGGCAGAAATGCTTGATACCAAATGGAGCTGGGACAGGTTGGTGACCCAGCACGCGCCCGACCCGGCCACCGCTCAACGCATCCTCGACAACCCCCTGTACCAGAACATTTCTGGCCGTTTCGTGCAAAGCCACGATTATATTGCGATCGAACGATTGTACGAGCTGCATTCGCAGGGCGCCTACGACCTGATCGTAGTCGACACTCCGCCGACCCGTAACGCCATTGACTTCCTTCTGGCCCCCGAACGTATGACTGACTTTTTCAGTTCGCGGTTCTTGCGCCTTCTTACCGTCCCGTACCGGAGCCGCTTCGCCGACATCGCCTCCCGGCCTTTTTACCATGTTGCCGATAGGATCTTGGGTTCGCAGTTCCTCCAAGACATCGCCGAGTTCTTCATACTGTTCCAAACGCTGTCCGAGGGTTTTGTGGCGCGCGCCGAGGAAGTCCAACGGCTCCTGTCCGATAGGCGCACCACGTTTATAGTTGTAAGCACATTGGAGAGCGTCCCGGTACGCGAAGCGGAGACTTTTATGGGCCTTTTGCCCGCAAAAGGGTTCCATCTCGGCGGGTTGGTCCTCAACCGGGCCCTGCCCGCCTACCTTCTCTCTCCCGGCCTGGTGCCACGAGCGGCGCGACTGGGCGAAGGAGCCGGGGATCTGGCGCGATCGCTCTGTGCCGAAAGAGGCCCTTTGGCCGGGACCGACCCGGGCCTGGTCGAGCGGGTCCTGCAAGAGGTGGCCGCCAATTTCAATAACATAGGGGTGGTGGCTAGGAGAGAGGCCAGCCAGCGTTCGGAGCTGTCGGACCTGCCCACCGTCGTGGCCAGCGTGCCCGAGCTCGAACAGGACATCCACGACCTGGAAGGCGTGCTCGCGCTCGGCCGCCATATTTGGGCATGAGGGACCGGCGGCGGTCCCCTATTTTTCAGGCGGGACTACAGGAGGACCGTTATGGCGACTTTGGCTGAACTGCTAAGGGGCCGCACTCTGGCGCCGGAGGCCGTGGTGGAGCATTTGCAGCGTCTCGTGAGCTCCTGGGGGATCCTCTCCGACCTGTCGTTCTCCGACCTTTTGCTTTTCGTCCCTATCTCTGCCAAACGGGGGAGTTTCGTGGTGGTGGGCCAGGTGAGGCCGACCACCAGCCAGACCCTTCACTTGGAGGACCTGTTGGGCCGGGAAGTGGGCGACCACGAGCGGCCGCTCCTGGCCCGAGCCTGTGGTCTCGGCAGCGTGGTGGAGGGCGAAGTACCGGTGGCGGCCAGGAGCGAACGCGCCCGGGTCGTCTGCATCCCGGTCCGGATGCGGGGCGACATTGTCGCCGTGCTCACCCGAGAGGCACCTCTCATAGTGGGCCGGCGGGCGGGCGAGCTCGAACGGGTCTATGTGGGAGTCTTTGACCGCCTGGCGCGAATGGTCGCCGCCGGCACCTTCCCGTTCCCGGTGGACGAGCCGCTCTCGAGCGAGGCCCCGCGCGTAGGCGACGGGGTGATGACCCTCGATGGTGCCGGACGGATCGAGTTCAGCTCGCCCAATGCGGTCAACGCCCTGCACCGGCTGGGGGTTTACCGCGGCATCCTGGGGGCCAGCCTCGCCGAGCTGGGCCTCGAGCACACTCCGGTGCCGGTGGCTTTCACCCAGCAGCACCCGGTCTCCGAAGAGCTCGAGCTCGGGGATGTCGCCGTCTTCATGCGTTGCATCCCGCTCCTGGACCAGGGCAAGGTGACGGGCGCGCTCCTCCTCGTACGCGACGTGACCGATCTCCGGCGCCGTGACCGGCTGCTCCTGGGCAAGGACGTCGCCATCCGCGAGGTGCACCACCGAGTGAAGAACAACCTGCAAACGATCTCGTCGCTGCTACGCCTGCAGGCGAGACGCCTGCCGAAAGGTGACGGCCGTCACGCTCTGGAGGAAGCCGAGAGACGGGTGCGTAGCATCGCTGTCGTCCATGAGATCCTTTCGCGTGACACCACCGATGAAGTCGACTTCAACGACATCTTGCCGTCCTTGGTCCGCATGGCGGAGGACCTTTCCAGCGCCACGGTGCCGGCCCAGGTGACCTGGTCAGGCGAAGCGGGCGAGATGGGCGCCCAGGTGGCAACACCGTTGGCGGTAGCCCTGAACGAGCTCATGCAGAACGCCGTCGAGCACGCCTTCGTCCTACCGGCGGGCCACGGCGCCGAGCAGCACCACCTGGTGCCGTCGGGGGCCGGGGCGCAACCCCAGGGTGCTGACGCCACCACAGGATGGGCAGAGGGGCCCGACCAGGCCCTCGAGCCCAAGGTGCACGTCTCGCTGAGCCGTCACGGGGACCAACTTGCCGTCCAGGTGAGGGACAACGGGAGCGGCCTGCCGGAGGGCTTTTCCATCGAGGCCACGACGAGCCTCGGCCTGTCCATCGTCCGAGGACTGGTCAACAGTCAGCTCGGGGGCACGATCAAGATGTACAACGACGGGGGGACGGTAGTCGAGTTCGTGGTACCCGTAAGCCGTTCGGACCGCGACGAACTAGCCCGGATTTGAGCCCCGGGACAACGGCTTCAAAACACCTAGGACAGCTTCAAAACACCTAGGACGGGGACCCGGCTCAGCCCGCCCGGCGCTGGCGAGCCAGCCACACTTTGCGAAGCTTGCGTCTCTCCTCTTCGGTGGTCCCCCCCCAGATCCCTGACTCCTGGTTGGTCGCCAATGCAAAGTCCAGGCAGCTCGAGCGGGCGTCACAGGTGGCACAGACAGCCTTAGCGCTGGTGATCTGCTCTACTGCCGGCCCCGTGCTACCCACGGGAAAGAACAGGTCCGGATCGGTATCACGGCATGCGGACCTCTCCCGCCAATCTTCAACGTCCCACTCGATGCTCCGAGTCCAAGTCAGGGCCAACTCAGTCTTCCTCCTGGCACGATCAACTGCATTTGACCGGCGGCCACGGTCGAGGGCCAAAAAAATAGGCCCGGTACTACTGGCTTGTGAAATCCTTCACGTGCGTGGGCCACCAGGAACAAAAGGCTGAAAGCTCGCGCGTAGATGAAGTATAGCCTCGATGGTCCGCCGCGCAAGGGGTTGTTCACCTTTGGTCCACCGCCCGGAAAGGCCGCCCCTCAGCCCTGGGGGCGGGGACCGTGGCCGACGTCACGACCGGGGACCGACGCCCATAGGGCGGCCCCGGGTGAGCAGGCCCTGGTCGGTCCCGACTGGCAGGACCAGCGACAGCACCTCCGCCGCCCACCGCAGTTCGATTTGTTCGGATTCGGCCACGTAGTCGCCGTCTACCTGGTAGGGCACCGGGCGGTGCCCCTTGATGGTCGCCTCGACGACATGACGGAGCACTGAGGTGTGCTGGCGACCATCGCCGCTCAGGCCCTCGCCAAAGGCGGAGACGACCACGGGTATGACGGCCTGAAGGGTGAGCCTGCGCAAGACGACGAGGGAGAGCGGGGTCGTCAGCGACGTCCCCGGCGCAAGACGCACGGGCCGGTTGCCGAGGTACGTGTACGGGTCGGTGTTCAGGCAGACGGCGAAGTAGCCATCGTCGACCGCCGGCCCGGCGTCCGAGCTCACCGAGAACGCCGGCTGACGGCGGTCGTACCCGTGCGCCCAGGTGAAAAGGGCCTCACCCAGGAACAACGCCGGCCCCGTGTACCGCTTGAGGGACGCCAACTTCTCGACCCCGGCGACGACGGCGGCGTCGAAGCCGATGCCAGCGTGGAACAAGAAATAGCGGGCGTTGGCCTGGCCCAGCCCCACCCGCTCGACCGAGCCGGCGGCCAGGGCGGAAAGCAGCTGGCTGGTCGCTTCGATCGGGTCGTTCGCCATCCCGATCGTGCGGGCGAAGACGTTGGTCGAGCCTCCGGGGAGCACGGCCAGGGCGGTGGGCGAGCCCGCCAGCCCATTGGCCGCCTCGTTCATGGTCCCGTCACCACCGAGGACGACGACGGCATCGAGGCCGTCGGCGGCCGCCCCTTGGGCCAGCCGGGCGGCGTGACCTCTCCGGTTGGTCTCCTTCATGACGACCTCGTGGTCGGCCGAGAGAGCCTTATGGATGACTACCCGGGCCCGGGCGGTCACTGACGAGGCAGAGGTGTTCACGACCAGCAGCAACCGCATCAGGGAGCCGGCGTCTCTGCTGCGGTGCGTAGCTGGGAAACACTTCGCGCCAGCAGCCTAGAGACATGCATCTGGGATATCCCGAGCCTATTGGCGATCTCGGACTGTGTCAGGCCTTCGAAGAACCTGAGATGGAGGATGAGCCGTTCGCGCTGGCCCAATTGCCCCAGAAGCGGGGAAAGCGTGGCCCGGCTCTCGGCGTCCTCCAGCGACGCGTCCTCACCGCCCAACCTGGCCCCCAGTGTCTCGCCCTCTTCAGCGCCCGTCGGCGCGTCGAGGGAGGTGGAGCGGTAGGCTTGGCCCGCTTCGAGAGCTTCGAGGACCTCCTCTTCGGACACTTGCACCTCCGCCGCCAGCTCGGCGATCGTCGGAGAGCGACCGAGCTCTTGGCCCAGCGCGGCCACGACTTTACCCAGGCCCAGGTAAAGCTCCTGCATCCGGCGGGGAGCCCGGACGGCCCAGCCCTTATCACGAAAATGGCGCTTGAGCTCTCCGACGATCGTGTGGGTGGCATAAGTCGAAAACGCCACACCCCGGGCCGGGTCAAAGCGGTCAACGGCTTTTATCAACCCGAGCGAAGCCACCTGGACGAGGTCGTCAAGAGGCTCTCCCCGGTTGGCAAAACGGCGGGCCAGATATTCCGCTAGACCTAAATGGGCGCTCACCAGTTGATCGCGCAACCCGCTATCACGGGTCTCCGCGTATGCGACAAATTGCTCTGTGAGCTCCTCGCGCCGTGTCGGCTCCAGGCTCACTGTCCTTCCCCTGGCAACTGGCCCTCGCCACCGCCCTCACCGGGCTGGCGTCTTTTCACCAACCGGAAATGTGGCCCTCCGGCCCCGTCGCTTACGGAGTGCTCGTCCACCAGGGCGGTAAGTATTACTTCGGACAGTTCTGACAGGTGTACCGGGGCCGCCCCGGAAAATGGCCGTGGCCATTTACCGTGAGGCCTTCCGGTCCGAGCAGGAACGTCAACTCCAGTATGCCGTCCCGGCCCTTGCTCCCCGTCAGCCCGAAACATATTTCGTCGATGGCCAATCTCAGGTCCTCGACCTGGTCGAAGGTGAAGCCAAGGCGACCGGCGAGGCCGGCCGCAGTCACCCGGGCCAAGCCCAGGAACTCGGGCCGGGCCGGGACCGCCAACCTCACCTCGTCCTGGCTGCTCACTCGACAGGGCTCCTCTCGCATTGGTGCATGCCCCTGGGCGCCCTCCCTCCCGGCGCCACGCCGGGCCAACATGGGGCGACGTTAAGGTTAGCTGCCTCGGACATGTTCCCGGTCATACCAAGGGCCATGGGTAGGGGAAGTCGGCGGAGGGTTCGGGGAACCTGGCGGTAGCCCGCAGGGCGGCCGCCCGAGCCGTGAGAGCCTGTACTTCGTCGTCGCCAAGGAGCCTCGTCAAGGCCTTCGGCACCGACCCCGCGGCCATCGGCCCCAGGCTGGCGAGCAGGTCGGGTTCGATCTTCTCACCGGCGAAGTCCCAGATCACGGTGCGGAGCTTGGGCTCGGCATGAAAACACAGGCCGTGGTCGATGCCCCATATCTGGCCCTCCCGGTCGATAAGGCAGTGCCCGCTCTTGCGGTCCGCGTTGTTGGCCACCACGTCGAAGACGGCAATGCGCCGCAGTTCACGGCGGTGCTCGGGCGTCTCCAGCAGCGTGAAGTAGTGCTCATCGAACAGGGCGTCGACAAAGTACTGGAGAGATCCCGGCCCGAGCGGCCCGTCAGGACGAGCGGTGGTGGGGGGCACCATCCCCCAGCCCAGGAACTCGCTCAGCTCATAGGCAGCCACCTCACGTTTCCACAGGCCGCGGGGGAAGTCCCAAAGAGGCCTTTCGCCCCTGGCCGGCTTGTAGATGGCGAGCATCGGCGGAGCGTGGCCGCCGGGCTCCGGCGGGCGGCCCCCCTTGGCCGGGCGCCTCGTCTTGTCCCCGGCCACCCCAGGCGGCGGCCGGACGGCTACGAGGAACGTGGCGTTGGAGCTCCAGGGAAGCCGCCCCCGAAGCTCGATCTCGCCCTTTGACAGCGTGGCGAGAACCAGGCGGTGCCCCACCGCCGCCCCGTTGGGGGGCGCTCCACCGCTTTCACCCAAGGCCTCGTCGGTCCTTCACATCGCCGGTGGACGGTGGCCGTTTGTTTTGGGGCACGAATGGTCTGTACCAAGGGGGAACCCGCACAGCGGGCATGGGGGCCGGCCCCCGCGCAACAGCCGCTTGCCATGCTCGATGACACCCGCGGCCTGGCCGCGGGTGAGAGCGACACGCGCCGTCGCCGTGCCGGGCGCGCCGTGCTCGGCCGGAGCCTCATCTGGAGGTTGGCCTTCTTCGTCGGAGTCCCCGAGCTCCTTGGCCATGAGGACCACCCGGTCGGTACCCGAGTCATAGGCCAGCTGCATGGAGCCGACGGCCCATTCCGCCTCCACCGGTTCCTCGAGCTCGAGGTCACCTTCGCTGGGCACGGCGGCCGGGCTGGCCAGGTCAGCCAGCACCTCGCTGAGCCCACCGGCGAGGAAGAGGACCTGCTCCTTCTCCAGTTTCAGGGAGACCAGCTTGTCCGCCTGGCGGGCCTGGAAGTAGAAAACCCGGGCGCCGGGCGGCCCCACTGCTCCCACCGTTACCCGGGTCGGGCTGGGCAGGTCGAACGAAACGCTCAGCTTTGCCTCCTCGTTGCCGGCCCCGCGCTCGCTGGGACCGTCCAGTTGACGAGCATCACGGTCGGGAAAGGCTCGCCGTAGTTAATGGCGCTGACCGAAGCCGGCGACACGTTGACCCGTTGGAACAGGTCGAGGTGGACGCCCATAGCGTCGGCCAGGACGGCCTTGATGGGGTCGGCGTGGGAGACCACCACGACCGCCTGGCCCGGGTGCTGTGCGGCCAGGGCGCGGACCGTGCCGACCACACGGGAGTACATCTCCGGTATGGACTCGCCCCCCGGGAACCGAAAGCCGCTCGGGTTATTGACAACCGTCGTCCACTCGGGTTTTTTTGCCAGCTCGTTGAGCGGGGCACCGGCCCACTCGCCGGCATCGCAGTCCACCAGTCCAGGATCCTCGGTCACCGGGAGACCGAGCGCCTTGGACAGCACGGAGGCCGTCTCTTTGGTGCGCGAAAGAGGGGAGCTGTACAGGCCCCCGAGCACCGGCAGCGTCGCTCGCCAGGCGCAAATGTGGTCCGCAGCCTGCCCTGCCTGCCTCCAGCCCTCCTCGGAAAGGTTGGGACCAGCGCCTGGTGCAGGCATTTCCTTGCCCGTGGTCGGGGTCAGGCCGTGACGGACCAGCAGGACGACGGTGGCGGGGCGAGGCTTGGGACGACGTGGCATTTCTTGCCAAAGCTAGCCCGTCGCGAGCCGCAAGGGGATTGCCCCGGGCCGGTAGGGTCGGGGGGTGCCGGGAAGCGGTCTGGACGCCCTGAGGGACGAAGTCGTGTCGTGCCGTCGTTGCCCACGCCTGGTCGCTTGGCGGGAAACGGTGGCTGCCGCGCCACGGGCGTCCTTTGCCGGGCAGGAGTACTGGGGGCGCCCACTGCCGGGCTTCGGCGACCCGGCCGCCCGGCTGCTCGTCTTGGGCCTGGCCCCCGCCGCCCACGGCGGCAACCGGACGGGGCGCGTCTTCACCGGCGACCGCTCCGGGGACTGGCTGTGGGCAGCTCTGTGGCGCGCCGGTCTGGCCAACCGTCCCGAGAGCGTTTGGCGGGACGACGGGCTGGTGGCCAAGGGGGTGTGGGTCACCGCCGTCGTCCGCTGCCCCCCTCCCCAAAACCGGCCCACGCCCGAAGAACGCGACAACTGCCTTCCCTACCTGGAGCGGGAGCTAGCCGAGCTGACCGGCGTCCGGGCTGTGCTGGCGTTGGGCAACTTCGCCTATGAGGCGGCCTGCCGAGTGCTCCGGGTACGTCCCCGACCTCGGTTCGCTCATGGGCTCGAGGTGCCGCTCCCCGCCGGCCGCACCTTGGTGTGTTCGTACCACCCCAGCCAGCAGAACACCTTTACGGGCCGGCTCACTCAGACGATGCTGGACAACGCCGTCAGACGAGCGGCGCAGCTGGCCCACGGCACGGGCTGACGGTCCCTGCGGGTGGCCTCAGGCCGCGCGCACCCGCTCCCAGCCGGCCGGCAACAGGGGCAGCACGCCCGAGTCCCAGGTGAAGCTGAGCGGCGTCGGGAAGGTTGTCGGGCGCACGACCAGGAAGTCGTACGACTCCTGCCAGGTACCCCCGGCGTGCCCGGTGTAACCGGCCCCGGCGATGCAGTCAGAGCAAGAGATCCCTGAGTACCTGCCCAGGAGCTCGTCCCGGTGGCCCCAACAACCGCCGGACCTAGGACCGGTGCAGGCGGCGTTGGAGGTATTGTCCCGGCCGCCCCAGCCGTCGTCGTACATCCAGACGAACACGGCTGCGGCCGCGTTAACGGCGCCACCCGACCAGGTGCTCCCGAAAGCGTAGTAACCGCCCCTTTGGGGGAGCCACACCCGGACCGGCCCGTACTCGGACCGGAACTCCGGGCCCTCGCCCTGGCGGGCGGCCGACGTGGCCGCCGCGCTGAGGTAGGGGGACAGCCCCACCAGGGGCGGGACCCCGTGCGAGATCCTTTCCAGGTTGACCAGCACGAACAACTGCTGGACGACCGTCATGGCCAGGAAACCTGATGGCAGGGCGAAACGTCGAAGGTGCTCGGCCGCCTGGGCGTCGTTGATAGCCGCCATCACCAGCTCGGTGCAGGCCACGGACCCGTTGTACGACAAAGCGAAGGACCTCGGCCCATGCCGAGGGTGCGGGAAGCAGGGCGACGGGCAGTCCCAAGTCATATCGGTTGCCCCCTCCACGGCACACGGCCCTGTGCTCATACTTAACGGGGGCAGTGAGCGGTTGGCACTCGGGTTGTCGAGCGGGCTGACGGCGCCTGCGGCTCCGGACAGCCCGCCGGGGGCACAGGCGATGAGCGTGACCAGGGCTGCGAGGCTGACGGCGCCGAGCTTCGCCCAGAGCCGCTGGCGCCCGCTCACCGGCCCGGATGTTACCAGGACGCCGCCGAGGACTTTTCCTTCAGCGCAGGGGCGGGCCGCTCGAAGCGCGGACAACGAGCTCAGGTTCGAAGCGGACCGAGCGGTGCTTGTGATTGACGCCCAGAGCTTCTTCGAGCAGGAGCTCGGCCGCTATGGCGCCCAGCTCGTACTTCGGTTGGCGGACCGAGGTCAGCGACGGGGACAGCATGGAGGCGAAGCTCACGTCGTCGTAGCCCACTACGGAGATGTCCTGCGGGACGGCGATGCCCGCCTCGGACAGCCTCTTGAGCATGCCCAGGGCGATCAGGTCGTTGGCGCACATCACCGCCGATGGCAAAGGCGTCAAGGAGAGCAGAGCTTCAACGGCCTTTTCGCCCTGGTCGACGCTCAAAGCGTTGACTGTGATCTCCCGCAGCGTGGCCTGTCCCCGCCGGCGGGCCCGGCGCAGCGCCCTTTGGGCACCTTCGCGCCGGTCGGCGCACTGGCGGATCGACGATGGCCCGTTCACGAACGCGATCCTGTCGTGGCCCATCTCGAACAGGTGACTGGCCGCTAGCTCGCCCCCACGAACGTCGTCGACGGTGGCCGAGCACAGCTCGTGGTCCCCGCTGTCGCGGTCGAGCAGGACGGTGGGGATGCCCCGGGCGGCGAGCTCGGCGACGTCGCGCAAGTCGTGCTCGACGGGCGTGATCAGGAGGCCGTCCACACGGTGTTCCTCGAGCACGCGGAGGTAACGTCGTTCGCGCTCGGTCGACTCGTCGGTGGAGCACACCATCAGCACGTAGCCCTGGTCACGCAGCACGCCCTCGGCGCCGCGCACCATTTCGGCGAAGAACGGGTTGGCAATGTCCAGGAGTACCACTCCGACCGTGCGGCTCTTGCCGACGCGGAGCTGGTGGGCGGCGGTACTGCGTACGAAGCCTGTCTTTTCTATGGCATCGAGCACGCGCCGGCGGGTCGGAGGGGCGACCACGTCGGGGTTGTTCAAAACGTTGGAGACCGTGCCGAGGGACACCTGGGCAAGGTGAGCAACATCGCGGATGGTGACGCGCCGGTGGGCCGAGCCGCGACCGGCTCCAGCCATGGCGCCGTGCCTTGACAGGTTCTGGATAGCCCGTTAGCATACGCCGTCGTCGGAGTAGGGCGGTCAGCGCCATTCCGGTGTGCTGTGCCTTTGATTTGAAACGATTCATTGTCGGGAGCGAGATGTGCCAGAGGGGTCTTTGGGGGCGCTCTCGAGGCTGGTAGCTGTGAGGAGCTGATGCTGGTGAGCGACCGACATGGTCCTGCCGGGACGGGGGAGCGGTCCGCCCGACGCCACACAGGGTGGCAATCCGAGGGGGTTGAATGACGCCTGAGGCCACTGCCAACGGAGACCACAGTGGCGCGCAGCCGCCTGCTCCCGCGGTCGGCGAGCCGGGACCAATGCTGGTCATGGAGCATGTGACCAAGTCCTTCGGGGCGGTCCACGCGCTGTCGGACGGTTCCATCGAGCTCCATGCTGGCGAGGCGCATGCCCTGGTGGGAGAAAACGGGGCTGGTAAGTCCACCCTGGTGAAGATCCTCGCCGGCGTCCACCGGCCCGACTCGGGCCTGCTCACCCTGGACGGCAAAGAGTTGTCGCTCCACGGCCCGGCGGCGGCTCGCGCCGCGGGGATAGCCGTCATCTACCAGGAGCCCACGCTGTTCCCCGACCTGTCGGTGGCGGAGAACATTTTCATCGGTCGTCAACCCCTGCGCTCCTGGCGCCGCATCAACTGGGCGCGAATGAACGAAGTGGTTAGCGCCGTTCTCGCCCGCCTGGGGGTGCACCTGGACATCTCCACCCTGGCTCGAGGGCTCTCGGTCGCCGACCAGCAGATAGTAGAGATCGCCAAGGCGTTGTCCTTCGATGCCCGGGTCATCGTCATGGACGAGCCCACGGCCGCCCTTTCCATTGCCGAGGTCGAGCGCCTTTTCGAAGTGATCGCGACGTTGCGTGCCCAGGGTGGCGCGGTGCTGTTCATCTCCCACCGCCTGGCCGACGTTTTCCGGACCTGCCAGAGGGTGACCGTGATGCGCGACGGCCGCTCCGTGATGTCCGACCTCATCGGCAACGTGACAGTGGAGAGCATCATCCGGGCCATGGTCGGGCGAGACATCAGCACCCTGTTCCCGAAGACCCCGGGAGCTTTCGGGGCCGACGTGCTGCACGTCGAGCACCTGACGCGCGAGGGGGTCTTCACAGATATCTCGTTGGACGTGCGCGCCGGCGAGATCGTCGCCCTCTCCGGTCTGATGGGGGCCGGCCGCAGCGAGGTGGCGAGGGCGATCTTCGGTATCGACGGCCGGGACGCGGGCAAGGTGGTGCTCAACGGCGCGGTGATCCCGTCCGGGTCGCCGACCACCTCGATGGCGGCGGGGATGGGCTTCGTCCCCGAAGACCGCCGCCAGCAGGGGCTGGTCATGAACCTGGCTATCGACCACAATGTGGCGCTGGCCTCCCTGAACCGCCTCAGCAGCCACCGGATAATCCGCCGGTCAGCTGAAACGCAGATGGCTTCGGACTGGGCCACGCGCCTGAGGCTCAAGTACGGCCGGTTGAAGGACACTGCCAACACGCTCTCCGGAGGGAACCAGCAAAAGGCGGTCCTGGCCAAATGGCTCGCCCGTCGGCCGTCCCTATTGATCGTCGACGAACCCACCAGAGGCATCGACGTCGGCACCAAGGCCGAGGTGCACCGGTTGCTCGACGAGGTGGCCCACCAGGGAGTGGCGGTGTTGATGATCTCCTCGGAACTTCCCGAGGTGCTGGGCATGGCTGACCGCATCATCGTCCTGAGAGAGGGCCGCATCGCCGCCCAGTTTTCCAAAGACGAGGCTGACGAGGCGTCGATAATGCGCGCCGCCACGGGCCAGCTGGCGCCTAGTTCGGCGGCGGGACGATGAGGGCGGTGGCTGCCCCCACGCCATGGCGTCACTTCGTCAAGGTTTTCTTTGGCGCCCGCGAGGTCAGCATCCTCATCGTCGTCCTCGCCGTGTTCGGTTTGACTACGGCTTACAACACCAGTTTTGCCGATCTTTTGAGCGTTCAACAGCTGCTGGTCGGAGCCTCGGTGATGATGATCCTGGCCGTGGGCGAGACGATGGTCATAATCACCCGCAACGTCGACCTCTCGATCGGCTCGGTCCTGGGGATTTCCGCTTATGCCGTCGGCGACATCTTCCTCCATAACCCTCACTTCCCGGTCATCTTGGGCTTTGTCGCCGGCGCCGCCGTGGGAATGCTCTGCGGGATCGTCAACGGCGCCATTGTGGTCGTCGCCCGAGTACCGAGCCTGGTGGTCACCCTGGGGACGCTGTACGCCATCCGGGGGATAGACGCCATCTTCGTCAACGGGATCCAGATCAACCCCAGCAGCATCCCCAGCAGTTTCCTCGCCGTGGGCTACGAGACCGTCTTGGGCGTGCCCTGGATGTTCATCATCGCCGCCATACTGGTGCTGCTGGTCGGCTACGTGATGCGAGCGTTCAGGCCGGCGCGGGACCTCTACGCCATAGGTTCCGACCCTGACGCAGCGGTCCTGGCCGGCGTGCCCGCCCGACGCCGTGTCTTCTTCACCTTCGTGCTCTCGGGCACTATCGCCGGCTTCGCCGGAGGTCTATGGCTCTCCGAGTTCGCCACCGTCAGTTCCGTGGCCGGCCTCGGCTACGAGCTCCTGGTCATAGCGGGCGTCGTCGTCGGCGGGGTGGCCATTTTCGGCGGGAGCGGCACAGTGCTCGGAGCGGCCCTCGGTTCCATCCTCCTCAATACGATCAACCAGGCGCTGGTCGCCGCCCGCATCTCCGCCTTCTGGGACGAAGCCCTGGCCGGAGCCCTTCTGATCACGGCCATCGCTTTCGACCGCTATGTCTTCCTGCGTCGCGAGAGAGCCAATCGAGCAAGGATCGCAGCCCATGCCACAGCGTGACGTAGTGGAGACGGAAAACGGCCCGGCCGCGCCGCTCCTCGGCTCACCGGACGTCGGCCCGCCACCGGTTGTCGCTACCGCCGCCCCCGCCACGCCCGGGTTCCGATGGCAGTCGTTGGGCCGTTGGGAGGTCGCCCTCGTCGGTTTCGTAATAGCCACGGTGCTGTTCGGAGCGGCCGAGTCCCACTACTTCCTCAGCGGCGGCGACCTTTTTGACTTCGGGCTCAATATCGGCCCCATCGCCCTCATGGCGCTGCCCCTGACCTTCATTGTGATGACGGGCGAGATCGACCTGTCGGTGGCGTCGACTCTCGGTCTGGCGTGCTCGCTCCTCGGTTACCTTTTCGAGCACGGGTGGCCACTTCCCCTGGCCATCGTCACTGTGTTGGTCATGGGCGTCGTGACTGGCACGTTCAACGGGGTACTGGTCACCCGCCTCGGCCTGCCCTCGTTGGCCGTCACCATCGGGACGCTGACCCTGTACAGGGGCATCGCCGAGATCATCCTGGGGAGCAGCTCGGTCACCGGCTTCCCCAACTCCTACGACAAGGTCGGTACCTCGCCCATCCCCGGCACCGAGCTCACCTGGACCCTGGGGATATTCATCGTCCTGGCGGCGGCCTTCGGCATCGTCCTTCATGCCACCCCGTTGGGCCGCTCGCTGTACGCCATCGGTCTCAACAAGGACACCGCCTTCTTCTCCGGGATACGCGTGAAGCGCATAAAGCTCCTCTTGTACACGCTTTCGGGCGTGATCTGCGCCGGGGCCGGCATCTTGTGGACGTTCCAGTACGCCAGTTCCCGGTACGACGCCGGGACGGGTTTGGAACTGGACGTGGTGACCGTCGTGCTCTTCGGCGGCATCTCGATATTCGGGGGCAAAGGCACCATCATCGGTGTGATCATGGCCGTTTGCGTGATCGGCGGGATACAGAGCGCCCTGACCCTGATCAATGTCTCAGCTCAGGCGCAGGAGGTGGTCACCGGGTGTTTGCTGATCGTCAGCGTCGTCCTGCCCAACTCGGGGGCCACACTAGGCGAGTGGCGAGCCAGGTGGGCACGGGCTGTCCCCAGGAGGTCATGAATGTTTGGGCCGACTAATGGCCGGCGAAGTTCTTGAGGCAGGCCCAGGGCGTACGCGCGCCACGGGCCGATGCGTCAGGGAAACTCCGGTGGGCGACCATGCCCACGGAGCAATCGGTAGTACCGTCACGATCGTTAACCAAAAAAAGGAAGGAAGCACATTATGATGCTCCGCAGAAGCCGGCTGGCGCTGGCAGCGGCAACGGCGGTCATGGCCGCCGGTTCACTGGTCGCCGTGGCCGGTGTGGCCAGTGGCGCCGGTACGCTCAAGTCCGGCCAGACCGTTTATTTTATCCCCAAGGACACCCTCAACCCCTACGAGGTCATCGCCGACGCAGGCGGCAAGACGGCCCTCGCCGCCATCGGGGACAAGCAAGTGGTCAGTAGCGGCACCGCGGACACCGCCGCCGCCCAGATCCCCTCTATCCAGGCGGCCATCGCTGCCAAGGCGGCGGCCATCGTCATCGCCGGCAACGACCCCAGCGCGCTGTGCCCGTCCCTGGCCAAGGCCCAGGCGGCCGGCGTCAAGGTGGTCTCGTTCGACTCCGACGTGACCTGCCCCAACCACTTGTTCATCAACCAGGCCAACACCGAGCAGATCGGGACGTCCGAGGTGCAGTTGCTCGGGACCGAGATCGGGTACTCGGGCCAGATCGCCATCCTGTCTGCCGAGGCCACGGCCACCAACCAGAACTCCTGGATCGGGTACATGAAGCAGGAGCTCAAGCTCCCGAAGTACTCCAAGATGAAGCTGGTTTCCATCGTCTACGGTAACGACGACCCGGCCACGTCGCTGACGGTGCTCCAGGGCCTGCTGTCCGCCTACCCCAACCTGCGGGGAATCATTTCACCCACCACGGTGGGCATCTCGACGGCCGCGCAGTACCTCGACACCCACAAGTCCTTGCTCAAGCACCTGACCCTGACCGGTCTCGGCCTTCCCTCCCAGATGAAGAAGTACGTACTGGACGGGACGTGCGCAGAGTTCGAGCTGTGGAACCCCAACAACCTGGGCTACCTCGCCGGCTACGCCGCGGCGTCGTTGGCGTCGGGGCTCATTACCGGTAAGCCGGGCCAGACCTTCTCCGCCGGCAAGCTCGGTAGCTACACCATCCTGCCGGCCTCCGGCACCACCGGCCCCTCGGTCGTCCTGGGCCCGCCGACGGTGTTCAACAAGGCCAATATCAACGCTCCTTCGTCCAACTTCTAAGACCAAACGTCAAACGGGCTCCGCTTCTGGCGAGGCCTAGTTCTCTGCCGGGCAGTCAGTGCTACCAGGCCCTGACTGCCCGGCCACTTCCCGGACACGACGAGCAACGCGGTGAACCAAAATGACCCAACGTATCTGCTTCCGGTTGAACGTCCGTCCCGAGACCAGGGACGAATATGTGCGGCGCCATGGCCAGGTTTGGCCCGAGATGCTCGACGCCCTGCGCAGGACCGGCTGGCGCAACTACTCGCTGTTCCTCGGTGACGACGGCACCCTCATCGGGTACCTGGAATGCGATGACTTTGCCGCCGCCCAGGCGGCCATGGCGGCCACCGATGTCAACGCTCGATGGCAGGCGGAGATGGCCGGGTTTTTCAGCGAGCTCGGCGGAGGTACTCCTGACGAAGGCATGCACGCCGAGCCTGAGATCTTTCACCTCGACTGAGCCGGTGAAAGTAACCTCCGTTCATGACGTTCTCGGCTGTAACTGAACCGGGCCCACGGCGATGACGACCTCGGTGCCGCCCTTCCGGCCGGCCTCGCGCCCGGTGATTGGGCTCGTCGCCGGTGGTCTCGGCGCCTACTGGCCGCAGTTCCCTAACCTTTTGCCGCAACTGGAGCGTTCCGCCGGGGTCGTGGCTGACAAGCTCGGGCAGTTCGACGCCGTCGTGGTCGATGCGGGCTTTATATCCGACGCACCGGGTGCAGCCCGGGCGGCCGAGGTGCTGAGGGTGGCGGGGTGCGACCTCATCGTCATGTTCCTCACCACTTACATGACTGCCACCATGGTCGTCCCCATCGCGCAACGCACCGGGGCGCCGCTGCTATTGCTCAACCTGCAACCCACCGAGTCGATGGACCACGCCACTTTCGGCACCGGGGAGTGGCTGGCGTACTGCGGATGTTGCCCACTTCCCGAAGTGGCCAACGCCTTCGAGCGCTGCGGCATCGCTTTTCGATCGGTATCGGGTTATCTGGCTGACGAACGGGCCTGGGAACGGGTGGCCCGCTGGGTCAGGGCCGCCTCCGTGCGCAAGGCCCTGCGCGGCGGCCGCCACGGCCTCATGGGGCACCTCTACCCGGGCATGTACGACGTCTCCACCGACCTCACCTTCGTCCCGGCCATGCTCGGCGGCCATGTCGAGGTGCTCGAGATGGACGACCTGCGGGTACTGGTGGCCAAGGTCTCGGCCGCAGAGGTGGCGGCCAAGCTCGGCCAAGCCCGTTCCGTGTTCGATATCGATCCCTCGGTGGGAGCCGAGGACCTGGACTGGGCAGCGCGTGTTTCGGTCGGTCTCGACCACCTGGTCGAGGAGTTCGGGTTAGATTCCCTGGCTTATTACCACCGGGGGCTCGACGGGGAACTGCACGAGCGCCTGGGAGCGGGTCTGATCCTGGGTGCTTCATTGTTGACCGCGGCCGGGGTGCCCGCCTGCGGGGAGTACGAGCTGCGCACTTCCCTCGCCATGCTCATCATGGACCGGTTGGGGGCGGGAGGCTCGTTCACCGAGATGCAAGCGCTCAATTTCCGTGACGGAGTAGTCGAAATGGGCCACGACGGCCCCGCCCATCTGGCCATCAGCGAGGGCCGCCCCCTACTGCGAGGGCTGGGCGTCTTCCACGGCAAAAGAGGCTGGGGCGTTTCGGTGGAGTTCGACGTCGCCCATGGCCCGGTGACGGCTTTCGGCCTCAGCCAGGGGCGCCAGGGGAACCTACGCTTTGTCGTTTCCGAGGGGACCGTGCGGTCCGGTCCCTTGCTGCAGATAGGCAATACCACGTCCCGGGTGGACTTCGCCTGCGACCCGGGCGCCTGGTGCGACGCCTGGTCGGCTCAGTCGGCCCATCACTGGGCGCTGGGGACCGGGCACCGGTCCGGGGATCTGGCGGCCGTCGCCGGACTGCTCGGCGTCGACATGGCGGTGGTCGCTCCCTAGGCGGGCCCGCTCTCCTCGGTCCAGGTCTTGACAGTGCGACCAGCAGGCGGTATTCTCACACGCGAGGCAATTTGAACGTTTCATTTTTTTCTCGGTGGCCCCCCCATAAGCCGGGCCAGGGGGTTACTTCTCGGGCTTCACAAGAGCCATTCGGGTAGCTGTACGCAGCGGGGAGAGGTTCCGATGACATCTGCCAAAGAGATTAAGCAAGAGCTGCGCCAACAATGGATCGAGACGCCGTCGTGGGCCTATGGCAACACCGGCACTCGTTTCAAGGTGTTCCGCAACCCGGGGGCGGCCCGGGACCCCTACGAAAAGCTTGATGACGCCGCTCTGGTCCACCGTCTCACCGGGGTGGCACCGTCGGTAGCCTTGCATATCCCCTGGGACCGGGTCGACGATTACACCAAGCTGGCCAAGCATGCGGCGGAGCTCGGGATGCGCATCGGCGCTATCAACCCCAATATCTTCCAGGATGACGAGTACCGCCTCGGCAGTGTCTGCCACCCGGACCCCAAGGTGCGTCGGAAGGCGACCGACCATCTGCTCGAATGCGTGGACATCGCCGCCACTATGGGATCGCCGCTAGTGAGCCTGTGGTTCGCAGACGGCACCAATTACCCGGGCCAAGACGATATCCGGGCGCGTCAGGACCGCCTGGCCGAGGCACTGCGCCAGACCTACGACGCCCTGCCCGAGGGCGTCAACATGCTCCTCGAGTACAAACTGTTCGAGCCCGGCTTTTACACCATGGACGTGCCCGACTGGGGTACCTCGCTGGCGCACTGCCTGGCCCTCGGCCCCAAGGCGAACGTGCTGGTGGACACGGGCCACCACGCGCCCGGGACCAACATCGAGTTCATAGTGGCTAGCCTGCTCCGGCTCGGCCGTCTCGGAGGGTTCCATTTCAACAGCCGCTTCTACGCTGACGACGACCTTCTCGTCGGCGCCGCCGACCCCTACCAACTGTTCCGCATCCTCAACGAGATAGTGGCCGCCGGCGCTCATCGTCCCGGCTCGGGCGTGGCTTTCATGCTCGACCAGTGCCACAACATCGAAGACAAGGTCCCGGCCGAGATCCGGTCGGTGATGAACGTCCAGGAGGCCACGGCTAAGGCGTTGCTCGTCGACCGAGAGGCGCTGAAAGCAGCCCAGCAACAGGGTGACGTGATGGCGGCCAACGGTGTGCTAGTCGACGCCTTCAGTTCAGACGTGCGACCTCTACTGGGGGAGCTGCGGGAGGAAATGGGCATCGATCCCGACCCGATCGCCGCTTATGCCCGTTCGGGTCATGCCGCGCGGGCCCGGGCGGAGCGGGCCGGCGGCGGTGGCTCCAGCTGGGGAGGCTGACGTCGGTGGCGCCCAGCGGTTGCCATAGTCGGTGAGCGGGTTGGTGCGGCGGTGACCAAGCCGCATCTCCATGCCGCCATCGACCTTGGCGCTTCGAGCGCCCGCTTGTTCGCCGGCCGTCTCGAAGGGGACCGCCTGGTCGCCTCGGAGGTCACCAGGCTCGCCAACGGACCGGTGAGGCTGCCCGACGGTCTGCACTGGGACGTGCTCCGCATCCACCAGGGCATGCTCGAGGGCCTGGCCGGGCTTTCGCGCCAGATAGACGGGCAGCCCTTGTGGACGGGCATCGACGGCTGGGGTGTGGACTACGGCTTGCTCGACCCGGCCGGCCACCTGCTCGGGCCCCCCTTCCACTACCGCGACAGGCGCACCGCAGGCCGGCTGGCGGACGCCGATCGGCTGGTAGGGGCGTCGCGAATATACAACGCCACCGGGATCCAGGAGATGGAGATCAACACGATGTTCCAGCTCATGGCCGAACGGGGCTCTGGCGCCTATAGCGCCGCATCGCAATTGCTGCTGTTCCCCGACCTCCTGGCCTATTTCCTCACCGGAGAGCGGCGTTTCGAGAGGACCAACTCCTCGACCACCCAGCTCGTCGACGTACGCACGGGCGAGGTCGTGGAATGGGTGCTGCCTTTGCTCGGGCTGCGCACGGACCTGTTCGCACCGGTGGTCAAGCCCGGAGAGATGGTCGGGCCCATGCTGGCCGAGGTGGCCGCCAGTGTCGAGATCAGGTCTCCGGTCTCGGTGGTGGCCGTGGCTTCTCACGACACGGCTTCGGCTGTCCTGGCCGCACCGGCCCTGGTCGAGGATTTTGCCTATGTCTGCTGCGGCACGTGGTCCCTGGTGGGCCTGGAGCTCGAACGACCGGTCATCGACGAGGACAGCCGGCGAGCAAACTTCTCCAACGAGCTCGGCGTGGACGGGACGGTGCGCTTCCTGCGTAACGTCATGGGCCACTGGATGCTCCAGGAGTGCGAGCGCAACTGGGCGCTTTCCGGTCACCCGCAGAATATCGGTCACCTCCTAGGGGAAGCGGCCCGTCGGCCCGCTTTTCGCTCGCTGGTCGACACCAACGACCCCGATTTTGCCCGGCCCGGCAATATGCCGGTGCTGGTACGAGCGGCGTGTGCCCGTCACGGCCAGCCCGTGCCTGGCGACGACGCCGATCTCGTGCGCTGCATAGTCGACAGCATGGCTCTCGCCATCGCCCAGACCCTCGAGGAGGCCCAACAACTGGCCCGGCACAGCGTGGACGTCGTCCACGTCGTCGGGGGCGGCGTGGCCAACGAAGTGCTCCTCGGTTTGATCGCGGCGACGACCGGGCTCGACGTCGTCGCCGGGCCCGTGGAGGCCTCGGCCATCGGCAACCTGCTCGTCCAATTGCGGGCCGCCGACCGGGTCGGCGACCGGCGAGAAATGCGAGCGCTGGTGTCGAGGTCGTTCCCGACACATCGGTACCGGCCTGACCCCTCCCTGCGCCATGCGGCACAGGCCGCCCGGGGGCGGCTCAGCGAGCTGGCCGCCCGCTGACGGGCATCCTGTGAGCGGCCCGGCCGCCGACGCAAAGGCCCGCGCCTTACGGCACTTCCGCCAGTCGTCGCTCCCCGTCGTCCTACTGGTCGCGCCGGAAGAAATCGACTTGTTCGGGCGGGAGCGGGGTGTTCCCGAGGACCAGGTCGGCTGCCTTCTCCGCTGTCATCATGACGGGCGCGTAAATGTTGCCATTGGTGACGTAGGGCATCACCGAGGCGTCGACCACCCTTAGGCCGTCCACGCCCCAGGCACGCATCGTGCCCGGGTCGACTACGGCGTCCGGGCCGGTGCCCATCTTGCAGGTGCAGGACGGGTGCAGGGCGGTCTCGCTGTCTCGGCTCACCCAGGCCAAGATGTCCTCGTCCGTCGCCACCTCCGGCCCGGGGGAGATCTCGCCGCCGTTGAACTCCTCCATCGCCGGTTGGCTCAAGAGGCGACGACCGAGGCGCACCGCCTCCACCCACTCACGGCGGTCCCGGGCCGTCGAGAGGTAGTTGAAACGGATAGCCGGGTGAGCGGTTGGGTCGGTCGAGCGGAGTTTTACTGAACCGCGGGCGTCCGAGTACATGGGCCCGACGTGGATCTGGTAGCCGTGGCCGGGCGTCGGTGCCGAGCCGTCGTAACGGATGGCAATGGGCAAGAAATGGAACATCAGGTTCGGGTAGATGACGTCGTCGTTGCTGCGGGCGAAGCCGCCCCCCTCGAAGTGGTTGGTCGCCCCCAGGCCTTTGCGCCCCATCGCCCACTCGACGGCGACGCGGGGGCGGTTCCACCACTTGAAGGCCGGGGCAACGGAAACCGGCTTCTTGCAGGCGTGCTGGATGTAGACCTCGAGGTGGTCCTGGAGGTTCTCGCCGACGCCGGGTAGGTCCGTCACCGGTTTGATGCCGAGCGCTTCCAGCTCTCGGGCGTTGCCCACGCCGCTGAGCTGGAGCAATTGCGGAGAGTTGATGGACCCGCCGCAGCAGACCACCTCGCCGGCGCTCGCTCGCTCACGCCGTCCCCTGTGCACGTACTCGACCCCGACGGCCCGGCCGTGCTCGAAAACTACCCTGGTGACAAGGACGCGGGGCCGGACCTCCAGGTTGCTCCGGCCCTTTACGGGATGGAGGTAGGCGCGCGCCGCGCTGAGACGCCTCCCGTCACGGATGTTTCGGTCGAAAGGGCCGAACCCTTCCTGGCAGTAGCCGTTGACGTCTCGGGTGGTACTCAGCCCCGCCTGCTCGACGGCGGCGAAGAAGGCGCCGAAGAGGGGGTTGGTGCAAGGCCCGCGCTCGAGCGAGAGGGGGCCGTCCCTGCCCCGGAAATCGTCATGGCCGACCAGGCTGGTCTCCATCTTCTTGAAGTAAGGCAGGCAGTGGGCGTAGTCCCATTGGCCCATGCCCGCGTCGGCGGCCCAGCGCTCGTAATCGAGCGGGTTGCCCCGCTGGAAGATCATGCCGTTGATCGAGCTCGACCCACCCAGTACCTTGCCTCGGGCGTGGTATATGCGCCGCCCGCCGAGGCAGGGCTCCGGTTCGGATTCGTACTTCCAGTCATAAAAGCGGTTCCCGATGGGGAAGCTGAGCGCGGCCGGCATGTGGATGAACACGTCGAACGCGTAGTCCGGGCGCCCGGCTTCGAGGACGAGCACCTTCGTTGACCCGTCGGCGCTCAGCCGGTTGGCGAGGCAACAACCCGCCGAGCCACCTCCGACGATGATGAAGTCGTGCAACCCGCTATGGCCCGATGACCCTTGCCGGCCGGGTCGTCGTCTGCTCCGCCACCGGAGAAGTTTAGCCGTGCTGGTCGGAGCTCGGGGTCAAGGGCCTGCGGTTGGCAACGGACGGCCCTCATGGAGCCTGGGTGGTGGGAGGACAGGTGGGCCAGGGCGGCGACGTCCTGTGGAGGTCGTTGGACCAGGGCGGCGCATGGGCGGCGGTCGGCAACCCCGGCCGCGTCAAAGTTGACAGTTTGGCGGGCTATGGGGACCACCTCTGGGTCGCCACCGAAGCCGGCGGGTTCCTCAGCGACGACGGCGGCCGAAGCTGGCACCTGCCCCCCCGCCATGCAGGCGGCCGAGAACAGCACCTGGCCGGCAGGGCCGGTGGAGCTGGGTGCCGACGGCACCGTTGTGGTCGGGCCGGGATGGGCGGGGGACGACGCCTACTGGCTGAGCGCCGACGCCGGTCGCTCCGGGAGCATGCGCCGGTTGCCGGCGCTGGCTCTCACCGGGATCTCGGCCATCGCCTTTCGTGACCGCGAGCACGGCCTCGCCCTCGGTGGCCTCACCCTCGGCGGGGGCGACGGTTGCGCCGAGGCGACCATGCTGGCCACGAGCGACGGCGGTGCTATCTGGCACCACCAGGGCAGCCTGGGGATGACGGTGGTCAGCGTGGCCTACAACGGCTCGCTGGCCGTCGCCGCCGGCTCGGCGTGCAATATCAGCTCCATCGCCATTTCGACGAACTCGGGGCAGACATGGTCGGTGGTGAGCACCGGCGGACCTCGCGGCCCTGTCTGGGTCTACCTCTGGAGCGTGGCGATGGTCTGTGCCCACCTGATGCCAGGCCGTCAATACCTGTTGCTCAGCCATGACGGTGGCGCTCACTGGCTGCCGGCCGGCGAGGGCCCGGCCGGCGCCAATTATCAGGAGGTGAGCTCGGTAGTTGTCACCGCGGCGTCTGCGCTGTGGGCCAGCGGTCCTCCCGGGGCCCTCTGGCGGACGACGGACGGGGGCTAGCAGTGGTCTGCTTTGCCATTGATGTTGCCGCTGGTCGCCTGACCGTTCAGAGATATGGGACTGTCAGTGGCCCTTCGGGAAGGACGCAGCACCTCGCGTTGGGCCCCACCCGCTCCAGTTCTTCCTTTACATAACTGGATATGTCGTCAACGGGCAGGAAATTTGCCGCCACCAGTTCGGCGCTGGTCAGCCCATCGGCGTGCATCGCCACACGTGCGTTGTCCAGGATGCGCGCTTGGACCTGGAGCACCCATTGGTCGGGTAGCGTCGTCGCGCTCGACCTGATGGCGGCGGACAAGGCCTGGGACGAGCGATATTTGGTGACCAGCTCTCGATAGGAACCGTGATCTGGGAACCCGTCGCTGCACTCACAGGCGGCGACGATCAGACCGCCCGGGCGCACGACCTCGGCCGCCGCCGACTGTCCCTTGACCGATTGGTAGAGGTTTTGGTCGAGCGGGAACCCCGCATTTGTGGTCACCACCACGTCGAAGCGCCCGGGCACCGCCTGCATTGCTGTTCCTTTTGCCAGTGCACAACCCGCAGCGTGCATGGCGAAGAGCTCCCCGGCGAACACGGCGACGATCTGCTGCTCGCGGTTGAGCACGACATCGCAGGCAAAATGGACACCTGTTGCTGCCGAAATAGCCCGGATGTCGTCGTGGACGGGGTTGCCCTCGAGGACGGCCCATGTAGCCCGTGGGTCGCCGATCCGTTTTGCATCGTGGAGGACCAGGGTGGTGGCCAGCCCGGCCAGGCCCGGCGCTACGAGCTTCGGCCCTCCGGAGAAGCCGGCAAAGAAGTGGGGCTCAATGAACCCCGTAGTGATGCGCACATCTGCTTCAAGCCACTCCCGGTTCAGGTAAACAGGGACACCTTCGCCGCATGTCCCAAAGAAGGCGAGCGAGCTGTCGTCGCGGGCATCGTGGTTATGCACGCGGACGGCGCTCAGCACCTCGGCACCGAGCATGGCCTCGAGCTCCACAGGGGTATTGGCACGGTGGGTACCAGTCGCCACCAGGACCGTGATGTCGTTGAGGTCGACGGACGCCGACAGCTCATCGAGAAGAGCGGGGACGACGATGTCCCGGGGTTGGGGACGTGTGCCATCACAGACCGCTATAGCCACGCTCTGGCCGCGTCTAACGATGTCGCGCAGGGCGGGCCCGGCGACGGGAGCACGGAGCGCCGTTCGCACCGCCCCGGCCGGATCTGCGGTCGCCGGACAGTGCTTCGGAGCGACGACGACGGCGCTGTCGGGCAGTTCGACCTCGAGCCCGGTCCTGCCGTAGGCGAGGTTAACGCGCACAGGAGCCGCCGTTCGACGAGGCGGCCGGTCGCCGGCGGGCGCAGGCCGCGGCCCGGCTAAGGGCTGGGCCTGGCGCGGCGCCAGCGCTTGAGGACGAACATGCCAGAATCAAGTCAGAGCCGACTTAGTAGGATGAAAGGACTTTATCGGGCTCCCTGGGACGGATCAAAACGAACGGGCAGGTCGGGGGCGAGCTCGGAGCCAGACGCTATAAGGCTCTGTGCCCCACAGACAACAGAAGAGGCGTGGGTTGACCGGAACGACAACACTCGACACCGTCTCCGTCCTCGGGTATTTGGAAAATCGCGGCCTTTTGCCGGATGGCGGCGGGGGGGCCTTGGTGACTGCGCTCGGAGGCGGCGTGTCCAGCGTCGTCCTGCTTGTCGAGGCGGGGAGCTACCGCGTCGTCGTGAAGCGGCCTCGCCGCCGCCTATTGGTCGCAGACGAATGGTTGGCCAGTCCGGAACGGGCGTTCATCGAGGCCGCCGCCCTCGACCTGGCCCGAGCGACCACTCCCGCCGCTGTCCCCGCACTTATTGACCTGGACCCCGAGTCGTGCACGATGACGATGGCGGCGGCTCCCGCCTCGTGGCGGCCCTGGAAGGAGCTGCTGCTCGAAGGCGTCGTCGACCTTTCGGTGGCTCAACGTCTCGGAGCGCTGCTCGGTACATGGCACCGGGTCGGCACTCAGGACCGGGCCAAGCTGACAGGGCTGACTGACCTCGAGGTCTTCACCCAGCTGCGGGTCGACCCCTTCTACCGCACCATCGCCACCAGGCACCCCGATATGGCGGAGCAAGTGGCGATGGCGGCGGGACCGCTAATCGATGGTTCGCACAGTTGCTTCGTCCATGGGGATTTCTCCCCGAAGAACGTGCTTGTCGGCGACGACGGCCTGTGGGTCATCGACTTCGAGGTGGCTCACGCCGGCAACCCTGTCTTCGACCTTGCCTTCCTGGTCGCGCACCTGTTGCTCAAATCTGTCCACCGCCCAGTAGGGGCCGAGCCGTACCGACGGTGCGCGGCTCGGTTCCTCGAGTGCTACCGAGGTGCAGCCGGGGCAATGCTCGTCCCCGCCGACGAGAGCCTCGGCCTGCAAGTGGGCTGTCTCGTTCTCGCCCGAGTGGACGGAAAGTCACAGGCCGAGTACCTGACGACAATGGAGCGCGAACAGGCGTGGCGCATCGGGGTGAGGCTCGTGCGGGAACCGGTGCACCCGCTCTCGGTATGGCCGTCCTCTCACGGTCCGCAGGCGCGATGAGCCGAACGGCAATTGAGGCGATCGATGCCTGTGAGGTGCTCGACTCCCGGGGCCGGCCGACTGTTTGGTGCGAGGTGACGCTCTCGGGCGGCGCTCGTGGGTCGGCGAGGGTGCCCTCGGGCGCGTCGACGTCGCGCCACGAGCGCCACGAGCTGCGCGACGGGGGCAAGCGTTACGGGGGCAGGGGTGTCCTCCGCGCCGTGGCCAATGTCGCCACCGTGCTGGGGCCGGCCATCAAGGGGCTCGACGCCGCTGACCAACGAGGCGTCGACGAGACGCTCACCGCCGTTGACGGCACCCCGGACCTGTCCCGTCTCGGTGCCAACGCCGTGCTTGCCATTTCGGTGGCTGTCGCCGTCGCCGCCGCAGAGTCGGCGGGGGCCCAGCTGTACCGGCACCTGGCGGGCCATCTCGGAGTGGGGCCAACATTGCCGCTGCCGATGGTTAATATCCTCTCCGGGGGTGCTCATGCCGGCGGCTGCCTGGACGTACAGGACTTCCTCGCTGTGCCCGTCGGGGCGACAAGCTTCGGGGAGGCCCTGGAGTGGGCGGCCACCGTCCGGGAGGCAACACGGCACCAGGCCACTGTGAGGGGGCACTTCGCCGACCTGGCCGCCGACGAGGGAGGTCTCGGTCTTGGGCTAAGCAGGAACCGTGATGCTCTCGACCTGCTTTGCACCGGGATCGAGGCGGCCGGCCTAAGGCCTGGCACCGACGTCGCCATTGCCATCGATGTGGCGGCGAGCCAGCTCACGACGCCAACGGGGTACGTGCTGCGGACCGAGGGGCGCGAGCTCGACGCCGCCGGCCTCGTCAGCGAGTTATGCGAGTGGTGCCGTGACTACCCGATCGTTTCCGTCGAAGACCCTCTGGGGGAGGACGACTGGTCAGGGTGGCAGCTGGCCGCCAGCCGGCTCGCCACTACGACGCAGCTGTTGGGTGACGACCTGTTCGCCACCGACCTCGGTCGCCTGGGGCGCGGCACCGATGCCGGCGTCGCCAACGCCGTGCTCGTGAAGCCAAACCAAGTCGGGACGCTTACCGGCGCCGTCGACGTGCTGCAGCTGGCCCGTTCTGCGGGTTTCGCCACAGTCGTGTCGGCCCGCTCGGGCGAGACCGAAGACTCATGGCTGGCTGACCTCGCCGTCGGATGGGCCGCAGGCCAGATAAAGGTGGGCTCCACCACCCGTTCCGAACGCACCGCCAAATGGAACCGCCTTTTAGAAATCGAGCACGTTAGTGGGTCGAGCGTGCCGTACGCGGGACCAGCGGCCCTGGCTCGAGGCGTCCGCCGCTGGCCTCGGTCCGAGCCGTGAGCCATGACGCCCTGGTCACTCGCCTTCCGTGGAGCCGGCCCCGCGCTCTCGCAGCCAAGTTGCGAGGAGATCACGGCGGGTACCGGGCCCGGCAGCCGCCTGGAGCGCCGTCTGGTTGTTCGCGTAGCCGGGCACCGCGTTGATGTCGGCTCCCGCGGCGAGGAGGCGCTCGGCTGCCCGCCGCTGGCCGCCGTGGCAGGCCTGCCAAAATGCTTCGTTGAGGTCATCGTCGGTGGGTGGCGGCGTGGCCGCCAACAGCTCCTCTAGCCTGGTGAGCATCCCGAGGGCGCCGGCGTGCCAAAGCGCGTCGACCGGCGCGCCGCGCTCGACCAGCAGCCAGGCGACGTGCCAGCAGCCGTAGCCGATGGCGTTGTCGAGCGGGGTGCCGATCGACCCGCCCGGAGTGCCGAGGTGGGCGCCGCCATCGATGAGCGCGGCGGCCAAATCCACGTCATCAGTGCTCGCCGCCCAATGCAGGGGCGTCTCGGGACGGTCGCCGCCGCAGTCGTCGTTCGGGTCGGCTCCCGCACCGATAAGCAGGGCGACCGTCTCTGGAGCGGCCGGGAGGTAGCCAGGCCAGTCGGTGGCGACGTGCAGGGGGGTGCGCCAACCGCCCTCGAGGCCTTTGCGGCCGATCATGCGCACCGAGGCGAGCTCTGGTCGCTCAGCGAGCAGGCGACGGAGAGCACCCAGGTCCCCGCCGCGGATAGCTAAGGCCAACTCGATAGCGAGGGGGTCGCCTTCGAGCAAGGTCGGTTTTGGTGCAGCTCTTCCAGGCGCGTCTAGAGGCGACATCGCCGGCGAGCCTAACGTTCGCCACGGCTGGTCCGGTTGGTGAAGTCGGCTGCGCCTTGAAGCAGTCGGACCACCCCGCGCTCTCCGAGTTCGTGCAGAGCATGGGGCCTGAGCTGATGGCCAACCGCGGCTCCCGCAACCTCGACGTGAAGGCCACCGTCTAGGACATCCAAGTGGCCTGACGGCTCTCGAGGGCGCTGAGCAGCTCTCGCACAACGGTGAGGATGTGCGACGATGGTGGTATGGAAGCGCCCACTACGGAGCCCGGCAGCGAACAAGACTTCTCTGTCTCGGGGGTGGTCCTGATGAAAGGTCATCCGGTTCACCCTGTGTTGCACCATCATGGGCTTGGCGAGCTGTCGGTTTCGTCGGAACACGTAAAACTGTTCCGCTACCACAGCGACACCGAGTTGGCCGAATCCCCCGCACAACGGGTGACGCTCGGAACTTCGAGCACTCTGAAGGAGTTCGGCTCCATCCTGTTCGTGGACTTCGGTGCCGACCCTGTCCCACGTCATGAAACTCAGTGGGCTATCGACTTTGGCCTGGTCAACGATGTTGGACGTCTTCTGCACCCTGACGGCACCGTGAACAACGAGAAGCTGGTGGAGTACCAGGTCCTGCTCTCGGTGGAAGACATCGAGGCCGGGATCGTCTATCGTCAGCAGTTCATCGATGCGGTAACGGCGCTCGGAGGACGCTACGAAGACGAGTCGACTTCGTTCGAGCATCTGATGGCCAAGTGGCCGTTCTGAACCCTAGCGGTCTCTGAGCGAACATAGCTTAAGCGAAACTGAGGCTCTCGGCGCGCACGACCGACTTGCGAAGTCTCTCTTTAGCCAGGGCGTGCTTGTCGGCTTCCCAGGCCGCGAGCGCGCCAGCTAACGACTCCTCAAGCTGAGCGGGGAGCCGCATTTGGGGCGGCTGCAAAAGCTGGCGCGCAGCTGTGATGGCCTCTGCCGTACGCCCTTCTGCCAAGCGGACGGCGATGAGAGGCCACAGGCAGATCCAGGCAAAAGGGAACGGGGGCTCGCCTCCCGGGGTTGGTCTCAGCACCGCCTCGGCGAGCTGCTCGACCTCGCTATAACGGTGCTCCTTCCACGCCACCCAGGAGAGGACGGCTCTTGCCATTTCCGGGAAGGGGAAGGGCAACGCAATATTCGGGCTCGCGCTCTCCCGTGCCAGTTCACGCGCCCCGGCAACATCGTGCTGGCGAAGCCGCGCCCACGCCAGGCAAGGGAGGCACGTGAGCTCCATGGACCTGTCACCGGCGCGGCGTGCCAACGCGACGACCGCTTCGGCGATCTCCTGTCCCGCAACGACATCGCCCTGGATCAGGCGGAAGTACCCGACGCCAGCACGGACGAAGTTCGTTTCGATATCGTCCTCGAGCCCGGCGTCTACCACGACCCGCCAGGCGTCTAGGAAGAAACCCATGACCTCGTCGTCGACCATGAACCGCTTGGTGGCGGCGCGCTGGTACCCAACCTGAGTGTAAAAATCAGCCTTTTGTTTCGGCCCCGCCCGCGCCTCGACCACCGGCCGGGCGCGGTCGGTCACCGAACCGAGCAGCTCAGGGTCGTCGTAGAAATAGTTGAACCCCCGCATGAGCTGGACGTCCACCCAGGTCCTAACCCACTCGTCTGTCTCCTTTCCCGATGCTCCCTCCAAGAGCCTGTCGGCGATATCGAGCGCCTCAGACGCCGCCGTTCGACGGCGGTCGGCCACTTCGATCCAGCTCAACAAGCGGTACGCGTCCGCCGCCGGCACGGCGGCGCTGGGGGGGAAATGCCGACAGGCTGATCGGAACGCGTGGCGCCCGTCGTCGTAACGTCGGAGGCGCAGGAAGAGCTGTCCCAACTTGAACCACACTCGGGCCGCTCTTTCCATCTGTTGGGCGCCCTCGACACTGAGCTGCTCCAAGGCGTACCGGTAGGAAGAGACGGCCTCGTCGTTTGCGAACGCAGACGCGGCGTTGTCCCCAGCGAGCTCTAGGTAGTGGGCCGCCCTTTCGGCCTCACCGGCTAAGGCGAAGTGGCGCCCGAGCACAACGGCAGCACCTATCGGTGGCTCTCCTGCGGCACCCTCCAGGCCCGAGGCCGCCCGGGCGTGGAGGCGTTGGCGTTGCGCTTTGAGGAGGCCCTTGTACGTGGCTTCCTGGATGAGGGCGTGACGGAAGCGGTACGCAGGCTCGCCCGGCGCGTCCAGCTCCACCAGCAGACCGACCGAGCGGAGCTCGGAAACCGCCGCCCGCAGGTCATCGCCGAGGTCTGTCACGCTGGCGAGGGCGCCCAGGTTGAACTCCACGCCCAGCACCGCAGCGCCGACAATGGCGTCGTGCGGGCCCGGGCCGAGCCGGTCGACGCGCGACCGCACCATGCGCTCGATGGCGTTCGGTAGCTCGTTGCGGGCTCCCTGCCCGAGGCGCCAATAGCCGTCGTCTCCCTTCAGGACAGCACGAGTTTCCAGCAGAGAACTGAGACGCTCCTCAAGGAACAGTGGGTTCCCCTCGGCGCTCCGCCGTACGGCCTCGATGACCTCATCGGTCGCTTTGTCACCGACCAGAGCTCTCGCAAGCTCCTCCTCCGCCCGTTCCCCAAGTGGGCTCAGTTCGACGCGGCGGACCGTCAGAGCGGGGTCGGTCGAGAGGGCAGCTTCCAGCGCCGAGACGCCGGCACCGAGCTCTGGCCGGTGCGTAAGCACCAGGAGCAGTGGGCCTTCTTTGTTCAAGGAGAAGAGCTGCTCAGTTAGCCGCAGGGAGGTGGGGTCGGCCCAGTGGAGGTCCTCCAAAACAAGGACCGTGGGGCCGTGCCCGAGCAGATGGGAAATGAAGGCTTGCATGGCCGCGAAACTCGCCTGCTGGAGCGGCTCGGGGCCAAGTCTCGCCGCAGTAGGCCCTGTCCCTTTGGGCCTAAGCCCCATGACATGGGCGAGCAGAGCCAGCAGTTGGTCGTCTGGGCCCCCACCAAAGGTGGCCCGCAGCGCCCTTTCGAGCGCCGGCCAAGCCAGCTCGTCGGTTTCTTCGGGCACGCTCCCTACCCAGTGTGAGAGCACCTGGCGGTACAGCGCGTAGGGTTGAGCAGAGGCGTAAGAGGCAGCGCGGCCCTCAAGCCAGAGCGGGAGGCGCCCCGGAACGGCGCCCACCCAGGCCATGAACAGCCGGCGGCACTCGGCGACCAGGCGCGTCTTGCCCAGGCCAGGTTCACCGGTCACGACGACGACGCAGCCACGTCCGCTAGTCGTACGGCGGAGGGACTCCCGAAGAAGGTCGAGCTCGCGTCGACGGCCGACGATGGGCACGGGCCTGATCGGGCCTCGCCTAGGCGGCTGGCCAGCCACGCGGGCTTTGGGGCGCCCGAGGTAGGAGGCGCGCAACCACCTTGTCCCTCCAGCTACCGCCACCTCCGCCGATGGGCCCCACTCGAACAAGCCTTCGGTGGCGGTGCGGGTAATGGGGCCTACGAGCACGGACCCCGGTTGGGACGCCAACTGAAGGGCCCCGGCGATGCTCACTACCTCGCCGATCGCCCCGTAGTAACCGCCTGAGACAGGGCCTATCGGGCCAGTTACCGCCGGCCCGGTTTCGACGCCCACCCGCAGGGCGACTTCGCTGCCGAGGGTGCTAGTGCCGTTCAGCACTCGGTACGCGGCCCGTAATGCCCGCTCGGGGTCGTCCTCATGGGCGTCAGGTGCCCCGAAGACGGCCAGCACACCGGTGCTCGATATGGACGTAACCTTGCCCCCGAGCTCCTCGACCTCGCCTACGACGGTGGCCAAGGCGCCGCCAACGATGTCGCGCATCGCCTCTGGGTCGAGCTCACGGCCCGTGACCGGCCGTGCCAACAGTTCGACGAACAGCACGGTTACGAGGCGGCGTTCTTCGCCCCGGTCCCCGGTGACCGCCGTCGTTTGGGCCTCGGGTACAGCGGTCCGGTCGTGGGAAGGGAGCGTTACCCTGATGGCTTGCCCGGGGGTTGACGACGGCCGCAGGCTGAGTTCTTCTAGAGCCTGGCGGCACCTTTCATAGGTCGACGCCGCCAAGCTGTGACGTCCTTGCCTGGAATAGGCCTGCACGAGGGCAGTGGCGGCCTCCTCGCAGGTGGGGTCCTGCGCGAAGCAAGCTTCCCAAGCGCGAAGGGCACTTTGCTCGTCGGCGCGCCCGAAGCCACGGCTCCGGTCCCGGGCTAGGGCTAAACGAGCCTCTTGGCGGAGGGCCTCCAACCGTTCTCGGGCGCGAAGCGCCCAGTCGGCGTACGGCTCGTCGGCCAGAAGGGCCCCGACTTCAGACAGGGACCCCACGAGGCTGTCATCACGGCGCTGGCCAGGGCCAATGTTGAGGGCGGCCCTGAGCGCGGCTTCCTGGCGATCGGCGTCGACGCTGACCGTCACGTCCGGCGAGGCCCAGATGTTGAGGAGGTCGGCCTGCAAGAGGGAGGCGCCCGGCCCTCCCAGGCGAGAGAGTGCGGCCCTGGCCATCGACAGAGCCTTGGATAGCGCGGGAGCGCCGTTGCGCCCAAGGTGGGGGAAGAGCACTTCGCAGGCGAGGTCGCGGCGGATCGTCCGGCCCGGGCTCAGCAGCACTAGTTCGCACAGGCGTTTGGCCGGCGGACGGGGCCATGGGCCAGCGCGGTTGGCTCCCACCGATATGGAAAACGGGCCCAACAGCTTGACCTGCACCAATGACGTATCAGGCCGGCCACCGGGGGCTTCAGACGTCACCGTCCAATTGTGCCAAGTTCGGCTTGGGAAGACCGCGGGAAGAGGCCTGTCTTAGGTTGGGCCTGAGCAGTCTTTGTGGAGCAAGCCGACGGGCAGCCGGACGGCTCAACGACAGGGGAAGGGACCAAGAATGAACGCCACCGCTACCCGCACAGAGGCAGGGATCCTGGCAAACGCCGTCCGTGCTGTGAACGCCAAAGCGATCGAGTTCGTGGAGGGTTGCGCGCCGAGCGCCTGGGCACGCACGACAGCCGAGGAGGGTTGGACGCTGTCGATGGCCGCTGCTCACATCGCCATCGCCCATCTAGCCGTAGCCCACTGGGTGCACCGAGTGGCGAGCGGGCAGGACATAACGGAGACGCCAACAGAATGGGAGGCCTTGAACGCCTCGGATGCCCGCTACAACAGCGAGCTGAGCCGTTCCGAAGTCGTTGAGCGGCTGCACGTCTACGGCGGAGCGCTGGAGCGTTACGTCCGGGATCTGAGCGATGAGCAGCTCAAGGCTTCCGCCATGTGGCTCGGTCGAGCATGGACGACTGCTGAGCTGGTGCGGGACATTGCAATTGGCCACGCCAGCGGTCACCTGGAGCACATCCTCGTCGCCGCCAACAGCCGGCCCGCCGAGCAGCCTTAGTGGCGGAGCCAGCACCCTCGGGACGAATGCACTTGTGCCAGTCGCAATGCCGCCAGTCGCAGTCCAGGCCACGGCCAGAGGAGGCCACGAGATGGCAGTCATCGCAGTTCTTGAGTGCAACTTCAAACCAGGGCAAGTCGATGCTGGTATTAGTTGGTTGCGGAGGAACCTGGTGGCCACATGGTCTTTCGACGGCTGCCTTGGCGTTGAGGTCTTCATGGACAGCGACGACCCATCGCGGGTCGTCGCCGTCGAGCACTGGGCATCGCTCGACCACGACCTTGCTTACCGTACATGGCGGGACGGGCCAGGCCGTACCGTCGATGGTGGCGGCTTGTTCGCGAGCCCGCCCAGGCTGACGGTTGGTGCCGTACGCGACGACGTGTAGGTGTGGGCCCGACGGCGGCCAAGCTCTGCTCGGGTCAGCCGCAGAGCCAGTCCAACACGGCTGCTGCCGTCCAGGACTGGTGGCGGGCGCCAAGAGGTTCACCGCTGAAGGGTTCGTAGTACTCGGCGAACTCGCCCTCGGCTAGCTGTTCGAGCGTCGCCTCCCGCAATTGGGCCGCGGCGGCGGGTTCGCCGGTGCGTTGCAGCGCCCAGCTCAATAGCCACGTCATCACGGGCCATACCGGGCCGCGCCAGTAGCTGCGGGGGCGGAACGCCGCCGAGCGAGGGCTCGTGCTTGGGGGGAGAGGCCAATGAAGGCCGGGGTGGCCCGCCCAGTCGGTGCTTAAGAGCAACTTTGTCAAGCGGGCCCGGTCCTCGGGCCGCCCCCCGCCCGCGATGAGGGGGGCGAAGCCGCCGATGGTCCCTGTTGCCAGGCTTTCACCCGTACGTAGGTCGACGTCGCTAGCCAACCCCGTACCGGGGTCGACCTGGCGCTGAACGGCGGCGCGGGCGTTGTCGGCGTAGGCCCGGGCCTCCGCGCCACCAGCTGCGCCAATAAGCTCCGCCAGATCCGCCAAATGGTCGTTCGCCACAGCATAAATGGCGGTGAAGAAGACGTCGCCCACGTCGAAACTGGCCGTCCCTGCTAATTGTTGCTGGTCGTAGTGGGCGCCCTTGGCTTCTTCCACCAACCATAGGTACCGGTCGTACTCGGTGCCCGACGGGCGCTCCTCGGGGCTGCTGACGAACTGGAGGTCGCGCCTCTCGTAGGGAGGTAGGCCTGGCCCAACCTTGACACCCTCGTACGGGCCGTCCCAGCGCGGCGAATTGTCCATGCCGCTCTCCCAGCCGTGGAATATCCTGATGAGGCCCGTCCCCTCGTGGGCCCGCTCTCGAGCGAGGAACCGGTGCCAGGCCAGGAGCTTGGGGTAGAGCTCGTGCAACCACCGGGTGGTCTCCTGTAGGTGCTCACCACCTCGGAGCGACGCCGCTTCGACGACTTTGGTCACGGCAATGGCGTGCAATGGCGGCTGGCAGATGCCGCTCGTGGCGGGCTCGTCGGGCGCGTCGGCGGTCAGCTCATGGCACGCCCAACGGTCCGGCCCCGGGAAGTAACCGGTCGCCGTAGGGTCGAACACTATGTGGGGCACCATGCCCGTACCCCACTGCCCGGCGAAGAGCGCATCGAGGTTGTCCCGTGCCCCTTGGAGGTCGAAGGTGGCCAGGCCGATCGCGATGAAGGCGGTGTCCCAGCTCCACTGGTGCGGGTAGAGGTCCGGGGCCGGCTTTACCCTACCGGCGTCGGTATTGAGGCCGAGGACATTTGCAGCGCGCGCGACCATGACAGCGGTCTCGTGGACGATGCCTGGCGCAGGCGGTAGAGGGGCCATGGTCGGGACGGCGTAGCTTATCCCACGTCCAACGACAGGCTCGATGATGCAACCAGCACTACCGGATGTTCTGCAAACTGGACACGGCGGTCATCGGCCGAGGCCCGCTCTTGACGGTTTGGGTGGCGCCTCTAAACCCTTTCAGACGGAGTTCTCCACCCTTTCAGACGGAGTTCTCCGAAGCCGTCTACGACCGGGTGCTCGCCCTGGGCCCTTACTCCTCGGGCGGTTTGTCCGTCCCCGAGCGCGCCAAGGCCGCTCCCGAGGCTCACGTACCAGAGCACCGGGGTCATCAGGCCGCTCACAGGCTTTAAGGGCGCCAACCGGGACCAGCGCAGCCACGGCTACTGGCAGGCGTTGTGGCCCCTGGTGGTCCTGGCCTGCCCCTTTCGGCCACCCCGGTCTACGACATCGCCTACTTCCGGCGGCACCGGGACGATGATCCTGACGAGTCATTGCCGGGCCGAGAGTTCATCGCCTCCTGCCCACTCCCGTCCAAGCCAAACTCGTCGCCGTGCTGATCGGAGTGGCGGCTGCCCCGCCGTCCCGCTTCTCGGGGGGAGGCTTTCGGGAGGCAATGCACGACAGGATGAGCGGGTACCACGAAATTCGCGTTGATGGCCCGCAACGCCGCCACTACCGGTTGTTTTGCAAGCTGGACACGGCAGCCTTAGGAAGGGGCCCGTTCCTTACCGTCCTATGTGGTGCCTCTAAGCCGTTTCGGACGGAGTTCCCCGAAGCCGTCTACGACCACGTGCTGGACCTGGGCCACGAGTACCTGTCCCGAAACCCACGGTCACTGGTGTAGGCCTCAAGCCGCCGGCACTGGTTCCTGTCCACGCGTGGATGCCGCGTCACTGCGGGGTGCCGGGGCGCCCACAGTCAGCTGGTCGGTTACCTTATGACGGGTCTGTCGGTCCATGGGGACAAGATCGACCTGGAGCCCGAGCACGGCGGCCACGTCGGTCAGAGTCTGAAGGGTCGGGTTCGCGGCCCGGGCGTCCTGGCCGAGGAGGCGCCGGATTGCGGACGCGTGGCTGTCGACCGCACGCGCTACGTCTGCCCTCGAGAGGCCGGAGGTCTCGAGCGCATCGATTAGGAGGTTCATCACCCGATCGGCGGTCTGGATGCGGTTCTGTTCGAGGACAAAGTGCCGGCGAAACTCCGGGTCCTCGAGCTGCTGTTCAACATCGTCCCAAAAGACGCTCCGCGATCTACCTGCCATGTCACCTCCTCTCTCTGGCTTCAGCGTAACATCAATGTATCGTTTTGGGCGAGGGGGACGGCGACCGATGAGTGCTTCCACCAGATAGTGGCTCCGCTCCGGCGCTGACAAGAGCGTTAGGCGCGCCTTCCCGATGCTCGGCCGTCGTCGCCATCGCTCGCCCATTGCCCGGCAAACCGCCTGTACAGGCTCTGGTATGGGATACCCGTGGCTTCGCCAATCCGACGCCAGCTCCACCCGGCCTCCAGCGCAGCGACGACAGCACCAGCCAAGCGTGCGTGCGCCTGGACGTCCGCCTTGGCACTGTCGGCGACCTTTGAAGCGGATCCTCGATCTGCGCCTTGTCGATTGTCTCAGATCGGGACACCCGTGGTTCCAGGACACAGGTGTCGAAAAGTTTGCAGGGCCTCAGGCAAGAGGGTATAAAGCTCTACTGGTAAATACTCCCTGCCGATTTTGCGTGGGAAGAGCTCGGTCAACTCCAGGCTTGGCTCTGAGCGCGTAATACCTATTCCCGAATGCTTTGGCTCCTCGCTCGCCCAAGGGGAACGGGAGCCATCGCAAGCGGTCCATGACATTTGCTATGTAAAGGTTGTGAAGGACCTCACTACCGGCGAACTGCGCTCAGCGTCACCATAGTCTCATGAGCGTTATCGAAGGAGATCAAAGAGATCAGACCGGGATCAGGGCCAACGGTTTGACCAAGTCCTACGGTTCGGTCCAGGCTGTTCGCGGGATCGACCTTGTGATCGCGCCCGGCGAGACGGTCGCACTGCTCGGCCCCAACGGCGCGGGCAAGACAACAACGATCGACATGGTGCTAGGCCTGACCCGCCCCGACGCCGGAGATGTTGCCGTCTTCGGCGTCCCACCAGCCACGGCCGTCAGGTCGGGCTGGGTCGGCGGGATGCTCCAGATCGGGTCGCTACCTGATCACCTGCGTGTTCGCGAGCTGCTCACCCTCGTGGCGTCGTACGACCCGCACCCACTCCGTGTCGACGACGTGTTGGCGCTCACCGGGCTCGGCGATGTCGCCGAGCGCTGGACGGGGAAGCTATCCGGTGGGCAAGCCCAGCGGGTGCGCTTTGGCACGGCGCTGGTCTCCAACAGCGACCTTTTGATCCTGGACGAGCCGACCGCCGGCATCGACGTCGAGGGCCGGCACGAGTTCTGGGAGGTGATGCGCGGAGTAGCTGCAGAAGGAAAGACCATCGTATTTGCCACCCACTACCTGGAAGAGGCCGATGCGTTCGCGGACCGGATCGTGTTCATCGCTCGTGGGTCCATTGTCGCCGACGGGCCGGCCACCGAGATCAAGGCGAACGCGGGGTCTCGAACGGTCCGGGCAACGCTGCCGGGCGTCGACCTCGAGTCGCTTCGCGCCCTGCCCGGTGTGACGAACGCCGAGCGCCGCGGCGACACCGTGGTGCTTTCGTGCTCGGACGCCGACGTTGTGCTTGCGGCCCTGTTCGCGACGTTCCCGCAGGTGCGCGACGTCGAAGCACGCGGCGGGAGCCTCGAAGAGGCATTCCTCGAGCTGACAGCCAAGCCGGTCGACCCTCGTCCCAAGGAGGTGGCGGCATGAATGCGGCCACACACGTGCGCTACGAGCTCCTCCGGACCGTGCGCAACCGCCTGACGTGGGCGCTGTCTTTGGCGCTCCCACTGGTCGTTTACTACGCGGTCGCTTCGGGCAACCGTCATACGTTCGTCCACGCCGCGGGCGTCTCCTTTCCTCTCTACTTCATGACCGGGATGGCGGCCTATGGCGCGATGTTCGCCGCCATCGGGCCCGGTGCCCGTCTAGCGCGCGACCGCGCTCGGGGCTGGGCCCGCCAGTTGCGGACCACGCCACTGCGAGCCCGCACCGACTACCTCGCAAAGACGCTCGCCGCCTACCTCGTGGCGCTGCCCGCGCTCGTCTTGGTCTTCCTGGCCGGCACGACGCTTGGGGTGCGCCTCAACGTGGCGCAGTGGTTCGAGATGAGCGGCCTGCTCCTTGTTGGCTTGGTGCCGTTCGTCTTGATGGGCCTCATCCTGGGCCACCTGATCGCGACGGACGCCCTGGTGCCAGCCATGGGCTGGCTTACCGTCTTCTTCGCCCTCTTCGGCGGCGCCTTTGGGAGCTTGTTCAACAGCGGAGCGATGCTGAGTGTCGTCAAGGGGCTGCCCTCTTACTGGCTCGTGCATGCCGGCGCGGCCGCGCTCCTTCACGGTGACTGGCCGGCAGAAGGATGGACCGTGCTCGCCTGCTGGACCGCCGCGCTTATCCCGCTCGCCGTCTTCGCCTACCGGCACGACACCGACGCGGCGTGAGCTCCTCCACGCCAGTACGCTGGGGCGACGTGGGCTCGGACATCGCTCCGGCCCCGACGGCCAAAGCGGAGTGGGGTGCGTCCCAGCGTTACTGGGCCCGGGGGTGGCGGGCGGCGGTCCTGGTATTCCTCCCCCTCGTCTACCTGATCTACGTGGGGGGAGCGGTCCACAAGTACTCGCGGGGGGCGCAGGCACTGGCCGGGTACGGGATCCTCGGCGCCTTCTGCATCGGTTACGTCGCCCTCACCGTGCTCCTCCGCGGTGGCGAGGCGTTCAGCCCGAGGCGCTTTTTGCCTCTCTACGGCCTGCTCACCGCGCTATTGGTTGCCGAACTGCCGTTCGCCCGCGCTGCCGCGTTCGTAATGGGCCTTTACCTGGCCATGATCGGCGTGGCAAAATTCGGTGCCCGGGCCGTACCGGTCGTGGCCGGGCTGACCCTGGCGTCCATCTTCGTCCCGGCCGCCGTGCCCTCCT
>JBKQUU010000225.1:0-2733 GCA_052325485.1 Acidimicrobiales bacterium | reverse complement strand
TCCTCCCACATGAGGCTCAGCCCGGCGGTGGACAGTAGGAGAGGCACCAGGTAAAGAGCAGCATAGACGGCCCGGTAGCGCTGCGTCCCGGCAATGAATATGCCAAGGGCCATCGCTACGGGGGTCTGGGCCAGCCAACTGAACGCGGCCAATTCGAATGTCACCAGCAAAGAGTGATAGGAGACCGGGTCGGAGAAGAACTCGCTCCAGTTGGCAAACCCGGCCCATTTTATCGGGCCGTCTACGTTCCAATTGGTAAAGCTCAGGAAAAGAGCAAAGATTGTCGGGATGATTATAAAAGCCGCGTATAGAGCCATAGTCGGCGAGATCCCGGCCAGGTCGGCCGCAAATGTCCGCCGCCGAGCGGTGGTCTTGCTCGGGGGAGGGACATTCACCTCGTTGCGCCTCAAAACTGCTTGACTAACTGCCATAAGCCCCCCTCGCCGGCAGAGCCCGGCCCCACGTGAAGGCGCGGAGCCGGGCTACTCTGTCCCACTTTGTCAGTGCCTAATGTGCAGCGCCTATTGGTAGGCGTTCATTGCCTTGGCAAACTGCGCGGGCGTTTCGGTGAGGTCGAAGACGTTCTCGAGGTTGGTGTACAGCGGCGTCGCCCTGGTGGCCCCCAGCGCCTTGTCCCAGGAGTACTGGAAGTACGGCGCCTTTTGGACTGCGTCATAGATGGGTACCAGGTACTGCTTGAGCGGGGAAGAGGCGAAAAGGCTCTCCGAGCCGGCGATGACCGGTACAAGGCCTTGGCTGACCTCGAACTTTGCGTAAGCCGGGCTAGCGCACAGGAAGGCGGCGAACTTCTCCGCCACGTAGGTCTCGGCGGAGGAGACGTGCGAAGCCAGCTCAAGGTAGTCCGTCGTGTTGCCTTCCAGGTCAGCAGGGTTGCCCTTGCCCCCGAGCACCGTCGGGAAGAACCCGATGCCCATAGCGCCGGTAGCGACCCAGCCCGGGTAGTAACCCTGGATGAACCCGATGTCCCAGTCACCCATCAGTTCCATCGCCGCCACCCCGTTGTGGATCATCGCTTCGGTAAAGCCAGTGCCGAAGCTGATGTCTTGGTAGCCCTGCTCGAACGCATTGTCCTTCACCAGGGTCTGGATGTCGGCGAGAGCCTGAATGATGGCCGGGTTGGACCAGGCGCCTTTCTGTCTGTTCTGGATATTGACGAACACCTGGGGACCGCCGATGCGGTCCGTGAAGTACTCGAGGTACATGAGGCCAGGCCATCCACCGCTGTCGTCAAGCGCTATGGCAGTCACGTTGTGCTTGGCGAGGGTGACGACGTCCTTGAGCAGCTGGGTGGTCGTAGTCGGGAAGCTGAGGTGGTACCTCGCCATCAGTGCCTTGTTGTAGAAGAAGAAGACCGGCTGCGCGCCCCCTAGCGGGATCCCGTAGATCTTATTGTTGAAGGTCACGGCCCCGAGGGCCGAAGCCACGAAGGCGCTCTTCCACGACGGGTTGCCGGCGTCGCTCTGCCCGGCGTCGGCCATAGGTTGCACGACCTTTGAATTGATGAACGTCTGCAGATCACCACCGCCCCAGCCAAAGAAAAGTGCAGTGGCGTTGCTGCCGGCCAGGCCGGTCGCGACCTTGGTGTTGTAAGAGCCGGACGGCTCTATATCGATGCTGACACTGTCGCCGGGGTTGGCTTGGTCGAAAGCTTTGGCTTGCGCAGCCCAATAGTTGTCTACGGGCGTGCCGCTGGCCTCCATCCAGACTTGGATGCTGGCTGTCGGTGCAGACGAACTTTGCGCCGACGAAGGCACCGTGGGTATGACGACCGCAACCGCGGCAATGGTGCTTACCATTAGGCCGGCTACTGCTGAAGCGGCTAGCTGGCGCGACAACCGCGGGAACCTGAGCGGTGCTCTGGTCACCTTGTTCCTCCCCTTATTTTTTTGCCCCCACAAGGGCGGATCGGCTCCTTGATTGGCACCTCAGAAAGAGGGCCTTTTCCCCATATAGGCCTAACGGGCCGGGACCTTGGTACCGTCTCGAAAGGTTTCGAACGGATAAGTGGATGTTGCGAAGGTAACGTTACCGCCGCCATCTCGCACGGTCAAGCCATCGGCGCCCTCACCTCAAGGAACGGCTCCGAAACGTTCCGCTATAGTCGTTGACGACATGGCTCGAGTACAGGCCAAAGCCGCCACGTTGCCCGACGAGAGGGCGGCACCGCCGTCCTCGCCGTTGGCGCCGCTGCCGGGCAACGGCGGAAGGGGTCGCGGCCGAGTAACGATCGCCCAGATCGCAGAGGAAAGCGGTCTCTCGACGGCCACCGTCTCGAAGGTGCTCAACGGCCGGCCCGACGTGTCGGCCCCGACCCGCCGGCTCGTCCAAGAGGTCCTGGTGAGCTCGGGCTACCGCAAGAGACAGAGCACCGATGTGCCGCCGCTGATCGACGTCGTGTTCAACGACTTCGATAGCCCATGGGCGACCGAGATTGTGCGGGGCGCGGCCGCCGCCGCCCAAGCCGAGGGCCTCACCGTCGCCTTCACTGCGCTGTCGGAGGGAGATGAGCGCCGCGTCTGGTTCGACCACATCACCTCGCGCGGCACACGTGGCATCATTTTGCTCCTCTCCCAGCTTACGGAGCGCCAGAGAGGGGAACTATCGGCCCGCGGCTTGCCTTTTGTGGTCATCGACCCTACCGCAGAGCCCGGCCCGGAAGTAAGTTCGGTGTAAGCATTCACGTCCCTGCCTCAGGCGGGTAACAGCCTGTTG
>JBKQUU010000224.1:0-13203 GCA_052325485.1 Acidimicrobiales bacterium | reverse complement strand
CGACGAACACACGGGACCCTGTCGCCGCCACGGCGAGCGGTCGGTTGAAGTGGTAGGCCGGGCCCGACAAGAACTTGACCAGAGCACCGGTCGAGCTGTCGACCTCGGTGACTGAGTTACCGTACTCATTGGCCACAAAGAGGTGGTCGCCGGCAAGCCCGAACCCTTGCGGGCCATCGAAGTGGTAGGCGGTCCCGGAGATCACCCGGACCAGAGCACCCGTGCTGACGTTGAGCTCGGTCACCGAGTTGCCATAGTTGTTGGTCACGAAAAGGTCGGCGCCGGACGACAACATCGAGCTGGGCCGGTCGATCATGTACTTGGTGCCGGAGATCACCGTGACCACGGCGCCTGTGACGGTGTTGAGGTCAGTTATCGAGCCCGTCCCGAGGTTGGCGACGAAGAGGTTGGCACCGGCAACGGCCATGGCGTCCGGCTGATAGAACGCGACCTTGAGCACTGTGGTGCCTTGGGGACCAAGAGCGGGCGCAGCCGAGGCGCCCTGGCCCGAGCTGGTCACGAGGGCGGCACCGGCTACAAATGCACAACAGGACAGAAGGAGCCCGGTCCGTCTCTTGTCCTGGACGGGGCGCCGTACCCTGGCTACTGGCCTGGCGCTTCTTCCCCGACCGGGCACGGCGACCCCGGCGGACCTCTCCCAAATGGCTTCGCAAGGGGAGGTCGACGCGCACCACCTGAGCACTCCCCGTAGAGTAGCCGGGCTGGTGGGCCAAACGTCCGCACCCTCAAGGCAGCTCGTCCTGATGGCGACAATCAACCCCGTGGGTGCGGCCCTGGGACCTGAGGGACAAGGTGGAGATCACTAACGCGGACCGCGAGCGCGCCGTCGGATCGCTGAAGGCGGCTGTCGGTGCCGGTGTTATCAGCCTGGACGAGTTCGGGGAGAGAGTGCAGGCCGCTTACGCGGCAAACAGCCAGGACGAGCTAGAACTGCTGCTCCTGACCCGGGACGGGCTCCCACTGCTTGTACCGAAGACGCCGCCCGGGCCCGAGCGCCGGCGTTGGTCCTCAGCGCTCCCCCTAGTGGTCGTAGCCATTGTGGTGGTACTAGGCGTGACCCTTGTCGCTCTTCGCTCTCGGTCGCGTCCCCTCACCAAGGCCTTGTCCGTCGCCCCTTCTTCGCCGTCGGCGCCCACCCCGCCGTCGGCCGCCTCAAGGTCGTTGCTGGTCAAGGTCGTTCACGCTGGCCCCTTCGCCGAACACGATGCAGCCAACCATTGTGGGAGCTTCGGCACCGCCGTGTCTGTGGGAGGCAACAATTGCTACCTCGTCGTTCAGTTTATAAATATCGGCTCATCGTCCGTAGGTTTCATACCTGCAGATCTACGCATGGTTGACTACAAGGGTAATGCGTACTCCGAAGCGCCAGTGCTGCCCAGGTGTTACGACAGTACCGACATAAATGCACCGACAACACTTGGACCGCACAGAAGCATAACGGTCCAGTTGTGTTACCCAGTTATTGTTGGCGCGTTGCCGGCGAAACTCCAAGGAGCTTTTTCCCTGGCCGGCCTGAGCTCCCCGGTCCTCCCTACCGCTGTCGTCGGCACTTGGGGAGGGTTTTAGGGTCCCCGGTCGTCGTCGGTTGGCTGTATAGAGTGGCAGACATGCCGGCTCCGGGAGAGACGTAGCCGATGCTCAAGAGACTGTTCGTCGTCCTGGCCACGGTCGGCGCTCTGGTGGGGGCTTCGGCTAATTCTGTGTCGGCGAGTGCCAAGCAGGGCGATTACTTTGGGACGGTGTACGGCCAGATCCCGGGGGAGGCGCCCGGTGCGCTCGAGCAGACGTTCCTGGAGCGGATCGGCCTTTACGTAGGCAAAACCTCGCTGAACGTCAAGATCTTTGTGGAATATGGGTGTGACTATCCCCTGGCCTCTCAGGGAGGTTACGGCACCGACCCGGAGATGTTGTTCCTAAATGTCCCGCTCAGCCCCACCGGCAGCTTCACCGAGCGCGGGACGTTCCGCACCAGTGGACCGGTCCAGACGGCCGGTGGCCTGGGCGGCGTGGGCACCATCTCCGGGCAGATCACAGGGGCGCATGCGTCCGGCACTTTCTCCAGGACCGCCCATGTACAGGGTATAGGTCGATGTCACGCCGTGGTCAATATGCCGTGGAAAGCAACCTACGACGCGAACGGCGGACCTTTCTTCGCATAAGGTGGGGCCATCACGATGCCATGGAGAAGATTGACCAAGCTCGTGGCCAGCGGCGCGGTGATCGCCGCGGTGGGGACGGTACCGGCAGTTGCCCCGCCCACAGCTCCCGCTTTCGCCGCGGTTGGGACAGCAAATGCCACCGCCACCAACCCCAAACCCTGTTCTCTACTTGCCCCCGCCCAGGTTGACAGCGCTCTCGGCAAGACATCGCGCCCAACGGTCAAAGCAACGTCGGGGGGTACCAGCTCTTCGCCCGTGCTCGTATGTACGTACTCATGGCCCACCGCCAGTCTGGTGGTCCGGGCTATCTCCGCCCAGACGGAGTCGGCCAGCGGGGGAAAGCGCGAGGCCGGGATGGGCCCTGATGGACTGCTTATCCAGGCCGCTACCTATTCCTGGGTGGCGTTCATCAAGAACGGTTGGAGCGTGTGGCTCATCGCCAAGCCCGTGGTGAGAGCCGATGGGATCCTGGCGCTCGGCCGCTCCGCCTACAAGCGGTTCCCCTAGGCCGCCACCCGCCCGGCCGCGCCGCGGCGGCTCCAGCGCTCTGGCTGGTCAACCAGGTGAGGGCTCACCTTCCTGCAGGTGCGGCCCGATCAGTGACAGGTCGGCCGTGCTGAGCCGGTCCTTGGCGTACCAGGATTGGTGCCAGTACGGGTAGATCAGGGGCGGGCGGGTGGCCCGCTCGAGGCGAGCGCGCTCCTCCCCGGACAGCGCTAACGAGGCGGCCCCCAAGTTGTCCGCCAGTTGGGCTTCGGTCCGCGCCGCCACAATCACGCTCGCCACCCCGGGCCGGGTGACGAGCCAGGCCAAGGCCACGCGGGCCGCGGTCACGCCATGTCCAGCGCCGATCTCGGCCAGTAGCCCGACGATGTCGTAAAGCCGTTCACGGTCCTTGACCGGAGGCTCCGGCCAGCCCCCGGAATGACGGCTGCCCTGCGGCTCGGGGTGGCCCCGGCCGAACTTGCCCGACAGCAGGCCGCCGGCCAGCGGGCTCCAGATCAAAAGACCGAGGCCCTGGTCGAGCGCGGTAGGGACTATGTCGTACTCAGCCGAGCGTTCGAGCAAGGAAAGGTACACCTGGTTGCTCACAAACCGGGCCCGACGGTCATCGGCGGCCACCCCCAGTGCCTTCATGACCTGCCATCCGGCGAAGTTCGAGCAACCGACATAACGCACCTTGCCGGCGCGCACCAGGAGGTCAAGAGCCGAAAGCGTCTCGTCCAGCGGCGTTTGACCGTCCCATTCATGGAGCTGGTAGAGGTCGATGTGCTCGGTCCGTAGCCGACGCAAGCTGGCTTCACAAGCCTGGACCAAGTGTTGACGCGAGCAGCCGGCACTGTTCGGGCCGTCGCCCGTGGGGAACCGAGCCTTGGTGGCCAAGACCACCTCGTCGCGACGTCCTTGCAGTACCTGGCCGAGAACTGTTTCTGAGCCGCCGGCGCCGTAAGCGTCGGCGGTGTCGATGAGGTTGACGCCGGCCTCGAGCGCCATATCGACTTGGCGTTGGGCGGCGGCCACGTCAACTGCGCCGGACTTTGCCCCCGGGTCGCTGACGCCGAAGGAAGCCGTCCCGAGCCCGAAGCACGAGACTTTCAGTCCCGATGCGCCCAACTGCCGGTAGCGCATTGAAGTTGTCATCCTCGTACCCTTGCCCACCCGGCGCGCACCGTCAACTGCGGCACCCCCGCACCAAGGGGCTGTCCATCCTCATGACGCGGGGGCCGGTCTCCCGTAGCGTCCGGCTCAATGTGCTTACGCGCCGGGCGGACCGCTCCGTGCCGGGGCCCTTTTCCTGGCGGACAACAGGGCGCGTGGTCGTGGAAGGCGGCGCGGACGGGCGCCCGGGACCGGAGTAAGGTACAGGTACTCGATCGATGGCCAGCGCTCTCTTAGGGCCACGGCGGTGGCTGCGATACTTTCCTCGACCGCGGGCACGTCCAAGTCGTCGGCAAACGTGACGTCGCCATCGACGATGAAGCTCTGTGGCCCCACCACCACCGCGAACAAGTCAGGGACGTCGAGCACTCCTTGTTGGGAAGCGACCACCCGGCGCATTTCGCCGAGGAGGTGTGGCGGCAGGCCGCGACCGGTGAGCAGCTCCCGGTTGCTGCGCACCAGTAGGACCGATACGGCCAGGAGCAACGCCCCGATCAGGGCGCTGGCGACGGCGTCCGGCGTCGCGCTCCGAGCCGCTCGGCTCAGCACCAAGCCCGCCGCAGCGACCAAGCCCCCGATCACTTCGGCACCCCCGGCGAGCACGACCGTGGTCGACGCGGGGTCCGTGCTCCGCCGAAAGTGGCTCCACATGGAGATACCACGCCCCGCCGCTTGTTTGCGCAACGGCCGCAGGCTCACCACCAGAGCGAAGGCATCCAAGACGACCGTCGTCCCCAAAACCACGTAGGCGAGCAGGTAGTCGTGGACAGCCGATGGGTGGAGCGCCGATTGCACCGCCTCCTCGAGCCCGAACCCTCCACCGCCCACGAAAATGCCCAGGGCCGCCAACAGGGACCAGAAAAACCGCTCTCGCCCGTAGCCGAGCGGGTGAGAATCGTCAGCAGGACGAGCGCTGCTGAGCACGCCGATGAGCAGGAACACTTCGACAGCGACGTCCGCAGTGCTGTCCGCGGTCTGGGCGCCCAATGCCGCCGAACCACTGAGCCAGGCGGCAATGCCCAACCCCAGTGCTTCCGCGCCCGCGACCGCAAGCGATACGGTCACGCTCCAGCGCGTGCTCGCCGCGTTCGTATCGTCGGCCATTCGTGACCTGTCCCGTCCACCTGTGGTCCTTCTCAACACCCCGAGCGCTCCCCAATCTACTTCTGGGCCCCGGGAACGGTACGGGTGCCCGCCTCCTGGCAAGCCTGTCCAGGGCGGTCCGTAGGGCGCCCGCCGGGCCCGATGGGGCCCGTGTGCGCAAGCGGACAATGGTCACCTGGGCCCGGAAGGCGGGACAAGTCCTGGGGACACCAAAGCCGGTCTCTCAGGACCACGTGGGCGTCTCGCTTCTCTCACCCGTACACCACGGCCACCACAGGCACGACCTCGGGCTACGGGAACGGGGGTTGCGGTTACGGGGGTTACGGTTACGGCTCACCCGGCCACAGGCACCACGGGCGATAACCTAACCGCGACGACCTCACGCCCCGGCGCTCATCGTCGTCCCGGGGGGCGGGGAGTGGGCGGGCCCGTCATTTGAGCACGTCCCGGGCGCGGGCCGCCCTCTCGTCCAGGTCGGCCAGGAACGTGCCCAAGGCGGCCTGCTTGGACCGGACGATGGCCCGCAGCTGGTCCAGCAGGGCCAGGCACTCCCGGGCCAGCTCGGCCCGTTGCGCAGCACCGGTGTGCTCATCGTGGTAGGCCTGACGGATCTCCCCCAAGCGGTCGTCGTTAGCCAAGACCACGGCGATCTCGTCCAGGTCCAGGCCGAGCAGGGACTGCAGTTCCCGGATGCGGGCCACCCGGGCCAGGTCCGCCTCTGAGTAGCGGCGCATGCCGCCCGGGGTACGGCCGCAGTTAATAAGGCCGAGCTGCTGGTAATAACGAAGCGCCCGCTCCGAGACGCCGAGCGCCAGGGCGGCGGCCCCGATACTGACCAGGTCGGCGGGGCGTTCGGCCTGCGCCTCCTCGGTGGACGGGCTCAACGGGCCACCGCCCCCAGGGCCACGTCCTCGTCCAACCCGGCGGCCGCCGCGCTCTCGGCTGCCCCTTCGGCCAGCTCGGCGGTCACCGAGGTGGGCTGGTGGACATAGCGGCCGCCTCGCAGGGCACTGGCCACCACGGCTATGAGGCTGGCCCCGGCGGCGAAGTCGAAGGCCAGGTGCAGGCCATTGGCGAAGGACGCCTCGATGAGCTTGGGGAAGAACGAGCGGCCGGTGATGTAGGCGAGCTGGTGAGCGCTCATGTGGGCTAGGGCACCGGTGGGCCCGAGCAGCTGTTGGACGGGGTTGAGCCCGAGGAAGGCGGAGAACAGGCTCCCGATGGGCGGCGCGCTGGCCACCTCCCGGGCCGGCCCCGCAGCTACGCCCGCCGCCGTCAGGCCGTGGAAAAGGTGCGAGGGCAGGCTGGAAGCCAGGCCCAGGGTCACGATGGTGAAGAACAAGCCCATGGACAGCACGGTGGCCGAGTTCTGGAAGGTATTGAGCATCCCGGCGCCGGCGCCCCGCTGGTCGGGGGGCAGGCTGTTCATCACCGAAGCCTGGTTGGGCGAAAAGAAAAGGCCCATGCCCACAGCAAAGACGAAGATGAGCAGGGCGAACCAAATGTAGCTGAAGTTCATGGGCAAGAGCTCCAAGAGCAAAAAGGTGGCCCCGCTGGTAGCTAGCCCAGCCGTGGCTAGCCCGCGGGAGCCCAGGCGGTCTGAAAGCACGCCCGACACCGGTCCCATGACCAAGAACCCGATCGTCAGGGGCACCATGAACACCCCCGCCCACAGGGGGGTCTGGGCGAAGCTGTAGCCATGCTGGGGCAACCAGATGCCCTGCAGCCAGATGATGAGCATGAGCTGGAGGCCCCCTCGGCCCAGCGCCCCCATCAGGGCCGAGATGTTCCCGGCGGTAAAGGCCCGGATCTTGAACAGGTTGAGGCGGAACATCGGCTCGGCGACGTGCATCTCGATGAAAGCGAACAGGGCCAGGATGGCCAAGCCGCCGAAGACGCCGGCCAGCACCCAGGGGTTGGTCCACCCCGTCGGGTGGCCCCCGTAGGGCAGGAGGGAATAGACGATGCCGGTGAGCAGGGCGACCAGGCCCAGGGCGAAGGCGGCGTTGCCGGTCCAGTCGATCCGGGAGCGGACGCGCACGCCGTTGTCCTTTAGCTTGAGGTAGGCCCACACCGTGCCGAACAGCCCGAACGGCACTGAAACCAAGAACACCAGGTGCCATTGCAGCGGGGCCAGCACGCCGCCCAGGACCAGGCCCAGGAACGAGCCGCTAACGGCGGCCACGCCGTTGATGCCCATGGCCTTGCCCCGCTCATTGACGGGGAACGCGTCGGTGAGGATGGCGCTCGAGTTGGCGAACAGGAAGGCGCCACCCACGCCCTGGAACACCCGCATGGCGATGATCCAGATGGCGCCGGCGGCACCGGTGAGCCAGGTCACTGAGAGCAGTACCGAGAACACCGTGAACACGGCGAAGCCGAGGTTGTACATCTTCACCCGGCCGTAGATGTCCCCCACCCGGCCCAGGCTCACCACCAGCACCGCTGTCACCAGCGTGAAGCCCATGAACACCCAGAGGAAATAGGACGTGTTGGACGGGGTCAGGGGGTTGAGCTTGATACCCCGGAATATGTCGGGCAGCGAGATCAGCAAGATCGACTGGTTGATGGTCACCATCAGCACGCCCAGCGTGGTGTTGGACAGGGCGATCCACTTGTAGTGGGCGTCACGCCGGCCCACCTGCAGGCGGTCCTTACCAACCGTTGTTGCGCTTGTCACGCCTGTCCTCCTCGGTCGCTTGCCCGCCACCCTAATCGGCTCCTGACGTTAACGTTAGGTATGGCCTACCGGCAACCTTAGGTATGCCTGAGAGGAGTCACCTTCTCAGTGGCGCAAAGACGTTCTTTGTGACGCCGTGGTGCACTGGCTCAGTACCACTGCGGCATCAGGGCTCTGGTGGCCCAGGAGGGCCGAGCCGCTGCTCGCCCGATGTTCTCCGGGGCCCATCAGGCCACTTTCCGGGGCGTCCCGGCGACCGGGCGGCGGGTCTCATGGGCTGGTGCCGCCTTCCTCAGCTTCGACGGTTACCTCATCAGCGACTTGTGGGTGCTTGGCGACCTACAAGCGCTCGACCGGCAGCTCGCGTAGCGGCACAATCGCTCCGGCGGTACTAGAGATGCCGTGCGATCTGGCCCAATATCGCTATACCCTCGGCAATCGGGCCGGGCGTGTTGGCGGCGTAGCCGAGTACGAGCCCCGGAGGCCCGGGGCGCTGACGGTGCCAGGAGAGAGGCTGGACCTTTACCCCCCGGCGTACGGCCTGTGCCGCCAGTTCGAGGTCGGAAAACCCACGGTCGAAGGTAACGGTCAAGTGCAAGCCCGCCGCCCGGCCATGGACCGTGGCCGTGGGGAGGTGGGCAGCCAACGCTTGCAACATGGCGTCGCGGCGATGGCGGTGGCGGGCGCGGACCAGGCGTAAGTGCCGTTCCAGCCTTCCCGACTGGACCAGTTCAGCAAGTACCAATTGTGGGAGCACGGCATTACCCAGGTCGGCGTTGCGCTTGGCCGCCACAAAGGCGTCGTGGTACCTCGCCGGCGCTATAACCCACCCGATCCTCAATGCCGGTGCCAACAGCTTGGACACACTGCCCATGTAAAGGACGCGGTCGCCCCCGTTCGCCCGTAGTGCCGGCAATGGTGGGCGGTCGTAGCGGTGCTCGGCGTCGTAATCGTCCTCGACTACCAACCCGCCGTCGCTGGCCCAGGCCAGCAGTTGACGTCGCCGTTCCCCCTCCAGGACCACGCCCATCGGGAACTGGTGGGCGGGGGTGAGGACCGCCACTGCCGCCCCGGTAGCTCGGAGCTCGTCGACCCGGAGCCCGCCGGCGTCCACGGCCACCGGGACGGTGCCTAATTGCCAGTTCTGCAGTTGCTGGCGAGCCCCTAGCGAGCCGGGATCCTCGAACGCGACTGTACTTATGCCGTCTTGGACGAGGACCTGAGCCAGCAGGCTGAGGGCCTGAGCCACCCCGGCGACGACCAGGACGGAGGCGGGCGGGACTTGGACCGACCGGGTCCGCGCCAGCCAGTTGGCCACCGCAGCACGCAGCGGCCACGCGCCCGCCGGGTCGCCATAACCTAGGCCCGGCGCCGGGAGGTCGGACAGGACGTGGCGTTCGGCGCGCAACCAGGCACTGCGGGGGAAGGCGCCGAGGTCGGGTACCCCAGGCGAGAGGTCGATGCGGGCGGGGACCGCACGCGCCTTCTCGAAGATGTCGGCGCCGGCCGGGCCTAGGAACAGAGCGGCACCCATCTCCGGGCCCCCGCCGGCCGCAGGGCCCGGAGCAGAGGCCGGGGCGGCCCCATCGCCCGGCGCCCCCCCGGGAGCAATGAGGGGCGCCCCCACGACAACCGTCCCCGCCCGGCCGCGGCCGACAACGGCACCTTCTTCCACCAACCGTTGGTAAGCCTCGGTGATGACGCCTCGAGAGACCCTGAGCTCGGTGGCCAGCACCCTTGTGGCCGGGAGCCTGGTCCCCACCGGTAGCCGGCCGTCCGAGATGGCACGGCGCACCTGAGCCGCCAGCCAGTCCGACAACGATGCGCCCTCCGCCCCCTGCGGGCGGAGCTGCAAGAAGTCCGAACCGGGAATTATGGTCTCGTCGTTTGGGTCAATTATGGCCCTGTTCACTGAACCATTCTAGTCCTAAGGTGCGGCCCATGGCTAGCGGTGACCGGGGCGCAAGGGCGTCAGCCCCTACAGGCGCGGGGCCCCGCCAGCCGCCGCCGGCGCCGTCGTCAGGCCCACTACCCCTTGGCCGGCTCGTCCCTGGCGCGGTGGCGATGACCATGCTGGGGTCCAGCGTCGGTGTGTCCCGCAACCTTGTCCGCGCCCCTCTCTTCTTGGCCCAAGGGTTGCGCTACGCCGCGGCCGCCGTCCTGTTCCTGCTCGCCGCCAAGTGGGCCAAAGCGCCTCTGTCATGGCCGCGGGGGCGAGAATGGGTCTGGCTGACGGGCGTTAGTGCCATGGGACTGGTGCTGTTCAATGTGGCGCTCGTGCGGGGCCTTGCCCACGCCTCGCCTGCGGCGATGGCCGTAGCGGTGGCCGGTGCCCCCGTCGTCCTGGGCATTGTCGGCCCCGTCATGGCCGGTCGGCGTCCCGAGGTAAGGGCCCTTTGGGCGGCCGTGGTCGTCTCCGCCGGCAGCGTGCTCGTAGAGGGAACGGGACGGGCCAGCGAGCTAGGGGTGGCGTGGGCGGCCGTGCTGTTGGCGTGCGAGGTTGCCTTCACCCTTCTGGCCCTCCCCGTCCTGGCCAAGCACGGGCCGTGGGGCGTGTCGCTACACGCGGCCTGGATCGCCGCCGCCCTGCTGATGATCTTGAGCATCCCCTCCGAGGGAGCCCGCGCTTGGGGCCAGCTCACCCCGGCGGCGTGGGCCACGGTTGGTTACCTATCGGTTATGACGGTTATGGCCTTTGTCCTGTGGTACTCCACCGTGGCGTCCGTCGGCGCCGGACAGGCCGGGTTGCTGACCGGGGTCGCCCCCGTTTCTGCGGCCTGCGTCGGTGCCGCCTTGGGGGCGGGCGTGCCGAGCGCAGGGGTTTGGGCTGGCGCTCTGGTTGTATTTGGCGGGCTGGCGCTGGGGTTTTTCCCCACGAAGGGGTGGCGGGGTGTATTTCCGTCGTTCAAGTGAAGCGGCATGATCTCACGCCCTTGTGGCCGGTGCGCCGCCACCAGGTCGTCTTACCCGTGGTTCGTCCGCTCGAACAGGTGTGCCCCGGCGCCGGCTCTTGCGCCCAGCCCAAGCGCGCCGGCACGGGGGCCCGGCGGTCCTCGGGGTAGAGTTGAGGACCTACAGATGGAGGCGCTTGATGCCCGACAATGGGACGACCAATATCGACACCCGCGGCATGGTATCGATCCACAACGCTCTGCGGCGCGCCCTCAGCGATGCTCCTGCCCAGCTCGCTGCCGTGCCTGAGGGGCCCAAACAGGCTGAACAGTTCCTGGACTACCTCAACGAGGTGTTGTGGTTGGCCGGCGCCCACCACGACACTGAAGAGGAGCTGCTAACCCCGGTCCTGAAAAAACGTGCCCCGGAACAAAAGTCAGCGTGGTCGTTAATAGGCGCACAACACGAAGCCGTCACGTCCTGTCTCGAAACGGTCGCAGAAGCGGCCGAGCGGTTCGCCACGACCGGTTCTGCCGAAGCCAAAAGGGCCTTGACCAACGCTTGCCACGCGTTGTACGAGATTTTGGACGAGCATTTTAGCGTTGAAGAAAAACACGTGTTACCTGTCGCCGCCCAAGTAATGACGCCCGCTGAATGGGGCACGATGTCGGTGACCATGCTTGCGCACTATTCGGGCACTCGACCGTGGTTGCCGTTTGGCCTGGTTTATGAAGCTCTGCCGCCTGACCTGCAAAAAGCATTGTTGGCTCATGTCCCCGACCCCGTCAGCGATATGTGGGTAAGCCGGGGCGCCGACGCTTTCGCCAAGGAGATGGCGACCATTCGGGCGACCACCAGCCCGGCCTGACCATTCACCGCTCAGGCCTGGTTCAACCGCCTGACCGCTTCTGCCGTGCCGATCCCCAGAGGACGGAGGTGGAGCCCGCCGTCCACGAACACCTCGGCGCCCGTTATAAACGATGCCAGACGATCGGACAACAAGAACACCGCCGCGCCGCGGACCTCCTCGAGTAGGCCTTCCCGGTTCCCCAGTGGCACCTCTCGAGCTGACGCTTGGCGTTGCTCTTCGGGGAGGTCCTTCACCAAACCAGTCGGGAAGGGCCCCGGTGTCAACATGTTGACGCGGACGCCGAAGGGGGCCAGTTCGATGGCCAAGGTCTCCATGTACGACCTTAGGGCCACTTTTGACGCCCGGTAGGCAGCGCCCTCGTACGACGGCGCGCACACGACGGTGGAGCCCACGATGAGGACGCAGCCCTGGCCCCGTTCGATCATGTGACGCGCTACCCGCCGCCCAGCCAGCGCACAAGCCGTGACATTGGTGGCCAGGACGTCGGGGACTTGTTGAGGACCAGCATTTGCAGGTCGCCCGACAGTCGCGGGTCACTGGTCGCACTGAACCTCAGCGCCGTGTTGAAGGCGGGGCGCAGGTTGGGTGACTGGCGGGCTTCGGGGGCCAGGTGGGCGGCGAGGTACACGATCGGGTGGTTTTGCAAGTTGGCCCTACCCCAGGGAGGTCCCCCACGACCTCTATGCTCAATTGGCGCAGGGGCCCGGCGGCACCAATGCCGGAACGCATCAACAACGCCGGTGAGTGGATGGCCCCGGCACGATCGTCCGGTGGGCACGGTAGGTACTTGTCGCTCCCGTGGCCCGGCACGTGACCCCAATGCACCGGGCCCCGTTGAACTCGAGCCGTTCCACAGTCGTGCCGCACATGATGGTGAGGTTTGACCGGGCCCGTACGGACCTGTCGAGGTAAGCCCCGGCCGCCGGGACGCGGCCCGAGAGGGTACTGCTCATTGGCAGGGCGCCGTACCCGTCGACGAAGTGCCCGTTGAGGTCGTCAACGTGGCCCCAGCCTCGCGAGGCGGCGGCATCTCCGACGGCTTGGCAAAACGGTGGCCAGTCGGCCTGGGGGTGGCGCCGGATAGTCACCGGCCCAGTGGACCCATGAACCTCGCCGCCGAAGTCACGGTCGGTCTCGAGGCGGCAGAAGACGTGGCGACGCGTTTGTTAACGCGGATATTCATTTTGTGTTCCGTTTTCAGCCTGTCGGTGCCCGGGCAAAAACGTATGGCAAATTCCGGCATTTGGTCCGGTATCATCATCAATAGCGGCTGCAATGCCGATGACGCTTTCGCAGAATCGGCGCAGTGCACGGAGAACCGTGGTCCTGGCGCCAAGCTGGCGTTCTATGACGATACGACGCGGCAGATTTATGCCCTAGATCCCCAGGATCAGGCCACTCGCCACTTGGGCGACAGTGTCACAGTGAAAGGCTCCCTGCAGGGCAATGTTATTCACGTCGCTTCCATCAAAATGCTCACTGGTATCGGACTGCCCGTAGGTGAAAGGGCGCCAGATTTTTCTGTTTCTGATCAATTTGGACATCAGCAAAGCCTCGGGACGCTCAAAGGGAAAAACGGCACTGTGATTCTGTTTTTCCGTTCAGCCGACTGGTGACCTTACTGCAAAGGCCAGCTGGTCGAGCTGCAAAGGGCTAAAGCGCGATTCGAGAGCCAAGGGCTCAAACTGGCGGCGATCAGCTACGACAGCGTAGAGATACTCAAGCACTTCGCGGATCGTCGCAAGATTGACTTTCCATTGCTTTCCGACCCGGATTCCAAGGCGATTCAGGCATACCAAGTACTGAACACCGAAGAG
>JBKQUU010000223.1:0-24966 GCA_052325485.1 Acidimicrobiales bacterium | reverse complement strand
TAACGCCTCATCGCTGATGCCCCCGATGAACGCCCCGCCGACGCCGATCAGCAACGACAGCACGGTGGCAATGCCGCCGGCCACGAAGCCGACTTCCAGGGTCGGGCCGGTGGCGGCTATTACCTGGTAGAGCACATTCTGGCCCTCCTGGGTCGTGCCCAGCCAGTACTTGGCCGACGGCCGGCCCAGGACCTCGGGGCCGAGGGCGTTGGGATTATGGATGAAAAGCGGGCTGAAGACGGCCAACAGCACGAAAAACAACAGGATGACCAGGCCGATGAACATGCGGGGGGAACGGCGCAATGCCGCCGCCGCCCCTCGTAGCCGGGTGGCGACCCCTTTCCTCGGCCGCGGCTGGCGCGCTCCCGCCGACGGGGCGGCCACGGCGGTGGTCACCGGGCCTGCCTCGTGCGCGGGTCGATGAACCCGTAAAGCATGTCGACCAGGAAGTTGGCGCCGAGGACCACCAGGCAGATGACCAGGAAGATGCCTTGCATGAGGGCATAGTCGTCGTTTTGGACCGCCTGCAGCAATGTGTAACCGATGCCGGGGTAGGAAAAGACGATCTCCATGATGATCGAACCGCTCACGACGAAGCCGAGCGAGATGGCGAAGCCGGTCACGCTGGGCAGGATGGCATTGCGAGCGGCGTAGCCCAGCAGGACCCGACGCGAGCGCAGCCCCTTAGCCTCGGCCGCCCACACATAGTCTTCGGACAGGGTGGTGAGGGTCATGTTGCGCATGGACAGCATCCACCCGCCGAGCTGGGCCAGGACGATGGTGGCGCCGGGCAGGACCGAGTGCTGGAAGGCCGAGAAGATGAACGAGGGGCTCCAGCCGATGTTGAGCGTCGGGTCGTAACCACCGTTGAGCGGCAGGTAGTGGAGCACCACGCCGAAAAGGTAGAGAAAGACGAGGGCCAGCCAGAAGTACGGCGTGGCGGTCAGAAAAGTCGTCACCGGTAGCAGGTTGTTGAGGAAGCGGCTGCGCTTCCACCCGGCCAGGGCGCCGAGCGTGGTCCCGATGAGGAAGGCGATGACCGTGGCCGTGCCCACAAGGATGATCGTCCACGGGAGGGTCTGGGCCAGGATGTGGGTCACCGGTGTCGGGAACTCGGTTATCGAGACACCGAGGTTGAGCTTGGACAGCTGGCGCAGGTAATGCCAGTACTGGTCGAAGAGGTTGCCACCACCGACCCCCAGGACCGAGGACAAGACCCTGTACTCGCCCGGAGGCGGGTTGCCGGTCGTCGACATCCGGGCCAGCAGCACCTCGACGGGGTTGCCGGGTATGAACCGGGGGAGGAAGAAGTTCAGGGTTACGGCGCCCCACAGGGCCAGTAGGTAGAACCCGGCCTTGCGTGTGAAGTAGCGCACCCGTCGCCTCTCCTCCCCCCGTCCTTACCGCGTTTTACTTAAGATAGAGCCTGGGGGTCACCCACGCGTAGTCCGGCGCAATGGGCACGTCCTCGGCGTAGGGGTTGGCCAGGGTCGGGTAGCCCCCGACGACGTTGGCGTTGAACTCCGTGTCGCCCTGCTGGTCGAACAGAGGGATCGCCGGGAGCTGCTGGGCGACGATGGCCTCGATCTTGGCAAAGTAGGGGACTTGCTGCGCCGCACTGGGGAGCGTGGCGATGGTGTTGAGGGCGCTGTTGAGCGCCGGGTCGTTGAAGCGGCCATAGTCGCCGGCCGACTCAGCCTTGCCTGCCGGGGGGATGTTCTGGCCGTCGAGCAGGGTCTTGTAGTAGACGTACGGGCTCGGCGTGAACCCGTAGTACTCGAGCATGGCGTCGAAGGTGCCTTCCTCACGGATGTTGGCGTACTCGCTGAAAGCGGGGTCGACGACGTTGACGGTGATACCGACAGCCGCTTCCTCGGTGGTCAGCAACTGAAGGTCCTGCTGGTAGTCCGTCCAGCCGTCGGGCACATAAATGTTGACCGACAACGCCTTGCCGTCCTTGGTCATGGTACTGCCCGACATGGTGTAGCCGTCGGCCTTGAGGAGCGCTTCGGCCTTCATGTCGCTATAGCTGAAGCGCGCGTTCAGGAACTGGGCGGTGGTGACGCCGGAGAACAGTGGCTCCACCAGAGCGACGTTGTTGATAGGCCCGGACTCGCCGTCGTAGACGATGTTGTCGATGGTCGTCCGGTTTATGGCGTCGCTGAACGCCTCCCGGACGGCCAGGTCGGACATCGGGTTGTAAGTGCCGTTGATCGTCTTGGTGAAGTTCGGGATGATATTGGCGATGGCGGCGGGGATGGCGTCCACCACGAAGCCCTTATGCGACTCGTAGGTGGTCTTGATGTTGGGGATGAACGCCCCGCCCCAGTCGATCGACCCGCTCTCGATGGCCAGGTCGTTGGCGGTGTTGCCGTTGAAGTACAGGTAGCGCAGGGTCTGGATGTGGGGGAGCCCGGGCATGTAATAGTGCGGGTTGGCCGTCATGACCAGTTCCGACGGCGAAACCTTGGAAACTTCGTACGAACCGGTACCGACCGGGGTGGCGTTGGCGAACGTGGTGGGGTCGCTGATGCTCTTCCAGATGTGCTCAGGCACGATGTAGGTGGTGCCGGCGATGTAGTTGATGTCGGTGTACGCCGGCGAACTGAAGTTGACCGTCACCGCGTAGGGACCGTTGGCCACGGCGCTGGTGATGGGCAGGCTGTCGGGGTTGAGGTCGGCGTTCTTAGCCAGCAGGTTGAACGTATAGGCAACGTCGGCACTGGTGAACGGGGTACCGTCGGTCCACGTGACGCCCTTGCGCAGTTGGAACGTGATGGACTTGCCGCCATTGGACCAGGCGTAGCTGGTGGCCAGCCAGCCGTGGTTGTCGGCCGAGTCGGCCATGGACCAGAACCACAGCGGCTCATAAACCAAACCGTAGGCCTGAAGGTTGGCGGTGGCGGAGAACGGGTTGAAGTTGGAGATGAAAGGTGAGCCGTTGCCGAACGAGACGGTAAGCGTCCCCGAGGCCAAGGCGCTCGACCGCGTCGTGGCGCCGACCGAGCCGGCACTGACGGCGACCAGAGCAGCACAGAGAGCCGCCGTCGCCCCCAGGCGCACGGAGGCCCTCCGGCGCGGTTTCGTACTTTTCAGGAGTTTATTGTGCACTTTGGTTCCTTCCCTTCGGATTGTCATTTGTGGGTTGCATTTCATATCTGACGGTGCCTGAGGTGCCGTGGGCGGTCAGGACGGTTGTTAATGGTCGTGCTTTACGGCAGCGCTTGCCTCCCTCGGTCGTCGAGAAGTTCGATGGCGGCGTCATAGGCGAGGTCCAGGGCCAGCAACGTGGCCCCGTGCAAGGCTGCTTCGGGGCCCAGGGAGCTCGGCACGATGCGCAGGTGGCGGGTCGAGAACATGGTGGCCTGGGCGTAGGTCGCCTCCCGCATCCCGGCCAGAAGAGAAATCTCCAGGGCCCCGAGCGACCCGCCCATGACGATCACCGCCGGGTTGAAGAAGCTCACGATCCCGCTCATGACCGCACCCAGGGCTTTGCCGGCGTCGCGGACCATGCTCATGGCCAGGAGGTCCCCCTGGACCACCAGACGGGAGACATCCCCGGCCGTGCCGACCTTGTAGTCCTGCGCCTTCAGCCTTTTGACCAGGGCCCCACCGCTGGCCACGACCTCCAGGCAGTTCTTGCTCCCGCACGAGCACATGAGGTCCTGCTCGGCGTCGGTGACGCATATGTGGCCTACCTCGCCGGCGGTGCCGTCGTACCCCCGGTATATCTGGCCGTTGGCGATTATCCCGCAGCCGATGCCGGTGCCGTGCTTGATGAACAAAAGGTCATGGATGCCCTCTTGGCGCCATTTGGCGTCGTACTCGCCCCAGGCCATGACGTTGACGTCGTTGTCCACGACTATGGGGCCCGTCACCCATTTGCTCAGGGGGGTGGCGACGGGCGATTGGTCCCAACCGGCCATGTGCGGAGGGCCGGTGACGCGCCCGTCGGCGAAGTTGACGGGCCCGGGGAAACCGACCGCGCACGAGCGCACCGCCTCGATGGCCAGGTCCATGCCGTCGAGGGCGTGGCGCACCTCTGCCTCTACCGGGCCCAGGATCTCATCGCCTCCGGCGGAGATGACGATAGGGAAACCCCCGTCGGCCAGGGGCCGGGCGGCGAAATCGGCCAGTCGCCAGCGAGCGTGGGTCGACCCGAGCTCGATGGCGAGCACGACCCCGGCATCGGGAGCGAAGCCGACGCGCCCGGCTCGCCGGCCGCCTGTGGCCTCGGTGCCGCCCCGCTCCTCCAGCAGGCCGGCGTCCAGGAGGTCCCGCACCCTCAACGAGACGCTCGAACGGGGCAGCTCGCACAAGGCGGCCAGCTCCGAGCGGGTCGTGGCGCCCTGGGACCTCAGGGCGTCAAGCAGGGCCTTGTACTCACCTTGAGGAGCTTTGGCTAGCTTTGGCAGAAGTGGCACCAAGGCAACACTAGGTTAGGCTAAAGCTGAAAGTCAATGCAGCTGCCCTAGCCAATGTTTGAGCGCTGCTAGGGGCGCCATTTGATGGCGAGCACGGCGATATCGTCCTCCCCGCCGCTTTGGGCCAACTGGCCGACGAGCCCGGTGAGCAGGTCGTCGAGTGTTGCCGCCGGCACGGTCGCCGCCTCGGCCAGGCGCCGCAGGCCCACATCGATGTCCTCCCCGCGCCTTTCCACGAGGCCGTCGGTGAAGGCCAGGAGCGTCGACCCCGCCGCCAACAAGACCTTGCTCGAGCGGTACGGGCCGGCCTGGACCCCGAGCGGTAAGCCGTGCTCCGTGCTGAGGTAGCCCACCCCTGAGGGCGACAGCACCAGCGGTGCCAGGTGACCGGCGTTGGCCAGGGTGACCTCGCCCGAAGCCAGGTCGCCCGTCCCCACGAGCACCGTGGCGAAGTGCCCGTCCTCGTCGAGGTCGAGTTGCCGGGAGCACATCCCGAGCACGACGTCGGGGGAGTGCCCCTCCAGAAGGTAGGCCCGGATGGTGAACCGGAGCCGGGCCATCACGGTGGCGGCGCTGACGCCTCGGCCCGAGACGTCGCCCACGGCAAACGCGAACCGGCGTTCATCGAGGGCGATGCAGCTGTACCAGTCGCCACCGATGTCGACCCCGTCGGCACCGGCGATATACCGGGAAGCGATCTCAAGCTCAGCGATATCGGGGTTGTTCTGGGGCAGGAGCGCTCGCTGGAGGGCCTCGGCTATGGTCCTCTGTTTCCCGTACAGGCCGTCGAGCCGGTCGTAGAGCCCGGCGATGGTCCCGGCGGCCTGCTCGGCGTCCCGCCTGCGCCTGACCAGCTCTCGCGCCGCCCCGGAGGTGGCGATGGTGAGCAGCGCCCCGCCCACGAGGAAGATCCACGGGAGGGCGCCGCCGAGGGCGCCGCCCAACTGACCTCTGGCTGAGGCCACGAGCGTCAGGGTCGTGTCGCCAAAAGGGACCACCTCCCGGGCCAGGTCGCCGGAGAGCGGGAGGCTGGCCAACGGCAGATCTGTTGTCTCCAGGTCTGAGGGCCGCGTCGGGCCGAGGTAGGTGGCATAGTCGAGGTTGGCGAACGCCGGGTTGCTCTCCACGGGCGCCTGCCTATTGGCCGGGATCGCCCGCTCGGCATAAACGGCGAACCTCGGGCTCTCGGGCAGGGCAATGGCGTAGCCGACGCGTTGGCTGGCGCCGGCGCTGATGCTGGTGACCACAAAGCTCGAGCTGCCGAGCGCGCTGGTCACGAAGTCCCGGGCCCTGCTCGAGGTGGGGACCAAGGCCGGGGGTGCCCCCAACGACACCACCGGCCGCCACGAAGAGCCTTCGTCCTCCCACAGAGCGGCCGCCACAAAGAGACGACCGGGCCCGGTCTGGGCGGACATGTACCGTCGGAACTGACGGGGGTCCCCGGCGGTGGCGGTGTCTATTTGCAGGGCCGTCGCCAGGGGGCCCTCGATGCTGAGGATCGTCGAGCTGATCACCGCCGCCGCCTGCCGGGCCTGGACTTCGAGGAGCCGGTGCTCATTGTGGGCGTTGAGCGTCCGGGCCGTCCAGGCGAGCGAGGCCGTGACCACCAAGCCGATCGAGGCGACGATCATGGCGATCTGGCTTGGGCTGAGGGAGCGCCGGGCCGGTGCGCCATCGGCGGCGCCCCCCTCCGGGCGCGTTGTCATGGGCGAAGTGGCGGCCCTGAAAGGCTCGACATCGGCATCCTCCATGACCAGCCGGGCTGCCGCTCCGGCACCTTTCGACGGGCAGTTCTTGGTCCCCGCTTTATAGCACCCAACCTGCGGTAATTCAACTGGGCCAAATATCGGGCCTTTATGGCGCGCCCAGGAGAAATAACCCCGGTGCCCAAATGGGCCACCGTCACGCCGGCACCGTCCTCCTCGGGGCTGACGCCGGCGTGCCATGATTAGTACGTGCGGTACGGGGCGGTGCTCTTCGATCTCGACGGGACACTGACCGACCCGGGCGTCGGCATTTTCAACTCGGTTTCGTTCGCGCTCTCGAGATTGGGCGCGGAGCCGTTGGACCCCTCACAGCTGCGGGACTTCGTGGGCCCTCCCGCCCACGAGTGCTTCGAGGCGCGTGGCTTCGACGCCGCCACCTCTGAGCGGGCGGTGGTGGAGTACCGGCGCTACATGGCGGAAAAGGGCCTCTATGAGAACGAGGTGTACCCGGGTATCGAGACGGTCCTCAGCACGTTGCGGGACGGCGGGGCGACCTTGGCTGTGGCCACCTCCAAGCCCACCGTGTTCGCTCGGCGAGTCCTGGAACATTTCGGGTTGTCCGGCTATTTCACCTACGTCTCGGGTTCCGAGCTCGAGGGGCGGGCCCGCGCCAAACGCGAGGTGATCAGCATTGCCATCAGTGCGCTCGGCCTGGTCGGCCGGGACGACGTCTGTATGGTGGGCGACCGGGCCTTCGATGTAAATGGAGCGGCGGCGTTGGGCCTGCCCGCCATCGCCGTGGCCTGGGGCTATGCGGCCGACGGAGAACTGGCCGCGGCCGGGGCTACGGCGGTGGCGCACACCCCGGACGAGTTACTCACCCTTTTGCGCTGACCCGGCGGAGGCGACGGCGACCCGGTAGAGGCCGGAGCCCCAATGGTGGACAGAGCGGTCGCTCACGTAGTCCCGGCTGGCCTCCAGGGTCGAGCGATCTCGTAGGAGGACGAAACCATGGGCGGCGAGGAAGCTCGGCGCCTCCTCGGGCAGCAGCCCGAAGATCCAGGGTTCGCCGACGCGGGCGACGGCCTTGAGCCACCGGCGGGCTTCGGGGAACGGGCTCGGTGATATCAGCGCTCTTTGGTCCACATAAGTCACGATCAAGGTCCCGCCGTCGCCGCTCAGGCCGTGAACGACGTCGAGGGTGGAGCCGACCGCCCTCTCGGTCAAGTACTGGGTCACGCCTTCCCATAAAAAGACGGACGGGCCCTCCCGGACGAACCCGGCACCGACGAGCCGGTCGCCAAGGTCGTCGCGTTCGAAGTCGACCGCCACGTAGGTGACGTTCTCGCTATCGAGGCCGAGGCGACCGACCACGGCCCGCTTTGCTCCCTGCGTGGCCGGGTGGTCCACCTCGAACACGCGGTGCCCGGACAAGGAGGCCAATCGGTGCGCCCGGGTGTCGTAGCCGGCGCCGAGGAGCACGCACTGGTCATGAGCGGGCAGGAGCTCGCCCAAGGCGTCGTCGATCATCTTGGTGCGGACGATGGCCGACGGCCGGGGCCCACGCCCGCCGGCCCAGTCGTAGAGGCCCAGAGCCGTCCGGCGTAGGGCGGGCACACCGCTCGCCCCCGCCAAGGCCCGCCACGCTGGGCGCAGGAAGGCATCGGCGAAGGGGTCGTCGAACAGGCGACCTCGGGGCCGGTGAGATTCGAACGAACGTTGTAACGCCATCGTCTCGGCGGTGACGCTGGCAACGGTCTCCATGGGTCAGCGGCGCGGCACCGTCTGTTGGCGCCGCCTCCCGGAGGAACTCTATCGGCGCCGGGCGGAAAGGCCAAGGTATCCTTGAGCGGTGAGGCGCTTTGGAAAAATGGTCGGCGCGGTCCTCGTGCTGCTGGGCGTCTTCTGGTCCGGACGTGAAAGCAGCCACGGTCTGACCGCTCTCTGGGAACATTGGTGGTGCCCGCTCCCCTTGGCTCTCGTTGTGGTGGGAGCCGCTGTCGTGGTGACAGCCCGGCGCCGCACCTCGACGGTATGACGCCGTGCCCGCGACCTGGCGGCGACCGGCCCCCACCGTGGGCCGCGCCCGCCGGGGCCCGGTAGGGGCGTTCCCATGAGCGACGGTGCTCCCCCGGGCTGGCCCGGCCCGCCCGTAGGCCCGGGAGGCCAGCTGTCCGGAGCCCTGCCCGGAGGTGGGCCCTCGTGGGGGCAGCCCGGGTGGGCACCGGGGCACCCCGGCCCCGCCCCCGGGCCGTGGGCCGCTGGCCAACCCCCGCCGCCTTACCTGCCGGTGGCGGCACCGGCGGAGCGCTTCTACCAGGCCTGGCAGGAGCGAACGAAAACCGACTACATCTTCAACTTCTGGACGGCATTGGGCTGGACCGTGCTCACGCTGGGCTTTTATGGGTTCTACGTTTTTTACCAACTGGTCCGGCGCATGCGCGAGCACAACGCTCGCCGGCTGGAGCTGCTTGACGGGGCGCTCGGCTTCGGTTGGGAAGAGGCGGGGCGACGGGGGTTGCAGGCGGAGCTGGCCCCGTCGTTCCAGCGGGCCGCGGCCCACCTGGCCGTGCTGAGAAAGATGACCGGGGACTTCCGGGAGCCCGTTATCTGGCTGGTACTTTCCGTGCTCGCCAATGCCATCGTGCACGTTATTGCCTTCATACTGCTCGACGGGGACCTGGTCAAACACGACCGGGCCGAGGTCGGCGTCGAGCACGAGCTAGCTTTTATTTACGGGCGGCTCGGTCATGCCCTGGCTTACCCCGACGCCGGCCGGGTCAAGCGCCCGCATAACTACGTGGGCCGCATAGTGGCCGCTTTCTTTTCGGCTGGCATTTACTTCCTCTGGTGGTACTACAACATGATGGTCGAGCCCAACCGGCACTTCTACACCAACTGGTCCCAGGAAGACGCCCTGGCGGCCGCCATAACGGCGGCCCGGTAAGCCTTTCTAGCGGCGTCGCCCCACGACCCAGGCGGTCATGGCGCAGCCGGCCACGGTCCAGGCGCCGAGCACGCCGAACGACGTTGCCACGTGGTTGACGACGCCCTGGGTGAGGCCGGCGCGGATGACCACGGCCATGCCGTAGAAGGGCAGCACTCGGTGGACGGCATAAAGCCAGCCCGGAAGTTGCGAAGCGGGGAAGACAATGGGCGAGAACATCAGCACCACGAACATCAACGCGTTAGTGACCACGTTGGTCACCACAGGATTGGAGATGGCGACGGCCATGCCGTACCCGACCGTTATGGCCACCACGGCGCAAAGCAGCGCGGCGGGGACCAGGAGCGGTGAGACCGACAGGTGCACGTCGTAGCGCCAGGTAGCCACGAGCAACGCCAACGCCGCGCCGGGGAGGGCCAGGACCGTGTAGAGCAGGAACGTAGACGCGGCCTGGGCGCTGCGGGGCGATGGGAGCGACCAGATGTACTCAAACGTCCCCTCGGTTTTCTGCTGGGCCACGGAGCTGGGCAACATGACGAAGCCGAGGGGTATGAGGGCCAGGGTCGGTGCACCGGTGGTGATGTACAGAGCCCGGGCGGCGGTGACGTGGGGGTAGAAGAACCCGTACAACAGCGCCATCCCGGCGCCGGTCATCGTCTGGACGACCATCAACATCGGTGCCCACTGCCGCATGCGGCCGTAGTCGAAGCGCAACATGCAGAACAGGCTGGCGACCCAGTAGCGTGCCCCCGAGCGCAGCTGTTCGCGCGGGACTTGGCCCGCCCGGTAACCGGCGGCCCCGGCAACGGTCACGGCCGTCTCCCCAGCGCCCGTCCGGCCAGGCCGGCACAGGCCACCGTCCATACCCCGAGGACTACGTACGCGGACACCACAGCCGGGTGAGCTCCCGAGGTAAGCGCGGCCCGGGTGACGACGGCCATATGGCGGAACGGGAACCACCAGTTGAGGGCCCCGAGCCAGCGTGGCATCTGGGACAGCGGGAAAAGAACGGGTGCGAAACCGAAGACGACGAAGACGAGCAACTGGGTGATTAGCCTCGTGGCCATCGGGTTGCCGATGGCATGGCCGAGGGCGTACCCGAGCATCGTCCCGGCGAACGAGGTGAGCAGGACGGCCGGGACGACCATGGGGGAGATGTGCAGGGGCAGGTCGTAGCGCCACCGGGCGACGCAAAGGGACACGACCATGGCCGGGATGCCGGTCATCAGGCAGACGGTGTACCAAGCGGCGGCGGTCACCGAACGGCTGACCGGTAACGAGCGGAGGTAGTCGTAACTGCCGTTGATTTTCTGGTCGGCCACGAGCTGCGGCCCCATGACCAGACCAACCATGACCAGGTTGACCACGGGCACGCCCGTCGACACGAACAATGCCGCCGTCATCGGTATGTGCCCGAAGAACAGAGAGATCCCGAGGATGAAGCCGACCCCCGAAAGGACCTGGATGACCCCCAGCGTGGCCATCCAGACCCGCAGGCTGGCGAGGTGCCAACGCAACATGACGGCGTAGCTGGCCCACCAGTGCCTCGCTCCGTGCTTTACGGGGACAAGTAGGCCGTTGAAGGCGGCCGGCCGAGCACCAAGTGTGCTCACCGGGCTGACCGGGCCGAGCGGGCCAAGCGGGCTGACCGGGCCAAGCGGCTGGTCGGGCCAAGCGGGCCAAGCGGCCTCACCGGCCTAATCGGGCTCGTCGGCGCCATCGCTCGACATGTGGGACGTCAGGCGGATGTAAGCGTCCTCCAGGGTTGTCGCTCCCAGGGCGTACTCCTCGGCTACGCCGGCGTCGGTCAGCGCTACGGCCCAGGCGATCCCCGCCGAGGCGTCCGTCTCGGCGATCGTCGTCACCAGGTTGTGCCCTACGCGTACGGCCTCACCGGCCCACGGCGGGAGGGGGGGTGTCTCGGCCCCGGGTGCCAGCATCAGTTGGAGCCGCAGATGGGACCGGTCGGCCGCCTTCAGTGACGACGGCGTCCCCTCGGCCACCAGGCAGCCCTTGTGGATCACGGCCAGGCGGTCGACCGACTTCTCGGCTTCGAGCACGTTGTGAGTCACGAGCAGCACCGAGCACCCTCGGGCGCCGAGGGCGCGGATCTGCTCCCACATCAGGCGCCGTCGCCGCGGGTCGACGTCATTGGTCGGTTCGTCCAGGATCACCAACCGCCCGGGACGCACGGTGGCCATGCAGAAGCCCACGAGGCGCTTCACGCCGCCGGACAGCGTCTGGCCGAGGGCGCCTTGCCATTCACCGAGCTCGAGCGCTTCGAGCAGGGCCGCCGTCTGCTGGCGGACCTCACCGGCCCGACCGCCCCGGATCCTCCCGGCCAGCTCGACCGCCTCGCGCACGTGGAACGAGTCGATCGGCATCTGCGCCTGGGGGAGGTAGGAACACAGCTGGCGAGCGGCGTCGGGGTCGGCCACGAGGTCGAAGGGGCCGAGCCTGATGCTCCCGGCGGTCGGTTTCAGCAGGCCGATCGTTTGCTTTACCAGAGTCGACTTGCCGGCGCCGTTGGGCCCGAGCAGGCCGTAAACCTCGCCCGGCTCCACCCGTACGGTGATGTTGTCGTTGGCCGCCAGCCCGCCGAACCGCTTGTACAGGCTGTCGACCCTGAAAGCCCAGTCCTCGACGAGCGCCGGTGGCGACGCGGCGGTGGACGGTGTTTTTACGCTGGCCGCCACCACGCCTCCTCTCCGGTATGTCCCCGGAAGGCTACCCAGCCGCTCCCGGGCAAGGTAGGGCCCAAAGTCAGTCCTCAGCCCATGGGCGACAGGGCCCCGGCGACTGCTCCGCAATACTGCTCGGAACTGACCGCATGGTCGGCGCGAAGCGCCAAGGTGGGAGGTCATGGGGTACTCGGGTACTGTTCGGCTCACAGGGGCGACCATGACTGACAAAGTTGCGATAGTGACGGGGGCGTCGTCCGGGATAGGCGCGGCCACCGCCCGGGAGCTCCACCGCGCCGGCTACGTCGTGTATGCCGCCGCCCGCCGTACCGAGCGCATGTCGGCGCTGGCGGCGGCCGGCATCAGGACGCTGGCCATGGACGTCACCGTCGATGAGTCCATGACCGCCGGTGTCGAGCAGGTCCTGGCCGAGGCGGGGCGCATAGACGTCCTGGTCAACAACGCCGGGTACGGTTCGTACGGGTCACTGGAGGAGATCCCTCTCAGCGAGGCCCGCCACCAGTTGGAGGTCAACGTCTTCGGGCCCGCCCGGCTCACCCAGCTGGTCCTGCCGACCATGCGGGCGCAGGGCTGCGGGCGGGTCGTCAACATTTCGTCTATCGGTGGCAAAATATACGAGCCTCTGGGGGGCTGGTACCACGCGGCCAAGTTCGCCTTAGAAGGCCTGAGCGACTCGCTGCGGGTGGAGCTGCGGCCGTTCGGGATCGACGTCGTGGTCATAGAGCCAGGCGCCATCCGCTCGGAGTGGGGTGGTATCGCCGCCGCCAACCTGCGGGAGCGCTCGTCCACCGGTCCCTACGCTCAGCAGGCCGCCGCCATAGCCAGGGTGCTGGCTGTTTACGACCGCCGGCCGTGGCTGATCTCACCGCCCGAGGTGATCGCCGGCGCCGTCCTGGCGGCGGTGAGCGCTCGCCGGCCCAAACCCCGCTATGTGGCGGGCCGGGGGGCCAAGGCCATCCTCTTTGCCCGCCGCGCCCTGTCCGATCGGGGTTTCGACCGGGCCCTGCAGGTGTTCTACCGTCTACCCGGGTGACCCCCCGGGGGGGCGGAGGAGCGCTCCGGGCTTGTCGGTCCCGGGGGCCAGTTCGTTCGGCGGGAGGCGAGCTGGCGCCAGGGCCCGTTTTCCCAGTAGAGGTGGAGCATGAGAACTGCAGTGCTTGGGATGGGCCGCATGGGCGTCGCTATGGCCGGGCGGTTGTTGGCCGGGGGCCACGAAGTCGTCGTCTGGAACCGCTCGCCGGGCAGAACGACCGGGGTGGTACAGGCCGGTGCCAGCCAGGCGGGCTCGGTGGCCGAGGCGGTGAAGGCGGCCGAGGTCGTGCTGACCTGCCTCTCCAATGATGCCGCCGTCCGGCAGGTGGCCCTGGGCGACGGGGGCGTGCGGGCTGGGGTCGCCGATGGCGTGCCCTATGTCGAGTGCTCGACCGTCTCTCCCGGCCTGACCGATGAACTGGCCGGGATGTTCACCAACTTCGTGGCCATGCCTGTGCTGGGAGGCCCGGCGGCCGTCGAGGCCGGCCAAGCCACCTACCTGGCCGGTACGGGCGCGGGCACCCTCGAGCTGATCGGGCCCGTGCTGTCTGCTCTGGGGGGGACGGTACGCCACTACCGCCTGGCCCGCCTGGCCACCACGGCCAAGCTGACGGTGAACCTGCTGCTGCTGGCGGGCGTGGCGTCGTTGGCCGAATCGTTCACCGTCGGCCGTTCCGGCGGCCTGGACGACGACCAGCTGCGTGAGCTCCTCGGGGGAGTGGTGGCGCCGGGAGTGAAGACCCGGTTCGAGGCGGTCCTCGGGGCCCCTGCGGCGGGCTGGTGGACGACGTCGCTGGGCGCCAAGGACGCCGGCCTGGCCATAGACGTGGCCGAGGGGTCGGGAGTTCACCTCCAGGTGGCGCAGGCCGTGCGCGACGCCTACCTGCGAACGGCGGCCGAGGGCCACGCCGACGACGACATCGCCGCGGTGCGCTACCTGTACCGGGCCTGAGCCCTCTACCCGGCCCTCTACCCCGGGCCTGAGCCCTCTAACCGGCCCACCTGAGCCCTCTACCCGAGCCGGGGTCAGGCCGGGGACGGCGCCCGCCAGGCCTCTATCAGGGCGCGGGCGATGCTGATCTCGCCGGGCAGATGGGGAAGCTCCGAGGGTGAGAACCAGCCCGCCTCGGTGATCTCCAGCCCGTCGGGGCGCAGTTCGCCCGACGCCAGCCGGGCCGTGAAACCGATCATGAGGGAGTGCGGGAACGGCCAGGGCTGGCTCCCGAAATAGCGCAGGTCGTCCACCTCGATGCCCACCTCCTCTCGCACCTCGCGTCGCACAGCTTCTTCCAGCGTCTCCCCGGGCTCGACAAAACCCGCCAGGCACGAGTAGAAGTTTTCGGAGAAGTTAGCGTTGCGGGCCAGCAATACCCGGCCATCGTCCCGCTCCACCAGGACTATCACCGCGGGAGCGAGCCGGGGGTAGGCGGCCAGGCCGCACCGTGGGCATTGCCGGGCGCGCTGGTCGGTTAGGGGCTGGGTCACGGCGCCGCACCGCCCACAGAAGCGGTGGGCCACGTCCCAGGCGACTATCTGGACGGCCCGGCCGGCGATGGCCCAGACCTGTGCGTCGACCTGTCCCCACAGTTGGCGCAGGCCGACGAAACCCGTAGCGTCGGGAGCCCCGGGCTCCTCAGTGGCGACGCATGGGCGCCCGTCGAGCGCCCCGAGGAAGTGCGCCCGGTCGGGGAGCGGTCCCTCTTCGATCGCCACCGTGTCACCGCGGACGCGCACCACCAGGCTCGGTTGGCCGGGCTCGGCACTGGTGAGGAACCCGAGCTCGAACATCCGGGCCGACCCTATTGCATGCCGCCATGCCGTGCATGGCCGGTGCCCACCATCGCCGGCCCGTACCCGCGGTCCGAGAGCGGTTGATCTGCGCCGCGCCCGATGTTATGTTAGCGGTAACAAGCGTTTAGCCAGGAGGAACCCGGATGAAATCGGCAGGAGAAAACCTCGAGGTCTGGTTCCTCACCGGTAGTCAAGAGCTGTACGGCGAGGCCACCTTGCGCCAGGTGGCCGCCCAGTCCAAAGACATCGTGGCGCTGCTGAACGGCGGCCCCGAGATCGGCGTGCCCGTCGTCTGGAAGCCCGTCCTCACCGATGCGGCTCGTATCCGTCGCGCTTGCCTCGATGCCAACAGCGCCGACCAGTGCATCGGGGTGGTGGCGTGGATGCACACCTTTTCGCCGGCCAAGGCCTGGATCGCCGGGCTCGACGTCCTGCGCAAGCCGCTCCTGCACCTGCACACCCAGGCCAACCTTTCCCTGCCCTGGGCCGAGATCGACATGGACTTCATGAACTTGAACCAGGCCGCCCACGGCGACCGCGAGTTCGGTTACGTCCAGACCCGTCTGGCCCTGCGGCGCAAGACGGTGGCCGGGCACGCCAGCGACCCGGCCGTCCGCCGCCGGATCGGCTCGTGGGCCCGCGCCGCCACCGGCTGGCATGCCGCCCAGGAGCTGCGGATGGCCCGCTTCGGCGACAACATGCGCGATGTCGCCGTTACCGAGGGCGACAAGGTCGAGGTCCAGCTGCGGCTCGGGGCGTCGGTCAACACCTACAGCGTCAATGAGCTCGTCGCCGCGGTGGACGGTGCTCCGTCCGACGCCATCGACGATGTCGTGGCGCAGTACCAGGACAGCTACACGGTCGTGCCCGAGCTCGCCCCGGGGGGTGCCCGGCACGGCTCGCTGCGCTACGCCGCCGCCCAAGAGGTAGGCCTGAGGTCGTTCCTCGACGCTGGCAACTTCGACGCGTTCACCACTAACTTCGAGGATCTCGGAGGCTTGCGCCAGCTCCCGGGTATCGCCGTCCAACGGCTCATGGCCGACGGCTACGGCTTCGGGGGCGAGGGCGACTGGAAGACGTCGGTGCTGGTGCGGATCCTCAAGGTCATGGCCGGTGACCGGCCCGGCGGGGTCTCGTTCATGGAGGACTACACCTACCATTTCGGTCCCGGCGAGCCGAAGATCCTCGGTGCCCACATGCTCGAGGTGTGCCCGAGCATCGCCGCCGGCAAGCCGAGCTGCGAGATCCACCCCCTCGGCATCGGCAACCGTGAAGATCCTGTGAGGCTGGTTTTCGACGCCCGGCCCGGACCAGGCTTCGTCGTGGGCCTGATCGACCTGGGCGACCGGCTGCGGCTGGTCGCCAACGACATCGAGATCGTCCCTCCCGACGCGCCCCTACCGAGGCTGCCGGTGGCGCGCGCCGTGTGGAAGCCGGCGCCAAGCCTTTCCACCTCGGCGGAGTCGTGGCTCTCCGCCGGCGGCCCTCACCACACGGCCCTCAGCACGGCCGTGGACATCGAGGCGCTCGAGGACCTGGCCGTCATCGCCGGCCTCGAGCTCGTGCACATAGACGCCTCGACGACCACCCAGAGCTTCCGGCGCGAGCTCGCCTGGAGCCAGGCGTACTACCGCCTCGCTCACGGCCTGGCCCGGGGCTGAACCCACCGCGAGGTCGGGGACGCTCAGTTCCCGGGCCGACGGGCCGATGGGGGACAAACAGGGGATTGTCCGGCGTACGGGGAGCGACGTCTTGGCGTTCAGCACAGCACAGGGTGCGCGGCCATGACCGACAGACTGGGAAGGGCTACCGTCGACAAGCGCCCCCGGGTGCTTTGCGTGGACGACGAGCCCGCCGTCCTGGACAGCCTCCGCCGCCAGCTCTACGCGGAGTTCGCCGTGGTCGGTGCCGAATCGGGCCCTGAGGCGCTGGCGCTCCTGAGCGAGGGCCCCGCGTTCGCCGTCATCACCTCCGACATGCGCATGCCCGGCATGGACGGCGCTGCCGTGCTCGCCGAAGCCCTGAAGGCCAGCCCCGACACGGTGCGCATACTGCTCACCGGCCACGCCGACGTCGAAGACGCCCTGGCCGCGGTCAACGACGGCAACGTTTTCCGTTTCCTCGTCAAACCCTGCCCCCGACCGGTCCTGGTCAAGGCGCTGGCGGAGGCGGTAGAGCAACACCGGACGATAAAGGCCGAGCGCGAGCTCATCGAGCACACGCTCAAAGGGAGCGTGGCCGCCCTTTTCGAAGTCCTGAGCCTGGCCAACCCCATGGCGTTCGCCCGCGCCGCCCGGATCCGGGGGGTCGTCCTCCAGCTGATCGAGGCCACAGGGCCGCCGGATGCCTGGCGGATCGAGATAGCGGCCATGCTTTCCCAGATAGGCACAGTCGTCCTGGCCCCCGAAACGGTTTCCAAGCTGAACGCGGGGTCGCCCTTGACCCTCGACGAGCAGGCGCAGGTGGACATGCTCCCGCGCCACGCCGAGAGCCTGTTGGCATCGATCCCGCGCCTCGACGACGTCCGCAAGATGATCCGCGACCAGACCGTCACCTTCGAACAACAGAGCCGCCAGGCGCACCCTGGGGTCGGCTACGTTCTCGGCGCCGCCCCGGAGGCGAGGACGAACGTCGGTATCGGGGCGCAAATGATCCGGATCGCCGTGGACCTGGAAACCCTTGAGGCGGGCGGGATCCACCGGCGTGTGGCCCTGGGTGCTCTGGAGCGCCGCAAGGGCGCCTACGATCCCTACCTGCTCAATGCCTTGCGCCAGACGGCCGAGCCCGAGACCAGCGACCCCGATGTCCTCCAACTTCTCTCCAATGAGCTCGAGGCGGGGATGACGGTGGTGAAGGACGTGACCGACTCGGCTGGCCGCCTCCTGGTGGGACGCGGCTATCAGGTAACGGAAAGCCTCATAGAACGCATCCGCAACTGGAAAGCGACGTCCTTTATCAGCGAGCCGATCTATGTCAGCGCCGACTCCGTCCCGGCTTCTATGGTCCCGGCTCCCATGACGCTGGCTTCAATGATGACGGCTCCTATGGTGGCGGCGCCTTCGGCAACCGGTGAGAACGAGCGCCCTACGCCGGCGCTTTGACCGAAAAGGCTGGCGCTTTGACCGAAAAGGCTGGCGCCTTGGTCAACCCGACCGTCGCTGCCGGGCGTGCGTAAAGACGTGGGCCCGGTAGCGGTCGACGGTGTAGCCGACCGTGCCCACGGCCAACCACGAGATCAGGATGGCGGCGCCGATGTGCTCGCCCGCCCCCATGGCCGACTCAGAGCCGTTGACCACATTTAGGAGCGTGGACGCCGAAAGGGCCAGGGCCAGGAGCAAGAAGATGGCCGGGCGCATGCTCTTGTGCTTCATTAGTTCATCCCATCAGGCGGGCGCACAGGATGCGTGCCCACAGTTGCGGGGTGGCCGGTTGGCCGTCGAGGCTGCCCACGGGGACGCCGGCGGCGAGGGCGGCCGCCGGGGTGGTCGTGCCCTCCAGGTCGACCAGGGCTAAGACGTCGATCCCGCCCAGCGACCGGGACCAGGACGCCAGGTCCTCGGGCTTGCGAGACGCTTCGGCTACCCCCCAGCACAGGGCCGGTTCGAGGGCTTTCAACATATCGCTGGCCCACTGCGAGCCTCCGGCGCGCACGGGCTGCTCGATGGCGACGACCGAGGGCCTACCCCGCCAGCGCCAAGTACGGCGCTCCTCGGCCACCTCGTCGGCCGGGCCCAGGACGCGTTCCTGGGCCCGCCAGACCGGGCGTTGGGTGGCGATGGCCAGCTCCTGGCGCGAGGCGCCGATGTCGTCGGTGACGGCCCGGGCCACCTCCATCACCTCGTCGCGAGGGCCGACAACGGCGACGATGCTGGTCGGCAGTTTGGGCGGACCGGGCAGGGGCGGCAACGCCCGCTGGAGCGCCCGGCACAGCTCCTGCTCCAGTTCTTCCCGAGTCGTGACCGACCGGACGCCCTGGCACGCCGGCAGCGGGAGACCCAGCGCGTGGACCGCCAGGCCCAGCCCCGAGAGCTCGCCCAGGTGGTCGGGGCTCGCCGGGGCCGGTCGGCGTTCGAGGCCCGAAGGCGTCGACGGGGACAGCTCGGTGAGAATAGTGCTGGCCTGGGACGCAGGGCTCGCCGGCACCGGGTCCCTGCTTGGCCCCGGGGCGACCGGCGGCGCACCGGGGACGGACAGGCCGGCCTCCCGGACGATCCGTTCCAGCATCATGGCGAAGTTGGCGTTGTCGGGCCCGGGGGCTGCCGGTCGGGAGGGCGCCGGCGCGCTGCCGGCGGGGCGGGGAGCAGGCGCCGGAGCGGCCAACGGTGCCGCGGCGTGGCGGCCGGCCGCCGCGGCCGCGGCTGCGGGTGCGGCGGCCTGTGCTGGGGCCGGTGCTGTGAAGCGTCGGGGCGGAGCGGACGTGCCGTCGGGCAGGGCATAGTGGTTTTGCTCGGTGTTCACCTGCTCGGCCAGGTCGAGGACGGAGGAGGGCCCGTTCTCCGCCATCTCGGTGATCAGCTCCGACATGGGGTCCCCGCCCGCGAGGTCCCTGCCCGCGAGGTCCCTGCCATCGAGGTCCCTGCCCTCGAGGTCCCTGCGCTCGAGGCCCCCGCCGCGCCCGTCGTTGGCGCCGTCCTCGCCGCGTCGTCTTGGTCCCGCACCGTCCCGGCCCCGCCCCTCGGCCTGGTTGTGCCCATCGACCGGCCGGTGGCCACTGCCACGGGACGGTGCCACGCCGGTGCCCGTCGAGGCGGCGGGCCCCGCCGCCCTGGGCTGGGGCACTGCTGGTCCGGAGCCTTCGATGAGCTCGACCTCCAGCTCCACGTGCTCGCGAGCGAAGAACCCGCCCACGCCGCCGCGCCGTACCCTCGTGGCCCCTACGATCTTGGCCGCCGGGCCGACCTCTGAGCGGACGATCCTGACCGCTTGCTCCAAACTGGGTGCTTCAAACCGTTGCGTGGGCAAGGTCCACCACTCCCCGGGTGTCGAGGCGGAGCTGGGATCCCAGCTCGGCATAGGAAAGCACAGGCAGGCGGGGCGCCGCCGTGCGGGTCAACTTGCGTAGCGCGGACCGCAGCGGGGCGGCGCAGACGAGTACGGGCATCTCTCCCTCGCGCTCGGCTTCCCGGGCCCGCTGGGCGACGGCGAGCGTCAAGGCTTCGGCCTTGTCCGGGGCCAGGGCCAGGAAAGAGCCGTTGTCGCTCGTGCGCAGGACTTCGCTCAGCTGCTGTTCCAGCAGGGGCTCGACGGTTATGACCGGCAAGTGGCCGTCGGTGGCCAGAGCGGCCGAAAGCGCCGGCCCCAACGCCTGGCGGCAGCCTTCGACCAGGACCTCAGGGTCGCGGGTGGTGCGGACCTTTTCCGTCAGCACCTCGAAGACCTTGGACAGGTTGCGCACGGACACCCCCTCGTCGAGCAGGTCTCGCAGCACGCGTTGCACCTCGGCCAGGGTGACCTGGGCCGAGCCCAGCTCCTCGACCACGGTGGGGTCGCTGCGCTTGACGATCTCCACCAGTTCCTTGGTGGCGGCGCGGGACAGCAGTTTCCCCGCGTTCTGCTTCACTATTTCGGACAAGTGCGTCGTGATCACAGACGCCGGGTCGACCACCGTCGCCCCCATACGCTCGGCTTGCGCCCGCGCCGACGCCGGGGCCCACTTGGCGTCCAGGCCGAAGACGGGCTCCTTGGTGATGATGCCCGGGAGCGTCCCCAACATGTCCCCGATGGCTAGGATGTGGCCGGGCATGGCGGTGCCCCGGGCGATCTCGGCGCCCTGGACCCGGATCGTGTACGTCGACGCCGGCAGGTCGATGTTGTCCCGGGTGCGGACTAGGGGCAGCACGACGCCCAGCTCCATGGCGACCTTGCGCCGGAGGGCTTTGACCCGGTCGAGGAGGTCGCCGCCGCGGCTGGGGTCGACCAGTTCGACGAGATTGTAAGCCACTTCCAACTCCAGGGGGTCGACTTTCATGTCCCGGGCCAGCCCCTCGGGCGAGTCGGGAGCCGGGGCGACGGGGACCTCGGGGACGGCCTGGTCTTTGGACCGGTCGCGCAGGCGGTCGTCGTGCGGCAAGCGCCCGGCAGCCAACCAAACCGCCACCCCGACCAGGATGAAGGGGACCTTGGGCAACCCGGGGATGAAGGCGAGCCCCGAAACTCCGGCGGCGGCGATGCGCAGGGCGCGGCGCTGGTTGAGGATTTGTACGACGAGGTCGGTGCCCAGGTCCGACTCGGTGCCGGCGCGGGTCACGATGATGCCCGTCGACAGCGATATGAGCAGGGCCGGCAGTTGGGCGGCCAGGCCGTCGCCCACCGACAACAGGCTGTAGGTGTTGACGGCTTGGCTGAAGCTGTCGTGGTTCTGGAACAGGCCGATGGCCAGGCCGCCCACCAGGTTGATGGCCATTATGACCATGGCGGCGATGGCGTCGCCACGTACGAACTTCGAAGCCCCGTCCATGGCACCGTAGAAATCAGCTTCGGCGGCCACCTCCCGGCGGCGCCGGCGAGCCTCGTCTTTGTTTATGAGCCCACCGTTGAGGTCGGCATCTATGGCCATCTGCTTGCCCGGCATACCGTCCAGGGTGAACCGGGCGGCCACCTCGGCCACCCGGCCAGCACCGTTGGTGATCACGACGAACTGGATCACTACGATGATGAGGAACACCACCAGGCCGACGACGACCGAGCCCCCGATCACGAAGTGACCGAAGGCGGCGACCACGTTGCCGGCCTTGGCGTGGAGCAGGACCTGGCGGGTCACGCTCACGTTGAGCGCCAGGCGGTACATGGTGGCGATCAACAACAGGGAGGGGAAGACGGAGAAATCGAGGGCCCTTTTCACGTACATGGACGTGAGCAGGATGACCACCGCGCCGACCAGGTTGAGCGTGATCAGTATGTCGATGAGCTGGGTCGGCAGGGGCACGACCAGCATGACCACCACGCCGACCATGGCCGTGGGGACGCCCACCAAAGTGAAGCGGTTGCTGCGCAACTCGGAGCTCTCCGGCCCTTCCACAATAGGTCTGGTAAGGCCCTGCTCCCTGGGCCGGCGGTCGCGTCCGTGCTGACTGGCTACAGGCCTATCGGCGGGCAAAGCCCGTAGATGAGCTCAGGCGGTGCGTTCAAGCGGTACGGGCTTCATGCCGTCCGGCCTTCATACCGTCCGGCCTTCATACCGTCCGGCCTTCATACCGTCCGGGCTTCATGCCGTCCGGGCTTCATGCCGTCCGGGCCGCCGTCGTGGCCGGCGTCGAGCCGAGAAGGGGCACGGCTGGTTTGTGCGGGGCGCCGTCGATGCGCGTGGCGCGCCCGGAAGCTTTGAGCGAGTAGATGAAAGTGAGCAGGCGGGCGACGGCCTCGTAGAGCTCGGTGGGTATCTCCTGTTCGAGCTCGCAGGCCACGTACAGCGCCCGGGCCAGGGGTGGGTCCTCCACCAGGGGCACCCGGTGGGCGGTGGCCTCGTCGCGGATGCGCAGGGCCAGGAAGTCGGCACCTTTGGCGACCACCCGCGGCGCCCCCCGGCCCCGGACATAGCTCACGGCGACAGCAAAGTGGGTGGGGTTGAGCACGACGGCGTCGGCTCCGGCCACGGCGGCGATCATGCGGTTACGGGCCATCTGGCGTTGCCGGCGGCGCATGGCGCCCCTGACATAGGGGTTGCCTTCGCTGGACTTGCTTTCTTCCTTGACCTCGTGACGGGTCATGCGCAGCTGCCGTGCCGTCTTGCGGTACTGGACGACATAGTCGACGACGGCTAAGCCCAGGCCGATGGCGGCAACCTGGCGCGTCAAGTTCAGCGCTCGGGTAGCCACCACGCTGGCGATGGCGGTCGACGACAGGGGCTCGGCGCCGGTGACCACGGGGATGAAACCTTTGACCGTTTTCCACGCCACCAGGCTCAGCAGCCCGACCCGTACCACCTGCTTGGCCGCCTCCCAGAGCGAGCGGGGGGAGAAAAGGCGCTTGAGGCCCTTGGCCGGGTCGATATGGGAGAAACTGGGCTTCAAGGGGCTGAAGGTCACCAACCCCCGGGTCTGGGCCAGGTTGACCAGCAGGGCCAGGACCATGGTGGCCAAGACGGCCGGGCCCAGACAGGACAAGGTCCCCTTGGCGCCACTGCCCGCTACCGCCATGTCCGACGCCAGGCTCGGGTGGCTAATGGCGTCCGAGACCTGGGACCACAGCCTGAGGCTGAAGGCGTAGGTGCTCTGCACGGTCCGCTGCACGAGGTAGCTGCCCGACATGATGACCAACCACGTGACCAGCTCTGGCGTACGAGCCACCTGACCGCCGCGGCGCGCCTCCTTCTTGCGCCGAGCAGTTGGCTTTTCTGTCCTGGAGTGCTTATCAGCGTCAGGCATCGGTCTGTGCTTGTCCGGGCCGGCTCAGGGGCTGATGCCGAGCAGGCCCAGCGAGTCGGTGACGGCCCGGTCGACCAGGGTCGACACGGCGCCGGGGAGCATCGGCAGGCAGGCGGCCACCACCACCAGAGCGAGGGCGATGTTGAGGGCGAAGCCGAGCGACATCACGTTCAACTGGGGAGCGCTCTTGGTCAGCAGGCCGAAGGCGACGTAGGCCAGGAACATGGCCCCGAGCACAGGTGCGGCTATTTCGACAGAGGCCAAGAAGAAGAACCCGACTTCGGTGAACAGCGTCGTACCGAGGAGGCCCACGCTCTTGGCGCTCAGCCCCACGGCCTGGAACGAGGTCATGAAACCCTTCACGATGAGCAGGTCGCCCCCGGTGGCGAACAGTAGCGTGGTCATGATCACGTTGAAAAGGTTGGCCGTCACCGGGTTGTTGGCTCCGCTGATGGGGTCGAAGATGGTCGCCGCCGCCAGCCCGCTCGTCACGTCCGTGAGGCTCCCAGCGGCGCTGAGCACGGAGAGCAACACCGAGGTGATGAACCCGAGCACGCAGCCCGTGGCGGCTTGGAGGACAAGGTCGGAGACGAAGCCGGCCGTGCTCAACGTGGTGACACTTGCCGCCAGGCCCGGGGCATGGCTCAGTTGTGAGGTGGCGGCCAGGGCGAGGGCGGCGGCCAAGCCGAAGCGGACGACTTGAGGGATGGCGTTCGAGGAAAAAGGCGGGACGAACGCCAGCCAGGCGCTGGCCCGCACCAAGGCCAGCATGAAGGCGAAAAAGGGGCCGGCGGCAAAGGCGAAAGTCATCGGTGCGGCCCCTTATCAGGAGCCCACCAGTTGAGGGATCATCTGGAAGAGCTGGTCCGTGAACCCGACCATGGTGCTCAGCATCCAATGCCCGGCCACGACGATGGCGAGGGAGACGCCCGCCATTTTGGGGACAAAAGTCAGGGTTACTTCTTGGATCGACGTGACCGACTGCACCAGGGCAATGGCCAGGCCGATGGCCATGGCGGTGAGGAGCATGGGCGCCGCCAGTTCACCGGTGATGGTGAGCATGCGCAGAGCGATCTCGACGACGCTGCTGTCGTTCATTGCCGGGCCTGCCCCTTCTTTGGGTCTTTTGGCGCTGGGTCTTTTGGCGTTGGATCTTTTGGGTTGTCCGTCAATGGAAACTCGCCAGTAGGGACTGGACCACGAGCGCCCAGCCATCGACGAGGACGAAAAGCAACAGCTTGAACGGCAAGGAGACAAGAGAGGGTGGGAGCATCATCATGCCCAAAGACATAAGGGTGGAGCTCACCACCAGGTCGATGACGAGGAAGGGCACGAATATGACGAAGCCGATGATGAAGGCCGCCCGCATCTCGGACAAGGCGAAGGCGGGCACGATGGCCGCCATGGGCAGTGCCGCCGGCGAAGTGAGCTTGGTGCCGGATTTTGCGAAAAGGGCCAAGTCGTCCGCCTGGGTCTGCTTGAGCATCCACGTCTTTAGAGGGGCCTGGGCGTCGGTGTAGGCCTGCTCGGCGGTTATCTTTCCGGCCAGGTAGGGCTGGACAGCCTGGGTGTTCACCTGGCTGATGACCGGCGACATGATGAAAAGTGACAAGAACAAGGCCAGACCGGCCAGCAACTGGTTGGGGGGCACGTTTTGCAGGCCCAAGGCCTGACGTGTCAACGACAGGACGATGATTATCCGGGTGAAGCTGGTGAGGAGTATGAGCAGCGACGGGGCCACCGCCAGTAGCGTCAGGCCGATGATTATGGTGATGCTCTCGCTCGGCTTGCCCAGGCTCCCGCCCAGGTTTACCGACACCGTGCCGTTCCCATTGCCCGTGCTGGTGGGGGAGCCCGGTGTTTGCGGGCTTTCGGGCGGGGCGGGGCTGACCGGCGAGCTTGCCCCGCCCGACGCCCCCGTGCCCAGTTGGGGTGCCGCCAGGTAGAGGCCGGCCGCTACCGGCGCCGCGGTGGCGGGCACGGGGCTCGCCGTGGCGTTCC